>NZ_JBIVFO010000041.1:0-71710 GCF_044748225.1 Streptomyces sp. NPDC090021 | reverse complement strand
CTCGGCGGTACGGGTCGGCTCCCGCCGGGGGTGGCCAATGCCCCTGTGCCGGGCTCGGCGGTACGGGTCGGCTCCCGCCGGGGGTGGCCAATGCCCCTGTGCCGGGCTCGGCGGTACGGGTCGGCTCCCGCCGGGGGTGGCCAATGCCGCTGCGCCGGGCTCGGCGGTACGGGCGGGGTTTCGGCTGGCCGGTGGTGCGGGAGTGCGGGCCGGCTCCCGCCGGGGGTGACCAATGCCGCTGCGCCGGACTCGGCGGTACGGCCTGTGCCTGCTGGTCGGTGGTGTGGGGGTGTGGGCCGGTGCCCCGGCGGAGTGTCTCCTCGGCTCGGCGCGGTCTCCTTGTCCCGGCCAGGCGGCCTTGGTCGCGCCTCGTCCTGCGGGGACACTCCCCCGTGTCCCCGCCCCACGCCACGGCTCCGCCCAGGCGACACCACGCCCTCCCGGAGCCTGCCCGTACCGCTGGAGGGAGGCCCGGCAGGGGTGTCCCCGCCCCACGCCACAGCTCCGCCCAGGCGACACCACGCCCTCCCGGAGCCTGCTCGTACGGCTGGAGGGGGCTCGGCAGGGGTGTCCCCGCCCTACGCCGCGGCTCCGCCCGGGCGACACCACGGTTTTCCGGAGCCTGCCCGTACGGCTGGAGGGGGGACGGGCAGGGGTGTCCCCGCAGGACGAGGCGCGACCACCGGGTACAGCCGGGACAAAGAGCACGCGCCGAGCCGAGGAGACACCCCTGCCCGGCCCCCCGACCCACCCGCACCACGCCCGCAACCCGGGACCCGCGACACGCTCCCGACCCCGCGAAGCCAGCCCCGGACCCGCCGAGCAACCCCGCAGGGGCCCGGCCCCCCGACCCCGCCGCACCGTGCCCGCAACCCGGGGCCCGCGACACGCTCCCGACCCCGCGAAGCCAGCCCCGTATCCGCCGAGCAACCCCGCAGGGGCCCGGCGGCACGCTCCCGACCCCGCGAAGCCAGCCCCGGACCCGCCGAGCAACCCCGCAGGGGCCCCGTTCGGGGGATATGTGACGCTTGAACCCGTGCGCATCCTCGTGGTCGAAGACGAAGAAGGCCTCGCCGAGTCCCTGCGGCGCGGCCTGTCCGCCGACGGGCACATCGTCGACGTCGCGCACGACGGCCACCGCGGCCTGGACCTCGCCCTCGCCGGCGGCCCGTACGACGTCGTCCTGCTCGACCTGATGCTCCCGGGTCCCGGCGGCCGCGCCATCTGCACGCGCATGCGCGCCCACGGCGTCACCACCCCCGTGCTGATGCTCACCGCCAAGGACGGCGAGCACGACGAGGCCGAGGGGCTGGACGCCGGCGCCGACGACTACCTCACCAAGCCGTTCTCCTTCGTGGTCCTGGCCGCCCGGATCCGGGCGCTGGTGCGCCGCGCCGGGTCCGTGGACCGCGGCATCCTCCGGACCGGCGACCTCGTCCTGGACCCGCGGGGCCGCCGCTGCCGCCGCGGCGAGCGGGACGTCGAGCTCACCGCCCGCGAAGTCGGCGTGCTCGCCTGCCTGATGGAGCAGCCCGGCCGGGCCGTCGCCAAGCAGGACATCCTCGACGAGGTCTGGGACACCCCGCACGACATCGACCCGAACATCGTCGAGGTGTACGTCTCCTCGCTGCGCAAGAAGATCGACGCACCCTTCGGCCGCCGCTCGATCCGCACCGTCCACGGCACCGGCTACCGGATGGCCCCCGACGGTGGCTAGGGGGTGTCCGGCCGGCCGGGCCGGATCGGGGAGCGGGGGCGACCCGGGGGTCCCCCCGGGCGGAGTCCGGGGGGTGGGGCGCGGTGCCAGGGCCCGCGGGCCCGGTGTGACCGGCACGACGCCTCCTGGGCGACGGCCCGGGATACGGGCGCGTACCGCCGCGGCCGCCGCCCTCGCCATGGCCGCCGTCCTGGCCGCCGGCGGGCTCTGGCTGCACGCCCTGCTGCGGGCCAACCTCCTCGACAACACCACCGGCCGCACCGAGCTCGCCGCCCTCAGGGCCGCCGCCCAGCTCGACGCCCGTACCCCGCCGCCCGGCGGACGGCTGCCCGCACCGGAGAACGGCGTGGACCTGGTTCTCGTACGGGACGCCGCCGGCCGTACGGTCGCCGCGACCGGGGGCGACCCGGGGCGCGCAGCCGCCCTGGACGGCGCGCCGCGGCCCGGCCCCGGCGAGGACGCCCGCTCGGCCGTGCTCCCGCCCGAGCACCCCGGCGGGCACCGGCGGGCGGTGGTCGCCGTAGCCGCGCCCGGCGGGTACACGGTCTACGCCATGACCGTGCTCGGCGACGTCGACGACGCGACCCGGGCCGTCGCCGTCGGGCTGCTCGCGGGCGCGCCCCCGCTGACCGGCTTCGCCGCGGCCCTGGCCTGGTGGGTGACCGGCCGTGCGCTGCGTCCGGTGGACGCCATCCGCACCGAGCTGGCGTCGGTGACCGCCAGCGAGCTGGACCGGCGGGTCCCGGACCCCGGCGGGGCGGACGAGATCGCGCGACTGGCGCGGGCCGTGAACGCCACGCTCGACCGGCTGGAGCGCTCCGACGCCCGGCAGCGGCAGTTCACCGCGGACGCCTCGCACGAGCTGCGCAATCCGCTGGCCGCCGTACGGTCCCGGCTGGAGGTGGCGCTGGCGGCCGGCCGCCCCGACCGCGAGTCGGTCGGGGCCGCGCTGGCCGAAACCGAGCGGCTCCAGCGGATCGCGGCGGACCTGCTGCTGCTGGCGCGCCTGGACGGCGGGCCGCCGCCCCGGACCGAGCCGGTGGACCTGGCGCTGCTGGCCGCGGAGGACGTGGCGCGCCGGGGTGGCGCCCGGGTCGCGCTGCGGCTGGACGCGCGGGCGCCCGTACCGGCGGCCGGGGACCCGGCGCGGCTGGAGCGGGCGCTGGCCAACCTGGTGGACAACGCCCTGCGGCACGCCCGCTCCGAGGTCGCCGTCCGGGCCGCGGAGCAGGACGGCTGGGCGGTCCTGGAGGTCACCGACGACGGCCCGGGCATCCCCGACGCGGACCGCGACCGGATCTTCGAGCGGTTCGTCCGGCTGGACTCCGGCCGCAGCCGGGCGGGCGGCGGGACGGGCCTCGGCCTGGCCATCGCCCGCGAGATCGCGCGGGCGCACGGGGGCGACGTACGGGCATGGGCGGCGCCGGATGGGGGCGCGCGGCTGGTGCTGCGGATCCGCCAGGGGGTGGGCCCGGGCGGCGGCCCGGCCTGAGCGCCCCTTCAGGAACCTCAGGATTCCTTCAGCGGGTCTGCCCCACCATCGACTGGCATGAGCGCGCACCGGAGGAAGACGACGACCCGACGCCGCCGCCCGTCCCGCCGGCGGCGGCTCGGTCGCACGCTGCTGGTCACGGGCTGTGCGCTGGCGGTCATGGCGGGCGGGGGCGCCTGGTACCTGTACCGGGACCTGGCCGCCGGCATCGGCAGCTCCAAGGTGCTCGAAGGGGCCGAGAAGTCGAGGTTCGGCGACACCAACATCCTGCTCATCGGCCTGGACAGCCGCCGGGACCAGAACGGCGAGAAGCTGCCGCAGGAAGTCCTCGACCAGTTGCACGCCGGCAGTTCGGACATCGGCGGATACAACGCGAACACCCTGATCCTGCTGCACGTGCCGGGGGACGGCGGCCGGGCGACGGCCTTCTCGGTGCCGCGCGACGACTTCGTCGACATTCCCGGCCACGGCAAGGACAAGATCAAGAAGGCGTACGGGCTGGCGAAGGCGCAGAAGGAGGGGCAGCTCGCCGCGCAGGGCATGAAGGACGCCCGGCAGCTGGAACGGGAGGGCCGGGAGGCGGGGCGGGCGGCGCAGATCGCGACGGTGCGCGACTTCCTGGGCGTGCCGGTCGATCATTTCGCCGAGCTGAACCTGGCCGGTTTCTACCACCTCGCGGACGCGCTGGGCGGCGTACCGGTGTGCCTGAACAAGGCGGTGAAGGACCGGTACTCGGGCGCCGACTTCCCGGCGGGCCCGCAGACGCTCGACGGCCGGCAGTCGCTCGCCTTCGTACGCCAGCGGCACGGCCTGGAGGGCGGCGACCTGGACCGGACGAAGCGGCAACAGGCCTTCCTCGCGGGCGCGACGAAGAAGCTGAACTCCGCCGGGACCTTCACCGACCCGGTGAAGCTGATCAAGCTGATCGACGCCGCGAAACAGGACGTGGTGACCGACCGGGGGTGGGACCTGCTGTCGTTCGTGAAGCAGGCGAAAAGCCTGTCCGGCGGCAGGGTGCGGTTCACGACACTCCCCGTGGAGCGCTTCGGGCGGAACCGTGGGGAGGACATCAACGTCGTAGATGATATGAAGATAAAGCGCCTCATTGCAGAGCAGATCGGACCCAAGGCTTCCGCAAGCCCCGGCGCACCGAGCGCCTCGGCCGACGCGCCCGGCGCCACGCCGGGGGCGCGTGAGGCGTCACCGCCCTCCTCGCAGCCCTCCCCGTCCGCCCCCCAGGACGGCGACGGCATCCCGTGCGTGGACTGAGGCCCCTGACGACGGCGGGCGCCCGCCGTCGCACCGAGGCACTGCTCCTCGCCTTCGTCGTCGCCATCGCCGTCTTCGGGCACGCCGCCGCGGGTCTCGCGATGAACGGCGGGCTCCCGCCCAACCTCGCCCGTTTCGCCGTCAGCATGACGCTGCTGGCACTGGTGGGGCACCTGGGCGTGCGCCGCTTCGCGGCCTACGCGGACCCGCTGGTCCTCCCGCTCGCCATGCTGCTGACCGGGCTGGGGCTGGTCCTGATCCACCGGCTCGACCAGAGCTACATCGAGCGGTGGAACGCGGACGCCAACGCCCCGGGCCAGCTGCTGTGGACGGTGGTCGGCGTCGCCGCCTGCATCGCGGTCCTGGCCCTGCTGCGTGACCACCGGCTGCTCCAGCGGTTCATCTACCTCACGATGGCGGTCGCGCTGGTGCTGCTGATCGCGCCGGCGTTCTTCGGCGCGGACACGTACGGCGCCAAGAGGTGGATCATCCTCTTCGGGTTCTCGGTTCAGCCCGGCGAGTTCGTGAAGATCATGATCGCGATCTTCTTCGCCGGCTATCTGGTCATCCACCGGGACTCCCTCGCCCTGACGGGCCGTAAGTTCCTCGGCATGAGGCTGCCTCCGATGCGCCAGCTCGGGCCCATCATCACGGTGTGGATCCTCTCGATGCTGGTGCTGGTCTTCGAGCGGGACCTGGGAACGTCGCTGATCTTCTTCGGCGTCTTCGTGGTGATGCTGTACGTCGCCACCGAGCGCACCAGCTGGATCGTGTGCGGCCTGCTCATGGCCTCGGCGGGCGCCTTCGTGGTCGGCTCGACGGAGCCGCACGTCAAGGCGCGTGTGGCGGCCTGGCTGAACCCGCTCTCCGTCTACTGGGAGAACCCTCCCCCGGGCGTCACCTCGGACCAGTCGGCGCAGGCGCTGTTCAGCTTCGGTACGGGCGGTGTCTCCGGGACCGGCCTCGGACTGGGGCACCCCGAGCTGATCAAGTTCGCCGGGCGCAGCGACTTCATCCTCACCACCGTGGGCGAGGAGCTCGGCCTGGCCGGGGTCATGGCCGTACTGATCCTCTACGCGCTCCTCGTGCAGCGCGGGCTGCGGATGGCACTCGGCGCCCGCGACCCCTTCGGCAAGCTGCTGGCGGTGGGCCTGGCCTCGGCGCTGGCGCTTCAGGTGTTCGTGGTCGCCGGAGGCGTCACGGGCCTGATCCCCCTGACCGGCAAGGCGCTGCCCTTCCTGGCGAAGGGCGGCTCGTCCCTCCTGGCCAACTGGATCATGATCGCCCTCCTCCTGCGCATCAGCGACAGCGCGGAACGCCAGCGCGAGGCCGACGCCCGAGGCCCGGCGGAAACGACGATCACCCCGGTGGTGCGGGTGTAGGGGGTACGGAATCCCGCGCCCCGGCCCCTCCACCCCCGCGGCCCCGCCCCCTGCGTCGGGGTGGTGGTCGGGGGTGGGAGGCGCGGGGTGGTGTGGGGAGCGGGATGCAGGGGGCGGGTGGGCGGCCACCGGCCGGGGCGGTGGGGCCGCGGGGGTGGAGGCGCCGAGTGCGCGGAGGTTCGTACCGGCCCCTACAGGTAGTCCTCCAGGCGGCCGATCCTGTAGCCCTGCTCCTGGATGCGCTGGAGCATGCGGGTCGTCATCTGGATCTCCGTCGCGCCCTTGAGTTCGGACGGGCCGCGGAAGTGGGCCAGGATGATGTCGCCAGGCTGGAGGGCGGAACCCTGGGCGTACTGGAAGTTGTTGATCTGCATCGACACCCGCCACAGCAGGACCGACGAGACTCCGCACTCCGAGGCGGCCCGGAGGGTGTCGTCGTTGTAGTTGCCGAAGGGCGGGCGGAAGAGCGGCGGGCGTCGGCCGAAGCGCTGCTCCAGCCTGTCCTGCTGGCCGCATATCTCCTTCTTCTGCGCCTCGAAGGAGAGGGTCCGCAGGTTCGGGTGGGTCAGCGTGTGGTTGTTCACCGTGCTCGCCGAGCCGTTGTCGCGGAGCTTCTCGAAGTACCCGTAGTCCGAAGAGGCCACGCTGTCCGTCAGGAACATGCTGATCGGCAGCTGGAGGTCGGCCGCCATCCTCAGGAACTCGGGGTCCTTCTCCGCGCCGTCGTCGAAGGTCAGGAAGACTATTTTCTCCCCGGCCGGCACGGGTATTCGGTCTATCACCGGGACCTTGCCCGGGGATGCCTTGGGGATCTGCGGCTTCTGTGCGGGCTTCGGCGCGTACTGGACGGGGGCCGTCAGGCCCCACTTCCGGTACGCCTCGTCCGACGCGCCCCCCTGCGCGGGGGCGGGCGAGGACCCGGGCGCCGTCGCGGACGCGGACGGCGTCCGCGACGGCTCCTGCGTCGTCTTGCGGCCCAGCCGTTCGATGGGCTCCACGCTCTCCCCGCACCCCGCCAGGGAGAGCGCGAGCGCGCCGGCCGCCAGCGTTCCGGCTACCAACCGGCGCGCATACCTCACAAGTAGTCCTCCAGGCGGGCCACGGCATATCCCTTGTCCGTGACGGTCTTCATGACATGACGGATCATGTCAGGCATGGTGCCCTTCCAGTCCTCCTTGCCCCGGAAGTGCGTGAGGATGATGTCACCGGGGTGCAGGTCGCGGTCCCACTCGCGGTAGTCCATGCGGTTCGTGAACGCCTCCGCGTTCCACAGCGGGACGGCCTTGATGCCGCAGGACTTCGCCGCCTTGAGGGTGTCGTCGTTGTAGTTGCCGTACGGCGGCCGGAAGAGGGTCGGACGCTTGCCGAAGGTCTTCTGGATGGTGTCCTGCTGGCCGCAGATCTCCTCGCGCTGCTGCTCGTACGACAGCCCGGGCATGTAGCGGTGGTTGAGGGTGTGGTTGTTCAGGGTGACGCCGGCGGCCTGCATCTGCTTGAAGTACGGGTAGTTGTCCTTCACCAGGTAGTCGCTGAGGAAGGCCGTGTACGGGATCTTCAGCTCCTGCATCATCTTCAGGAACTCGGGGTCCTTCTCCGAGCCGTCGTCGATGGTCAGGAAGACGACCTTGTCCTCCGTCGGGACGGTGGTGAAGACCGGCGGCAGTTCGTCCTCTTCGTGGTTCCACACCTCGAAGCCGTCGCGCGTGCTGATCTCGGGCTTCTCCTTCGGCGCCGCGGGCGCGGCGAGCGGCACCTGGCGCAGGCCCCACTTCTTCGCGGCGGCGACGCGTGCCTGCTGCAGCGCCTTGGCCTTCTCGGCGGCGCTGAGCGCGCCCGCAACGCCCGCCTCCGCGCCCTTGGCGGCCTTCTCCTTCTCGGCCTTGTCCGGGGCACCCGACTGCCCCGAGCCGCACGCCGTGCCGAGGGCGGCTACCAGCAGGGCGGCCACGGCCACCCCGAACCGGCCGCGCGGACCCGCCGCGCACCGGTGACCCAGTTGCGTCTTATCTTCCCTTTGTCCGACTAGCTGCATAGCAGCGCATCCTGGCACCCGACACGCGGGCTTCCGGGACGACACCGCGCACCGGGGCGCGACGTTCCTCCGACCGGCCCACACACCCCGTCGCCGACAATGGACCCGTGACCCCCGAAGACTTCGCCGCCCTCCTCACCCCCGAGGGCCGCGCCCTCCTCGACTCGCTCCGCGACTACGAGCCGGCCCGGGAGCTGGCCGTCGCCACCCGGCTGCGCCGCGAGCACCCCGCAGGGCTGGTCTCGGCGGCCCTCGGGCAGGCCCGGCTGCGGCAGCGCGCGGTGGCGAAGTTCGGGGCCGAGGACGCCTTCCGGATGTACTTCACCCCCGGCGGCGGCGAGATGGCCACCCGCGCGTCGGTGGCCTCCTACCGGGCCGAACGGCTCGCGGCGCTCGGCGTGCGCAGCGTCGCCGACCTGTGCTGCGGCATCGGCGGCGACGCCCTCGCCCTGGCCCGGCTCGGCATCCGGGTGCTCGCGGTGGACCACGACCCGCTGACGGCGGCCGTCGCGCGCGCCAACGCCGAGGCGCTGGGCCTGGCGGACCTGATCGAGGTCCGGGAGGCGGATGTGACGGAGGTGGACACCACCGGCTACGACGCGGTCTTCATCGACCCGGCCCGGCGCGGGGGGCGCGGGCGGATCTTCGATCCGGAGTCCTACTCGCCGCCGCTGTCGTGGGCGGTGGAGACGGCCCGAGCGGCGAAGTACGCGGCCATCAAGATCGCCCCGGGGATCCCGCACGAGGCGGTCCCGGCGGAGGCCGAGGCCGAGTGGATCTCGGACCAGGGAGACGTCAAGGAGGCCGTGCTCTGGTTCGGCACCGCCCCCGGGACCGTGCGCGCCACCCTGCTCCCCGGGCCGCGCGGGCTGCACACCGCCGATCCGCTGCCCGACCCGGAGGCCGGGCCGGTCGGCCGCTGGCTGTACGAGCCCGACGGCGCCGTGATCCGCGCCCATCTGGTCGCCGAGGTCGCCGAGCGGCTGGACGGCCGGCTCATCGACCCGACCATCGCCTACATCACCGCGGACGAGCTGCGGGAGACGCCGTACGCGACCGCGTACGAGATCACCGACGTGCTGCCGTTCGGGCTGAAGAAGCTGAAGGCGCTGCTGCGCGAGCGCGAGGTCGGGATCCTGACCGTGAAGAAGCGCGGTTCGGCCATCGAGCCCGAGGAACTGCGCAAGAAGGTCAAGCCGCAGGGCCCGAACTCGGCGACCGTGTTCCTGACGCGGGTGGCGGGCGCCCCCTCGATGCTGATCGGCGCACCCGCCGTGCCGCCTGCCGTACCGCCTGCGGCGACGCCCGGGCAGTGACGTGCCAGGCGGCCCAGGCGGCGCGGGGCGGGCGGCGCAGGCGGCGCGGGGCGGGCGGACCGGGCGGCGCGGGGCGGGCGGCGCGGGGCGGGCGGACCGGGCGGCGCGGGGCGGGCGGCGTGGGGCGGGCGGACCGGGCGGCGCGGGGCGGGCGGACCGGGGCGGGCGGACCGGGCGGCGCGGGGCAGGCGGCGTGGGGCGGGCGGACCGGGCGGCGCGGGGCGGGCGGGGGTCGCCGCGCCGGGCGCCTGCCGGGCGGGGGGGCCGCCCGGCTCATGGGCCCGGAGGCCGGAAGATCGCGGGCCCTCCGGCTAACCTCCGTCGACCTCCACCGACTCGAACCGCCAGCGGTGCACCGCGCGCGTGATCAGGTCGGCGGCCGGCTCGGGCAGTTCGGGCAGGTCCGCCGCGATGCCCTCGGCCGCCTCCCACCAGGTGATCACGAGTACCCGCTCCTGCGGGGCCCGGAACACCTCGCGGCGCACCGGTTCCCTGGCCAGGATCTGGGCCCGGGCCCACTCCAGCAGCTCGTTGCCCCGGCCGTCGGCGGCCCGGGCCTCCCACATCAGCGCGACGGTGCTCACGAGTAGAGGTTGTCCTTGCTCAGCTCGTGCACGTGGTCGTGGTCGTGCCCGTGACCGTGACCGTGACCGTGCGCGTGGCCGTGGCCGTGCCCGGCCGGGTCGTCGTGGCCGTGCGCGTGGGCCGTGCCCGGCACGTGCGGGTCCGTGACCGGCAGCGAGGAGTCCGCCGACAGGTCCCAGTCCGAGGCCGGACGGTTCCGCCTGACCATCTCCGCGCCGAGGGCCGCCACCATCGCGCCGTTGTCTGTGCAGAGCTTCGGCCGCGGCACGCGCAGGGTGATCCCCGCGGCGTCGCAGCGCTCCTGGGCGAGCGAACGCAGCCGGGAGTTGGCCGCGACACCGCCGCCGATCATCAGGTGGTCGACGCCCTCGTCCTTGCACGCGCGGATCGCCTTGCGCGTCAGCACGTCCACGACGGCCTCCTGGAAGGACGCCGCCACGTCGCGCACCGGCACCTCCTCACCCGCGTTCCGCTTCGCCTCGATCCAGCGCGCCACGGCCGTCTTCAGCCCGGAGAAGGAGAAGTCGTACGCGGGGTCGCGCGAGCCCGTCAGGCCGCGCGGGAAGTTGATCGCCTTCGGGTCGCCCTCCTTCGCGAGCCGGTCGATGACCGGGCCGCCGGGGAAGCCCAGCTGCAGCACGCGCGCGATCTTGTCGAAGGCCTCGCCCGCGGCGTCGTCGATGGTCGCGCCGAGCGGCCGTACGTCGGAGGTGATGTCGGGGGCCAGCAGCAGCGAGGAGTGGCCGCCGGACACCAGGAGCGCCATGGTCGGCTCGGGCAGCGGCCCGTGCTCCAGCTGGTCCACGCAGATGTGCGAGGCCAGGTGGTTGACGCCGTAGAGGGGCTTGCCGAGGGCGTAGGCGTAGGCCTTGGCGGCGGAGGTGCCCACCAGCAGCGCCCCGGCGAGGCCGGGTCCGGCCGTGACGGCGATGCCGTCGAGGTCGCGGGCGCTGACGCCGGCTTCCTTCAGGGCGCGTTCGATGGTGGGGACCATCGCCTCCAGGTGGGCCCGCGAGGCCACCTCGGGGACGACGCCGCCGAAGCGCGCGTGCTCGTCGACGCTCGACGCGATCGCGTCCGCGAGGAGGGTGGTGCCGCGGACGACGCCGACGCCGGTCTCGTCGCAGGACGTCTCGATGCCGAGGACGAGCGGTTCGTCAGCCATTGCTCTCACTGCTCTCAGTTCGTGCTTGTGCGGGGTCGGTCAGGCGCATGACGAGCGCGTCGACGTTGCCCGGCTGGTAGTAGCCGCGCCGGAAGCCGATGGGCTCGAAGCCGAAGCGCTCGTAGAGCTTCTGGGCGCGGGTGTTGTCCACGCGCACCTCCAGCAGCACCTCGGCGCACTCGAACGCGGTGGCGGCGCGCAGCAGGTCGGTCAGGAGCCGGGCGCCGAGCCCGGTCCCCCACTGGTCGCGGGCGGCCGCGATGGTCTGTACGTCGGCCAGGTCGCCGGCGGCGGCCAGCCCGGCGTAGCCGACGAGGCGGCCGTCGGCCGTCTCGGCGACGACGTAGCGGCGGGTGGCCTGCGGGCCGCGCGCGTGGGCCAGTTCGGACCAGAACATCCCGGCGGACCAGGCGTCCTCGGGGAAGAGGTCGTGTTCCAGTTCCAGCACGGGTGCGATGTCCCACCAGCGCATCTCGCGCAGAACCGTCTCGGCCGTGGTCACTGCGGGGTGACCACCTTGTAGTTCTTGGGGACCTGCGCGTCGGGGCGGCGCAGGTAGAGCGGGGTCGGCGGGAGGAACTCCTCGCCCGCGGCGAGTCGTTCCGCCGCGAGGGAGGCCAGTGCGGCGGCCGACTGGTGCTCGGGGCCCCGGGCGTCGGGGAACACCTCGGGGTAGAGGAGCGCGCCCTGGCCCACCGCGGGCAGGCCGGCGACCTGTTCGGCGATCTCCGCCGGGCGGTCCACGGCGGGCTCGCCGACGCGCGTACGCGGGTCCTCGTAGCGGGCCCAGTAGACCTCCTTGCGCCGCGCGTCGGTGGCGACGGTGAAGGGGCCCTCGATCCCGGCGGTGCCCGCGGCGTAGGCGAGGCCGTCGAGCGTGCACAGGCCGTGGACGGGCACGCCCAGCACGGCGGCGAAGGTGGAGGCGGTGACGAGGCCGACACGCAGTCCGGTGTAGGGGCCGGGGCCGACGCCGACGACGATGCCGGTGACGGCGTCGAGCTTCAGTCCCGCCTCGGCGAGGACGCGGTCCACGGAGGGGATGAGCAGCTCCCCGTGGCGGCGGGCGTCGACCTGGTCGGACTCGGCGAGGACGGCCTCGCCGTCGTGCAGGGCGACGGTGACGGCGGGCGTGGCGGTATCTACAGCGAGCAAGAGCACGCGAACAGCCTACGACTCCGGCGACCGCGCCCCTTGCGCCCGGTGGTGGAGCGGGGCGGCTGCTACCTTTCGACGGAGAGATCACGAGGGATCACGTCAGCGCGGAGAGGTGGAGCAAGGTGGCACGCAGCAGCTCGGGAATCGTGGCCGGGCTCACCGCCGCGGCGATCGCCGCCGTCGGCTTCCTCGGCTACCAGGCTTCCGCGACGGCTCCGGCGCGTCCCCCGCAGGCCGCCGCGCAGGAGCCGGCTCCGGCGGCGAGCCCGGCGGCCGCGGGCCGGCAGGACCCGGCGAAGCCGGCGCCCGTGCCCGAGTCTTCCGGCACGGGCGTGCGCGTCGTGTACTCGTTGGGCCAGAAGCGGGTGTGGCTGGTGGGGGACGCCACGCAGCAGCCGCAGTCGTTCGCGGTGGTGCCGAGCACGGTCCACCCGAAGCCGGGCACCTACATCGTCGGTTCGCGTTCGGGCGCGGTGACGGGCTCGGACGGGGTGCCGATCGAGCACGTGGTCCGGTTCGCCACCCAGGAGGGCGTGGCGGTCGGTTTCAGTGCGCGGGTGGACGGCACGACCCCGGAGCCCGACCCGAACAAGAAGACCGGAGGCATCCGTATGGCGCGCGCCGACGGCGACGCGATGTGGGCCTTCGCGACGATCAACTCCAAGGTCGTCGTCATCCCCTGACGGGACGCCGTTCCTTCACCCGCACGGGCGACCGGCCGAGAGGCCGGGACGTACGTGCCGGGACCTTCAGGCCGCTTCGGACTCCGGAGCGGCCTGTTCGCGTACGCCCCCCTCGGGCGCGCCCTCGCGCGGTGCGCGCTGTTCGCGCGAGGGCGGTGTGGAGACGGCGTTGGCGGCGATGCCGGCGGCCAGCAGCGCGTGCATGGAGACGGCGGACGGGCGGGGGTGGCGCTGTGCTCCTGCTGGTGCCGACATGGCTGCCTCCTGGACCCCGGGACACCGTACTTAGGCATACCTAAGAAACTCTCGGTACCATGTCATCACGAGGGCTGCCGCCAACGCAATATCTTGCCGACGAGTTGTCGGGACGCTTGCTCCGGGAGCGCTCCGGTCCGCTCAGGGAGCACTCCGGTCTACTGCGAGAACGCTCCGGCCAGTGCGTCCAGCCCCGCCCCGGCGTCCCAGCGCGCTCCCACGCCGTGCACCGAGACCTCACGGACGTCGTCCAGGACCTCCTCGTGGCCCACGGCCCGCGCGATCACCACATGCAGCCTGTCGTCGGAGAGCTCCTCGACCTTGCCGTCGCCCCACTCGACGACGACCACGGACTCGGGCAGCGAGACGTCGAGGTCCAGGTCCTCCATCTCCTCCAGGCCGCCGCCCAGGCGGTAGGCGTCCACGTGCACCAGCGCCGGACCGCCGGTCAGGGAGGGGTGCACCCGGGCGATCACGAAGGTCGGGGAGGTCACGGCCCCGCGCACGCCCAGGCCCTCGCCGAGGCCCCGGGTCAGCGTGGTCTTGCCCGCGCCCAGTTCACCAGTCAGCAGGACGAGGTCACCGGGCCGCAGCAGACCGGCGATCCGGCGGCCCAGCTCCTGCATCGCCCAGGGGGAGTCAACGGTGATCCGGGTCTGTGTCCCGTGCCCGGACTCAGCTGCCGGTGCCTGGCTGCGCTGTGCTTCCAGCGGTACTTCTTCCATGCACGCCAACGTTAGTCGCTACGGGGACCGCCACCGTCCCGGTGCGGGCCAGCAGCTCGGTGAGCAGCCGGGTCACGGTCTCGGGGCGCTCCAGCATCATCAGGTGCCCGGTGGACTCCAGGACGGCGAGCTCGGCGGCGGGCAGCAGGTCCTTGATGGCCACGCTGTGCCCGGGCGGGGTGATCATGTCCTTGTCCCCGGCGATGACGGTGACCGGGACGCGGGCGAACTGCTGGAGCGCGGCGCTCTTGTCGTGGGTCTGGAAGGCCGGGTAGAACTCCGCGACGACGTCGATCGGGGTGGCCTCGATGAGCCGTTCCGCGAAGCGCGCGACGCCGGGATCCACGTCGCGCGAGCCGAACGAGTACATCTTGATCATGCCGGCGAGGAGGTCCGCGGTGGCCCGGCGGCCCTTCTCGACCAGCTCCACCTGCGATCCGAGCGCCTTCAGCACGCCCGGCAGGATCCTGCGCACGGCGCCCATCCCGGCCGCGGGGAGTCCGTACGTCACCTCGTCGAGCCGGCCACTGGAGGTGCCGACCAGGGCGACGCCGACGACGCGGTCCCGCACGATGTCGGGGTACTGCTCGGCGAATCCCATGATGGTCATTCCGCCCATCGAGTGACCCACCAGGATCAGCGGGCCCTCGGGGGCCGCCGCCTCGATGACGGCCTTCAGGTCCCGGCCCAGCTGCTCGATGGTCAGCGGTTCGCCGTCCGCCTGGGCCAGGCCGCGCGCGCTGCGCCCGTGGCTGCGCTGGTCCCAGTAGACGGCGCGGACCACGCCGCGCAGGGCCGCCCGCTGGAAGTGCCAGGAGTCCTGGGCCAGGCAGTAGCCGTGGCAGAAGACGACGGTCGCCCGGGGCTCGGGCTTGCGCCGCAGTCGGCGCCGCTTGCCGTCCTCGGGGAGTTCGTCGACCTCGTAGTGGAGCTCGGTGGCGTCCTCGGCCCGGCAGGTCCCCTCGGTCCCGCGCAGGGAGCCGTAGTCCCCGGCGGCGTCGAGGGCCAGGCGGGCCTTCCTGCGCATGCCGCGCCCGACGGTGATCCGCTCGACCGCGACACCGGCCGCCGCGCCCGCGGCTATCACGCCGATGGCGGCGCCGGCCCAGCCGGCCCTGCGCCAGTTCTCGCTCACGCCGCCGCCCTCACTCCGCTCAGCCGCCCAGGTACACCCGGGGCACGCGTCCACCGACACGGGTGACGATCTCATACGCGATCGTGCCCGCGGCCCGTGCCCAGTCCTCGGCGGAGGGTTCACCGCGCTCCGGGTCCCCGAAGATGACGACCTCGTCGCCGACGCGGGCCGGGTCGCCCTCCAGGTCGACCACGAACTGGTCCATGGCGACGCGTCCGGCGACGTGGCGCACCCTGCCGCCGACGAGCACCGGGCCGGCTCCCGACGCGTGGCGCGGGATGCCGTCGGCGTAGCCGGCCGGCACCAGCGCCAGGGTCGTCTCGCCGCCGGTGACGTAGTGGTGGCCGTAGCTCACCCCGTGCCCGGCGGGGACGGCCTTGACCAGCGCGAGGGACGCCTTGAGGGCCATGGCGGGCCGCAGGCCGAGCTGGGCGGGGGTGCCGAGCTCCGGGGCGGGCGAGACCCCGTACACGGCGAGGCCGGGGCGCACCAGGTCGAAGTGCGAGTCGGGGAGGGTGAGGGTGGCGGGCGAGTTGGCCATGTGCCGGACCTCGGGGTCGATCCCCTCCTTCTCCGCGTACGCGAGCATCTCGCGGAAGGCGTCGAGCTGGAGCCGGATCGAGGGGTGGCCGGGCTCGTCGGCGCAGGCGAAGTGCGACCAGACCCCGGTGACCTTGACGGTGCCCTCGGCCTGGGCGGCGACGGCCGCGCCGACCAGGGCCTCCCAGTCGGCGGGCTGACAGCCGTTGCGGCCGAGGCCGGTGTCGGCCTTGAGCTGGACGCGTGCGGTGCGGCCGGTCGCGCGGGCGGCCTCGCGCGCCTCGTCCAGGGCCCACATCCCGCTGACGGAGACGTCCAGGTCCGCCTCGACGGCCTGCTGCCAGGGCCCGCCGGGGGTCCAGAGCCAGCACAGGATGCGGCCTTCGATGCCGGCGGCGCGCAGCGCGAGGGCCTCGTCGGGGGTGGCGGTGCCGAGCCAGGCGGCGCCTGCCTCCCGGGCGGCCCTGGCACACTGCACTGCCCCGTGCCCGTAGGCGTTCGCCTTGACGACGGCCATCAGCTCGGACCGGGGCGCCCGCTCGCGCAGTGCGCGCACGTTCTCCCGTACGGCGTCAAGATCGATCTCGGCGTACACGCGCGTCGGTGTCTCGTTCATCGCCCACAGTCTCTCAGAACACCCGCCGGTCCCTGGGGCGGGCGCCCGAAGAGGCAGACCCTTCTCCGTTTCCCGGTCCCGGCCCGGCCCCGCCGGTCAGGGGCGGGTGGTGTCCTGCCAGGCGGCGGGGAGGGCTTCGGCGACCTGGTGCGCCAGCAGGGGGCCGCCGGTGCGGCGGGCCGCCAGGCCGTGCAGGTACGCGCCCACCGAGCCGGCGTCCGCGCCGGACAGCCCGCCCGCCAGGAGGGACCCGGCCAGCCCGGACAGCACGTCCCCGCTGCCCGCGGTCGCCAGCCACGGCGTGCCCGTCGGGTTGACCCGGACCGCGCGGACGCCGCCCGAGGCGACCAGCGTCGTCGACCCCTTCAGCAGGACCGTGGCCCCGTACCGCTCCGCCAGCCGCCGTACGGCCGCCAGCCGGCCCGCCTCCACCGACTCCCGCGGCACCCCGAGCAGCGCCGCCGCCTCACCCGCGTGCGGGGTCAGCAGGGTCGGGGCGGTCCGGGCGCGCAGCGCCGCCGGGTCCAGGCCGCGCAGGCCGTCCGCGTCGACCAGTACCGCCGCGTCGCCCGCGAGCACGTCGGCGACCTCACCGGCGCGCCCCTCCCCCAGCCCCGGGCCGATCACCCACGCCTGCACCCGGCCGGGCCCGATCAGCGTCTCGGGGTAGCGCGCCAGGACGGAGTCCGCGGCCGGGCCGACGTAGCGGACCGCGCCCGCGCCGCCGCGCAGGGCCCCGGCGACGGCCAGCACCGCCGCTCCCGGGTACTGCGCCGAGCCGGCGACGATCCCGACGACGCCGCGCCGGTACTTGTCGCTCGACGCCGTCGGCTCCGGCAGCAGCCCCGCCACGTCCGCGTGCTGGAGCGCCTCCACCTCGGGCTCCGGCAGCTCCAGCCCGATGTCCACCAGGTGCACCGCGCCCGCCCGGGAGGCCCCGGGGTCGATCAGCAGGCCCGGTTTGTACGCACCGAAGGTCACCGTCACATCGGCGGTGACGGCCGGGCCCGCCACCTCCCCGGTGTCGGCGTCCACCCCGCTGGGCAGGTCCACGGCGACCACGGGGACCCCCGGCGGGATCCGTTCCGCGAGCGCGGCGCCCGCGGGCCGCAGCCCGCCCCGCCCGCCGATCCCGAGGAGGCCGTCCACCACCAGGTCCGCCCGCTGCGGCACGGCCTGCGCCACCCGCCCGCCGGCGGCCCGCAGCGCGGCCAGGCCGCCCGCGTGCATCCGTGCGGGGTCCATCGGCACGGCCGTCACCCCGGCCCCGCGCCGGGCCAGCCGCGCGCCGGCGTACAGGGCGTCGCCGCCGTTGTCCCCCGGGCCGACGAGCAGCACGACCCGGGACCCGTAGACCCGGCCGGGCCGCCGTGCCAGCAGGCCGGCGCACACGGCGGCCAGTCCGGCCGCCGCCCGCACCATCAGGGCGCCCTCCGGCAGGCGGGCCATCAGCTCCCGCTCGGCGGCCCGTACGGTCTCCACGCTGTAAGCAGTACGCATGAGGTCAACCCTCCGCGATCACCACCGCGGAGGCCACACCGGCGTCATGGCTCAGCGAGATGTGCCAGGACTTCACGCCCAGCTCCAGGGCCCGCGCCCGCACCGTCCCCGACACGCGCAGCCGCGGCTGCCCGGTGTCCTCCACATAGACCTCGGCGTCGGTCCACAGCAGACCGGCGGGCGCGCCGAGCGCCTTGGCCAGTGCCTCCTTGGCGGCGAACCGGGCGGCGAGCGAGGCGACACCGCGCCGATCGCCGCTCGGCAGCGTCAGCTCGGCCTCGACGAACAGCCGTCCGGCGAGGTTCGGCGTGCGCTCCAGCGCCGCGCCGAACCGCTCGATCTCCGCCACATCGATCCCGACGCCGACAATCACAAGGACTTCCCCACTACCCGACTACTCCACGGTCACGGACTTTGCGAGGTTACGCGGCTGGTCCACCTCGTTGCCGCGGGCCGTGGCCAGCTCGCAGGCGAACACCTGCAACGGCACCGTCGCCACCAGCGGCTGCAGCAGCGTCGGTGTCGCCGGGATCCGGATCAGGTGGTCCGCGTACGGCACCACCGCCTCGTCGCCCTCCTCCGCGATCACGATGGTCCGCGCCCCTCGGGCCCTGATCTCCTGGATGTTCGAGACGATCTTGTCGTGGAGCACGGAGCGGCCGCGCGGCGAGGGGACGACCACGACCACCGGCAGGTCCTTCTCGATGAGCGCGATCGGCCCGTGCTTGAGCTCGCCCGCCGCGAAGCCCTCGGCGTGCATGTACGCCAGCTCCTTGAGCTTGAGCGCGCCCTCCAGTGCCACCGGGTAGCCCACGTGCCGCCCGAGGAAGAGCACGGTGTTCTTGTCGGCGAGGGACCGCGCGAGCGCCCGTACCGGCTCCATGGTCTCCAGGACGGTGTCGACGGCGGCGGCGATGTCGGACAGTTCACGGACCACCGCCTCGATCTCGTCGCCCCACTTGGTGCCGCGGGCCTGCCCGAGGTACAGGGCGACCAGGTAGCAGGCCACCAGCTGGGTCAGGAAGGCCTTGGTCGAGGCGACGGCGACCTCGGGGCCGGCGTGCGTGTAGAGCACGGCGTCCGATTCGCGCGGGATCGTCGACCCGTTCGTGTTGCAGATGGCCAGCACCCTGGCGCCCTGCTCGCGTGCGTGGCGCAGCGCCATCAGGGTGTCCATGGTCTCGCCGGACTGCGAGATCGCGACCACCAGCGTGCGCTGGTCCAGGATCGGGTCGCGGTAGCGGAACTCGCTGGCCAGCTCCGTCTCGCACGGGATGCGGGTCCAGTGCTCGATGGCCAGCTTCGCGATCATGCCCGCGTGGTAGGCCGTACCGCACGCCACGATGACGACCTTGTCGACCTCCCTGAGCACCGAGACGGGGATGCGCACCTCGTCCAGGCTCAGCGAGCCGCCGGCGTCGATCCTGCCCAGGAGGGTGTCGGCGACGGCCTTGGGCTGCTCGGCGATCTCCTTGAGCATGAAGTAGTCGTATCCCCCCTTCTCGGCCGCCGAGGCGTCCCAGTCCACGTGGTAGGCGCGGACGGAGGCGGCCGAACCGTCGAAGTTGGTCACGGTGACGCCTTCACGGCGGAGTTCGACGACCTGGTCCTGGCCCAGCTCGATCGCGGAGCGCGTGTGGGCGATGAAGGCGGCCACGTCCGAGGCGAGGAAGTTCTCCCCTTCCCCGACGCCGACCACCAGGGGGGAGTTGCGGCGCGCGCCGACCACCACGTCCGGTTCGTCGGCGTGCGCGGCGACCAGGGTGAACGCGCCTTCGAGGCGGCGGCACACCTGCCGCATGGCCTCGGCGAGGTCGCCGGTGGCCGAGAACTGCTCGGCCAGCAGGTGGGCGACGACCTCGGTGTCGGTCTCGGACTCCAGGCGGTGTCCCCGCTCGGCGAGTTCGGTCCGGAGCGCGGCGAAGTTCTCGATGATGCCGTTGTGCACGACGGCCACGCGCCCCGAGTTGTCGAGGTGCGGATGGGCGTTGACGTCGGTGGGCCCGCCGTGGGTCGCCCACCGGGTGTGCCCGAGTCCCGTGGAACCGGCCGGCAGCGGGTGCGCGACCAGTTCCTTCTCCAGATTGACGAGCTTGCCGGCCTTCTTGGCGGCGGCCAGGCTGCCGTCTGCGAGTACGGCGACGCCTGCCGAGTCGTAGCCGCGGTACTCCAGTCGCTTGAGTCCGGCGATGACCACATCGAGCGCAGACTGCGCTCCCACGTAACCCACAATTCCGCACATAGGGCGCAGCGTACGCCGTGGCCGGCCGTCTGCCCCGTACCTGAACACGCCGAAAACCCCGCCCCGGCGGATGGGCCGGAGCGGGGTTGACGGTGCGTCGGACGGTGCCTCAGCCGAGCTTCTTCACCTGGGTGTCGACGACGTCCTTCGGCTGCTCCGCGGCACCCTTGATGCTCAGGGCCGAGAAGGTCGCGAGGGTGTTGCCCTTGCGCACGACCACGAGCTCCGTGGTCAGCGTCTCGCCGTCCGCCTCACCCGTCACGGTGTACGCGAGTGCCTCGTCTCCCGCGCTGACGGCAGCGCCCGGGGCCACCTTCGTGATCTTGAGGGAGTCGCCGGCCTGGCTGCCCGTGTAGCCGCCGGCGCAGGCCGTGCCCGCCGTCTTGAGGGAGGCGAAGGCCTCCGCGGCGCCCTTGCCCTCGTACGAGGCGAGGTACACGGAGGTGACCGTACCGCCCAGGGCGTCCAGGCCGGCCTTGAGCTTCTCCTCGGGGCTGGCGTCGGCGGCGGGCGCCTTGCCCTTGACGACGGCGCGGGTCCCGGCCGTGCCCGCGGCGGTGCCCACCGCATTCATGGACTGCGCCGACACCAGCGGCTGGCACTCCGGCTTGTCGCTCTTGGCGCCGGCCGCACCCGCGGTCTCGGCCGCGGTGGGGGCCTTGACCACGTGGTTGGGCAGGTCGGCCTGGACCACGATCACGCCTTCCAGCTCGGCGCTCGTCTTCGCCTTGGCGGCCGGGGCGGCGGACGTCGCGGGGACCTCGGACGGCTTGGTGTCGGCCTTGGTGTCGGACGTGTCGGAGCCGCACGCGGTGGCCAGCAGGGCCAGCGAGACGGCGGAGGCGGTCATGACGGAACGGCGGACCAGGGTGCTGCGCATGAAGAATCTCCCCCACAGGGTGAAGCGGTGACGATCGGGACGGCTCGTACGACGGCTCGTACGAGGGCTCGTACGGCGCCCCGCCCCCTCCCCAGGGGGCTCGCCCGAGCCGCGATGATCAAATGTACGTGTCCCCGCTGACATGCACCCGCCCGAATACGCCGTCCCGGAGCGATCGTGACCGGGGCGAGACCTCGTGCCTCCCGAATCGAGACGGTTGCCGCCTGCCGTCCCTTTGGCCACGTGACCGACCCCACCACCCACAACCGCCCCAGAGCCCCGACAATGGCGGTGTGATCACTTCGCCGCCACGAAGCAACACGCCCGGGGGTGCAACGGAGCACACCGGCCGGGAGGGGCAGCCCCCGCGCACCGCGCACCGCCGCGGCCCCGAGGTCTCGCCGTACGTGGACCTCACCCGCGCCGAGTGGAGCGCCCTGCGCGAGCGGACGCCGCTGCCGCTGACCGCCGACGAGGTGGAGCGCCTGCGCGGCCTCGGCGACGTCATCGACCTCGACGAGGTCCGCGACGTCTACCTGCCGCTCTCGCGCCTGCTGAACCTCTACGTCGGCGCCACCAGCAACCTCCGCGGCACGCTGAACACCTTCCTCGGCGACGCCGGCAACGGCCACGGCGCGCAGGCGGGCACCCCCTTCGTCATAGGGGTCGCCGGGTCGGTCGCCGTCGGCAAGTCCACTGTGGCCCGCCTGCTCCAGGCCCTGCTCGCCCGCTGGCCCGAGCACCCGCGCGTGGAGCTGGTGACCACCGACGGCTTCCTGTACCCGATGAAGGAGCTCCAGCGGCGCGGCCTCACCTCCCGCAAGGGCTTCCCCGAGTCCTACGACCGCCGCGCGCTGACCCGCTTCGTCGCCGACATCAAGGCCGGCAAGGACGAGGTGCGGGCCCCGGTCTACTCGCACCTGATCTACGACATCGTGCCGGGCGAGGAGCTCGTCGTCCGCCGCCCGGACATCCTCATCGTCGAGGGCCTCAACGTGCTCCAGCCGGCGCTCCCCGGCACCGACGGCCGCACCCGCGTCGCCCTCGCCGACTACTTCGACTTCAGCGTGTACGTGGACGCCCGCCCGGAGGACATCGAGCGCTGGTACCTCAACCGCTTCCGGAAGCTGCGCGAGACCGCCTTCCAGAACCCCTTCTCGTACTTCCGCAAGTACACGCAGGTCTCCGAGGAGGAGGCCATGGAGTACGCGCAGACGACGTGGCGGACGATCAACCGGCCCAACCTGCTGGAGAACGTGGCCCCCACCCGCGGCCGTGCCACCCTCGTCGTACGCAAGGGCCCGGACCACAAGGTCCAGAAGCTGAGCCTGCGCAAGCTGTAGCGTGGAGACGACGGACAGCCGGCCCACCGACGCTGGTCGGCTCGCCGGGCGCGAGCCGATGCGAGGCCAGCACGGATCGAGCCGCCATCAGGTCTCCGAGGCACCGGACCAGTGGGTCCACGTCCTCGATGAAGTCGCCCCACGTTCATCGGGCGACTGGCGTACTGGCGATCACGGTGCCACTTCCGGCAAGGGCATGCGCGCTCCTACCCGCCTTCTCCGGAATTCAGCCTCGGGGACGGAACGGCGTGGAGAAGGCTCGACCCAGGACCGGCACTTGCGCAGAACCACCACGGATCCACCGTCAGGAAATCCGGCGCCCATTGTTGCGCACACGTGAATCAGGCCCTTGAATCACACCTTGTCCCGATCCCAGGTTCGCGTAGGAGCGCCGTTTTCGTCCCATTCGAATGCCTGGAGGGAAAAGCGGCCGTCCTCGCTCTGAACCAGTCTTTGCGCGAGGACGCCGTTCTCATGCCACCGCCGGGCCTCCCCGGCCAAACGCCCCGTGCGCATCACGCCCTCGGCCTGCAGGACCCCGCTCGCGTACCACTGCCGATAGGGGCCGTCCTTGATGCCCTCCCTGTAGGTCGTCAGGCTCACGCGGCGCCCGGCGACGAACTCTTCGGCCTCGCCCGTGAACAGCTCTCCCCGGTAGAGCAACCGGTGAGCGTAGTCGCCGTCCACATCCGGGTCGTCAATGTCAATACGCTGCATGCCCTCACCAAGCCTGGAAGTTCGTGTTCATCTCCGGCGGGAATCCTGTGAACCTGCCAAAGCCCCCCTCGACGTCCTGAAGCACATGGGCTCAGTTGGCACAGAAAGGAGCCCGCCTCGGCGGCATCTTGGCTCCGGCGTCGTTCGCCTCCTTCATGAAGGGGAAGTAGACAGAGGCTTAACCTGGTCGCCGACCACTGGGACGACTTGGTGCGTCTTGCGGGGTCGCTGAAGTACGGGCACGCCACCGCCTCCCTGAGCGTGGGCAAGCTGTCGGCGTCCTCCCGGCAGAACGCGCCGTCAGCTCCACTACTCCCGTGAGGGCACGGTAGCCCGCCGCCGGCCCGAGCAGCAGAACGAGCAGGCGTGGTGCCTGACCGTCGTGACCAACAGCGTGGTCTGCTGGCACACCGAATATCTGGGCCTGGCCGTCGGCGAACTACGCACCGCCGGCCGCGAGGTGGACGCCGAGGTCCTCTCCCACATCTCCCCGGCCCGCAGCTCGTCCGTCAACTACTACGGCTCCATCACCGTCGACTACGAACGCGAACTCGCCCAGCTCGACGACCGGGGACACCGGCCGCTGCGGACCGTGTACCCGGGCGATCCCGGAGCCGGGCTGTAGAGCGGCGAATCGACCCCGACAAGGTGCCCGAAGCCAGAGCGTACGGGCCGGTCAGGGACTGGGCAGCGGAAGTCCGGACAGCTGCGGGTGCCGCAGTGCTGCCCTCTGTCGTACACGGTCGTCTCTCAGGCACGTGGACCCAACGGGGGAATCCTGGTGCGCCCGCAGGGGAACTCTTCTCGGGGGTCCTCCGCGGCAGCATTGCCCATGGAGACGTAGTGCCACAACCATCGCGATCGCACTTGGTCAAGCGACTTGAAATCGCTTGGCCACCAGTCGATTCGGTAGGTACTTTGCACGGCGTTCGAACACTCGAATCGCGTTATTGGCGTGGCCGGGGGGCATTCAGGCGCCGCATAATCCTCGTCTCGCGCCGTCCCGCTGCTGTCTCTCTGACTGGGATTGGATCGGCATGAGCCTCACGAATCGCACAACCGTACGGGGTGCTCTGGTCGGCGCCGCGCTTCTCGGCCTGGTGGCAACCACGCCCGCCTACGCGGAGGGCAGCTTCAACTCCTACATCGGCGGATGGCAGGTTGGCGGCGAATCGCGCCGCTGGGACGACCGTAACTCCGATGATGTTGCGACCTTGGTTGGCTTCGGAGGCTGCAGCACCGACAGTGGCAGCGGCTTCAGCAGTGCCTCGCTCACGCTGTACAAGGACGTCTTCGGCCCGGACGAGTCGCAGGGGACTCGGACGAACACCTGCAACTACGTCAGCTGGGGCGACAAGGCCACGGCGAAGTACTACTTCAAGCTGACGGGCCTGAAGTACGGCCAATACCTGACGGTGCAGGACGTCTACACCCAGTACTGATACACATCGCGTGACCGCCGCCTCAAGATGCCTGTTCCGCAGGGCTCTTGGGGCGGTACTCGCTCCAGCGGACCACTACCAGCCGCCCGCACGCCGGGCGGCGGATTGCGCAAGCTCATGGCTCTGGTATTCGACGGCGTAACCTTCCGGTACACCCGGAGGAACGACGTGTTCGACGGGTTCGACCTCCATCTGGACAGTCCCGCGACGGTCCTCCTGGGACCCAACGGCGCCGGCAAGTCGACGCTGATGGCGCTGGCCTCCTCGCAGCTGCGTCCCCACGGCGGCCGACTGTCCTTCAAGGACCTCGATCCCGCGAAGCGCCGCGAGAGGACTGCCTTCCGCCGCCAGGTCGCCTGGATTCCCCAGCAGGTGACGCCGATGCCCGGCCTCACCGTCCGGGAACAGGTCGCCTACGCGGGCTGGCTCAAGGGAATGTCCCGCGGTGACGCCTGGCAGGCGTCCGAACGGGCTCTTGACCGGGTACTGCTGAGCAAGCTCTCCAACCGCAAGAGCCATCAGGTCTCCGGGGGCCAGCTGCGCCGCATGGGCATCGCGGGGGCGCTGACGCACCGCAGCGAACTGATCCTCATGGACGAGCCGACCGCCGGCCTCGACCCGCAGCAGCGGTCGGTTTTCCGCAGGCTCGTCGAGGAGCTTACCGGGGACGTCCAGGTCCTGGTCTCCACCCACCAGACCGAAGACCTCTTCGACCTCTACAGCCAGGTCGTCGTCCTGGACGAGGGGACCGTCCGCTTCCAGGGCACGACCGCCCAGTTCCATGAGCTCGCCGATCACGGGGAATCGCCCCGTGCGCACGCGGAGAGCGCCTACGCCCGGCTCGTCGGCAAGGAGGTCTGAGATGCTGCTGCGCACCATCATCCGGTCCTCTTCGGCGACCTGGCTGCTGCCCCTGCTCGCCCTGTTCGTGGTCACAGCCCTGGGGGACGATCTCACCTCCTGGGTGACGCCGCTGTACTGGCCCTCCGCCACCGGCACCGCCACGTTCGCCCAGCCCTTCATCGCCGCCGCGTGCGCGGCTGCCGGCGCGTGGGAGGGTGCCCGCCTCCACCGGGGGCGGGTCTTCGACCAGGGTCCGGTCCGCTCCCCGCTCGCCATCACCTTCCCCGCCCTCGCCCCGGTCGTCATCATGGGCCTGCTCGCCCTCCTCGTCGCGTTCGCCACCGCGGCAGCCGCCGCCGACCTGGGCTTCGGCATCCCGGACCTGGGCATCCTCGCCGTCTCCACTGCCATGCTCATCGCGAACACGCTGGCGGGAGCCGTCCTGGGCCGAATTCTGCCCGGCGTCCTCGCAGCCCCCCTCGCACTGGTCGTGGGCTTCATCGCCAACGCCTACCCCGCGTCCTGGAGCGTCCGCTGGATCCGGCACATCGTCGCCAGCAGCCTCGACAACTGCTGCGCCGTCGACCAGGTCGTCGACCCTCGCGCCCTGTGGAGCGGCGCCGTCTTCGCCCTCGCCATCAGCTGCGCCGCCCTGATTCTGATCCACTTCCGGGGCACCCTCCCGGCAGGCGCGGCAGCCTTCGTCCTGGCGGTTGCGGGCGTCGGCATCGCGGGCTACCTGGCCCGGGACATCGACTACGACCCGGTGGTCGCCCGCCCCACCGCCGAGCTGGTCTGCGACGACGGCGCCC
The DNA here is from genome assembly GCF_044748225.1 of Streptomyces sp. NPDC090021. Taxonomy (NCBI): domain Bacteria; kingdom Bacillati; phylum Actinomycetota; class Actinomycetes; order Kitasatosporales; family Streptomycetaceae; genus Streptomyces; species Streptomyces sp. NPDC090021. The sequence continues at coordinate 45,861 of NZ_JBIVFO010000041.1, read as the reverse complement.
CGAAGGTGTGCTTGTGGCCAGAGCTGAAACCTCAAGCCGGCATGATCGCGACTGGTGCCCGGGCGGCGACCGATCGCCTGGCCAAGGCCGGTCTCACCATTGCGCCCGCCCTCACCATGGCGGCTGAACCCGGCCCGGGGCAGAGCAAGCTCGGCATCCCCACCCGTCCCACCCCCAGCGACCTCGCAGCCGGCGTCGCCTCCGGGTTCCTTCCGCAGCCGCCCGCCTGCGCCCTCGACGGAGACGTCTACCCCGCCGGTGCCGCCCGAGGCCCCGTCTCGGCGTGGCTCTATGCCACGGCCACCGGGGAAACCCGCCTCATCGAGGGCCGCTTCGACCCGCGCGACATCGCCTTCGTCGCCGAGAAGGTCCTCACCCAGCCGAAGAACGTCCAGCTCGACTGGTATCAGCGCAACGTCGCTGCCATGGCCAACTGCACCGACCAGCCGCCGATCGCCCTCATCGCCGGGAGCGGCCAGTGATCTGGTGGTGCAAGGCCCGCGCGGTCCCTGCCCTCGTGGCCACCCTTGTCGCCACGATCGCCCTCGGCCTCCTCATCGGCGACGCCCAGCTCCCCGTACCCGCGCTGACTGGCGCATCAGGAGACTTCCTCATCGGGCACCTGATCACCCTGGCCCCAGCGATCGTCCTCCTCTACGGCACGGGCCGCGGCGATCTTGCCACCGAGACGGTCGCGAGCCGACCTCTGCGAGCCTGGGACACCGCTCTCGCCGGGGCCATCGGCGCCCTCGGCCTCAGCACCGCGGTGGTCAGCCGCCTCGTCGGCGGAGACGGCCTCACCACCATCCTGGGCCGCAATCTCGCCGGATACACCGCGCTCGCCCTCCTTCTGATGCCCCTCTTCGGCCGACACCTGTCCACATCGGCGCTGGCCTGCGTCCCCCTCGTCTGCGCCGCCACAGGCTGGGCCCGCAACGGCCAACCCGAGCAATGGGCCTGGATCCTCCAGCCTGCCGGCTCCCTCCCCGCACTGCTCCTCGTCGCTGCTCTGCTCCCCGCAGGCATGGCGTTCGCACTGACATGGCGCCGCCCGCCCCTGACCATCCCGGGTCTTTAGTCCGCCATGCCCAGACCCGGCCTCCGCATGAGAGGCCGTCACCCCCTTCTATAAGGAGAAACGTGCATCACATACGCACGCGTGCGATCCGCGGCGCCGCCGCAGCGGCCGTCCTGACTCTGGCTGCCGGCATCGCCCCCGCGCACGCCGAGGGCTACTTCACCTCCTCGCTCAGCGGCTACACAGACGGTGGTGAGTCCCGCCGCTGGACAGACAAGAACACCGACGCCACCAGCACCTCCGTCTCCCTGTGGAGCTGCAGCGGATCGCCCCACCTGTCGACCGGGTTCCGCCTCGAAGTCTGGAAAGACGTCTTCGGACCGGACGAAGGCAAGGGATCCAAGCAGAACACCTGCAACACCAACTACTGGGGCGACCTCGCCTCCGGCACCTACTACTTCGAGACCCAACTGCCGTCCGGCTTCTCCGTGTCAGCATCCGGTGTGCGCGTCGACTACTAACACGCCAACCTGAGCCAGCATCTGGGGGCGGCTCGCGGACCCGGACCGCGAGCCGCCGTGCGGGCGGCAGGACGAGGCGAGCTGTTTCATAGGTGGTCACTCGTGAAACATCCGGCCGCCCGGCGATCCACCTGCGGCGATCATGTCTGGCATGGAACGCGAGTACATCCGCGACCGCACCCTGGAGGGCCAGGAGTCCGCCCGCAAACGGGGCAAGACCATCGGCGGCGCGGGCGTCACGGATGACGCCATGCTCTCCATGGCCCTCCACCTACGCGACCAGGAGATGAGCCTGCGCGACATCGCCGCCCGGCCAGTCATCACCACCGGCGCGGAAAAGGGCCAGCACCACCCATCCGGATCTGGTCGTCCTGGACGGCACCGCAGTTCCACGAGCACCTGCTGGGGAACGAACGGCCGGACACCGGCTTCATCCGGCAGCCCGACCCCTTCCCGTTCGTCGTGGCGCTACTCGCGGGCGCGGCCGGCATGCTCTCACTGACGTCCGCGAAGGCCGGCGCCCTGGTCGGCGTGGGGATCTCCGTGACCACCGTCCCGGCGGCCGCCAACGCCGTCGTGGCCCTCGGCTACGGCGACCTCGGCCAGATGCGGGGCTCCGGCGTCCAGCCGGCGCTCAACCTGGGCGGCATCGTCCTCTGGGCACGCTCTCCCTCATCGCCTGGAAACCGCTGTGGCGCACCCGGCAGAACCGGATGATCCGGAAACCGGGTGCGCCCCACAGGCCTGGCGGCGGCGCCCGCTAGCCGAGGGCCGACTTCACGGCGTCCGCGAGCCGGCCGGCGACCGAGCGGGCCTGCTCGATGTCGGCGGCCTCGACCATCACCCGCACGAGCGGCTCCGTGCCGGAGGGACGCAGCAGGACCCGGCCGGTGGTGCCCAGCTCGCGCTCGGCGTCGGAGACGGCCGCCGCCAGCTCGGCGGAGGTGGCGACCCGGGACTTGTCCACGTCGGGGACGTTGATCAGGACCTGCGGCAGCCGCTGCATGACGCCCGCCAGCTCCGCGAGGGACCTGCCGGTGGCCGCGACGCGGGCCGCGAGGAGCAGGCCGGTCAGGGTGCCGTCACCGGTCGTCGCATGGTCGAGGATGATCACGTGGCCGGACTGCTCGCCGCCGAGCGCGTAGCCGTGCTCCTTCATCGACTCCAGCACGTAGCGGTCACCGACACCGGTCTGCACGACCTGGATACCCTCGGCCTCCATGGCCAGTTTGAAGCCCAGGTTGGACATCACGGTGCCGACCACGGTGTTCTCGCGCAGCTGGCCGGCCTCACGCATGGCCAGTGCCAGCACCGCGAGGATCTGGTCGCCGTCGACCTCCGCGCCGCTGCCGTCCACGGCCAGGCAGCGGTCCGCGTCGCCGTCGTGCGCGATGCCGAAGTCGGCGCCGTGCTCGACCACGGCCGCCTTCAGCAGGTCGAGGTGGGTGGAGCCGCAGCCGTCGTTGATGTTCAGGCCGTCCGGCTCGGCGCCGATCGTGACGATCTCCGCGCCGGCCCGGGCGAACGCCTCGGGCGAGACGTAGGCGGCGGCGCCGTGCGCCTCGTCGAGGACGATCCTCAGGCCGTCGAGACGGTTGGGGAGGGCGCCGATGAGGTGGGAGACGTACTTCTCGAAGCCCTCGGTGTAGTCCGAGACACGGCCGACACCGGCCCCGGTGGGCCGGTCCCAGGGGGCCCCGGTGCGGTGCTCCTCGTAGACGGACTCGATGCGGTCCTCCAGCTCGTCGGCGAGCTTGTGGCCGCCGCGGGCGAAGAACTTGACACCGTTGTCGGGCATGGCGTTGTGGCTGGCGGAGAGCATCACGCCGAGGTCGGCACCCAGCGCACCGGTGAGATACGCCACCGCCGGGGTGGGCAGCACACCGACGCGCAGGACGTCCACGCCCGCGCTCGCGAGGCCGGCCACGACCGCGGCCTCCAGGAACTCACCGGAGGCCCGGGGGTCCCGGCCGACCACCGCGGTCGCCCGGTGGCCTTCGAAGGTGCCCGCCTCGGCGAGTACGTGGGCAGCCGCCACGGAGAGGCCGAGCGCGAGCTCCGCCGTCAGATCCGCGTTGGCGACGCCGCGTACACCGTCCGTCCCGAAGAGTCGTCCCACTGTTGTCCTCCCGAGTGTGCGCTTCGCGTATGACCGCTTGTGTCAGGTATGTGCCGCTTGTGGCGGTAAACGAACCGCCCCGGCAGCACAGACAGTGCTGCCGGGGCGGTTTCGTTGCGGAACAGCAGGCGCAGATTAGCGCTTGCTGTACTGCGGAGCCTTACGGGCCTTCTTGAGACCGGCCTTCTTGCGCTCGACCGCACGGTCGTCGCGGGAGAGGAAGCCGGCCTTCTTCAGCGCCGGGCGGTTGTTGTCGACGTCCGCCTCGTTCAGCGCACGGGCCACGCCGAGGCGCAGGGCGCCGGCCTGGCCGGAGACGCCGCCACCCGAGATGCGGGCGATGACGTCGTAGCGGCCGTCGAGCTCAAGGAGCTTGAAGGGCTCGTTGACTTCCTGCTGGTGCACCTTGTTGGGGAAGTAGTCCTCAAGGGTGCGACCGTTGATCTTCCACTTGCCGGTGCCCGGAACGATCCGGACGCGGGCGATGGCGTTCTTGCGACGGCCCAGGCCGGCGGCCGGCTGGGGGTCACCGAAGCGACCGGCAAGGGACTCGGAGGTGTAGTCGCCCTCGACGACGACCTCGGACTCGGTGGTGTACTCCTCGACGCCCTCGAACTCGTCGACGGGGGTCTCGGCGGTGGTCTCGGCCACGATGCTCCTCAGAATTCTCTGTGTCTTAGGGGGTGGCCGGAACTACTGCGCGACCTGGGTGATCTCGAACGGCACCGGCTGCTGGGCAGCGTGGGGGTGCTGGTCGCCCGAGTAGACCTTCAGCTTCGAGAGCATCTGACGGCCCAGGGAGTTCTTCGGGAGCATGCCCTTGACGGCCTTCTCGACGGCCTTCTCCGGGTTGTTCGCCAGCAGGTCGTCGTAACGCACGGAGCGCAGACCGCCCGGGAAACCGGAGTGGCGGTAGGCCATCTTCTGGGAGGCCTTGTTGCCGGACAGGTGCACCTTGTCGGCGTTGATGATGACGACGAAGTCACCCATGTCCATGTGGGGGGCGTAGGTCGGCTTGTGCTTGCCCTTCAGGAGGGCAGCGGCCTGGGTCGCCAGACGGCCGAGGACGACGTCCTGGGCGTCGATGACGAGCCACTGGCGCGAGATGTCGCCGGGCTTGGGGCTGAACGTACGCACGCGTATGCCTTCGCTTCTTCAGTGGTGGTATCCCACGGGCGCAAGCCCGGCGGGAAGGTCCTGACAGGGTCACCACGGACGATCACGACAGCCCACGTTCACATCAGGGACGCAACCCGAGTGAACGGCCAACTGCTGGTCATCGGTCCGGTGGACCGGCGTAAGGCCCTTTCACGTGAGAATGAGAAAGCCAATACGCATAACAAACCAGCAGGATACCCAAGCAGACCCGTACGGGTCAAAACGCGGTCCGCGATGCCGATTCTGCTGGCGTCGCGGCGCACTCCGGTTCGGTCCTGGGTGGGGACCCCGCAGTTGTTACGGGCTTCAGAATAACCCGATCCGGACGCAGTGCACGACGCGCCAGCAGGAACGCGACCCCGCACAGCGTGGCGCAGTCCTTGAAGGCGCGCCGCTTGTGGGCCAGCTCCGAGGGCCACGGGAGCAGAGCCAGCTGGGGCGTCAACGCCAGCCAGAACCAGGGCGAGCGGGGCATCGAGCCCGGCCGTACCGCCGAGGCCAGCAGCAGCGGCAGCACCACGAGCAGGTAGTGGTCGAAGGACGGCCGCGACACCAGGAATGCGGCGAGCATCACCATGCAGGCCGTCTCCACGAGACGCAGCTCACCCCGGTCGCCGTCCGCCCCGGTACGCCGCCACCGTGCCCAGGCCGCCCACAGCCCGGCCGCGGCACCCGCGAAGGCCACCGCCACCGCCACCGCCTGCGGCACCCCCAGCCGCGGCAGCACCGCTATCGGCGAGGCGTCCCAGGGCAGCGCGTACGCGTCCTGCCCCTGGAGCAGGAACGGCAGGGTCCTGGTGAAGAACAGCGTCGGGCTCGGCATCAGCAGCGCCCCGGCCAGCGAGATCGCCAGCGGCACCAGCACCGCCGCGGCCAGCCCCCGCCACCGGCGGGCGAACAGGAAGAGCAGCCCGATCGGCACCAGCATCGGCTTGCAGGCGATGGCCAGCCCGACCACCAGCCCGGCCCTCCCCCAGGCCCCCCGGTGCGCGAGCAGCAGCGCCACGGGCAGCGCGGCCGCCGAGACGGCCGTCCAGTTGCCGATCAGCACCAGGTTCACCCACGGCTTGTAGGCGAGGGCGAACACCGTGAGGACGCCGACCGCGAAGCGCGAGCGCAGCGGCACCGAGAACAGCCGCAGGGCGGCCAGCCAGCCGACGCCCAGCAGCCCCGCCATCCCGACCGGCAGGATCCAGCGCAGCACCCCCCGCGGCACCAGGGCCTCCGGCACCGCCATGAGCACGGCGCTGGGCAGGTAGAGGAAGCGCTTGTCCTCGTACGGCGACCCGCCCTCCAGCAGCGTCTGCGCCGCCTTGACGACGAAGGCGTTGTCCGAGCCCCAGTTCGCCCGCAGGCTCGTGGAGAGGCAGATCCCGAGGAGCACCGCCAGGGAGACCACCCGCCAGGACCGCGGGGCCGGCCGCAGCAGCCAGCCGACCAGCCGGTCCCCCGGGGCCGGGGCCTCCCACCTCATGAGCCAGATGCCAGGCCTCAGGCCCACGACGCCCCTCCCTCACCGCCGAGCCACCGCTCAGCGCTTGCGTTCGACCCTGCGTTCGTCCCAGACGGGCTCCTGAGTCTCCCGCACAACACCGTCCGAACCGAAGACCAGATAACGGTCAAATGTGCGCGCGAACCAGCGGTCGTGCGTCACGCACAGCACGGTCCCGTCGTAGGACTCCAGGCCGTCCTGGAGGGCCTCGGCCGACTCCAGGTCCAGGTTGTCCGTGGGCTCGTCCAGCAGCAGCGCCGTGGTGCCCGCGAGCTCCAGCAGCAGGATCTGGAAGCGCGCCTGCTGGCCGCCCGAGAGCTTCTCGAAGGGCTGCTCGGCCTGGCGCTCCAGCTCGTAGCGGCGCAGGGCCCCCATCGCCTGCCCCAGGGGCTTGGCCGCCTCCGTCCACAGGATGTCGACGAGGGTGCGGCCGAACAGCTCCGGGTGGGCGTGGGTCTGCGCGAAATGGCCGGGAACCACCCGTGCGCCCAGCTTCCAGTCACCGGTGTGCCCCACGTCCTCGCCCGCCAGCAGCCGTAGGAAGTGCGACTTGCCGGAGCCGTTCGAGCCGAGCACCGCGACCCGCTCCCCGTAGAAGACCTCCAGGGAGAACGGCTTCATGAGCCCGGTGAGCTCCAGGTTCTCCACGGTCAGCGCGCGCACGCCGGTACGGCCGCCCTTGAGCCGCATCGTGATGTCCTGCTCGCGCGGCGGCTCCGGCGGCGGGCCGGCCTCCTCGAACTTCTGGAAACGGGTCTGCATCGCCCGGTACCGCGAGGCCATGTCGGGGCTGATCGCGGCCTGGTTACGCAGCCGCAGCACCAGGGCCTTCAGCCGCGCGTGCTCCTCGTCCCAGCGCCGCTTGAGCTCCTCGAAACGCGCGAAGCGCTCCTTGCGCGCCTCGTGGTACGTGCCGAAGCCCGCCCCGTGCACCCACACGTCGGAGCCCGTCGGGCTCGCCTCCAGGCTGATGATCTTCTCGGCGGCCTGGGTCAGCAGCTCCCGGTCGTGCGAGACGAACAGCACCGTCTTGCGGGTCGCCCGCAGCTGCTCCTCCAGCCACCGCTTGCCCGGGACGTCGAGGTAGTTGTCCGGCTCGTCGAGCAGCAGCACCTCGTCCGGCCCGCGCAGCAGCGCCTCCAGCACGAGCCGCTTCTGCTCACCGCCGGAGAGCGTGCGCACCTCGCGGAACTGCGCGGAGTCGTACGGGATGGCCAGCGCGGCCGTCGTGCAGACGTCCCACAGGGTCTCCGCCTCGTAGCCCTGCACGTCGGCCCAGTCGCTGAGGGCCTGGGCGTAGGCCATCTGCGCGGCCTCGTCGTCCACCGTCATGATCAGGTGCTCGGCGCGGTCCACGGCCCTCGCGGCCTCGCGGATCCGCGGCTGGGCCACCGAGACCAGCAGGTCCCGTACGGTCGTCTCGTCGCGCACGGAGCCCACGAACTGGGACATCACGCCGAGGCCGCCGCTGATGGAGACGCCGCCGCCGTGCGGCTGGAGCTCCCCGGAGATCAGCTTCAGCAGGGTGGTCTTGCCCGCGCCGTTCGCTCCGACCAGGGCGGCCACCGCGCCCTCCCCCACGCGGAAGGAGACGTCGGGGAGCAGTACCCGCCCGTCGGGAAGGTAGTACTCCAGATGGCTGGCTTCGAGATGTCCCATGCCGGGCATTGTCGCGGTCGGCCCGCGATCCGCCCAAACGATTTGGCGGCGGCTCAGCAGCAGCCGGCGCCCGGCAGGGTCCGCATGTTGCGCGCCTCCCGGCTGCGGGCGGCCAGCAGCTCGTCGGCCGGGTAGCCGACCTCCTCCAGGGTCAGCCCGTGCGGCTTGACCACGTGCACCGAGGAGTCCCGTACGCCGGCGGCCAGCACCTTGCCGGGCCAGTCGGTGGGCCGGTGGCCGTCCCCGACGTGCAGCAGGGCGCCCACCAGGGAGCGGACCATGTTGTGGCAGAAGGCGTCGGCGCGGACGGTCGCGGTGACGATGCCGTCCTCGCCGCGCTCCCAGCCGAGCTGCTGGAGCGTACGGATCGTCGTGGCACCCTCGCGCTTCTTGCAGTACGCGGCGAAGTCGTGCTCGCCCAGCAGCGCGGCGCAGGCCTCGTTCATGGCGTCCACGTCGAGCGGCCACTGGTGCCACAGGACGTGCCCGCGGCGCAGCGGGTCCACCCCGCCCTGGTGGTCGCCCACGCGGTAGGCGTAGCGGCGCCAGACGGCCGAGAAGCGCGCGTTGAAGCCCTCGGGGGCCTCGGCGACCTTCCACACCCGTACGTCGTGCGGCAGCCGGCCGGCGAGGCGCCGCAGCAGCTTGTCGTGGTGCTCGACCCACACCTCCTCGGCGAGGTCGAACTGCGCGACCTGCCCGCGGGCGTGCACACCGGCGTCCGTGCGGCCCGCCACGGTCAGCTCGACGGGCTCCTTCAGCCGCATCACGGTCTGCAGGGCGCTCTCCAGCTCACCCTGGACGGTCCGCAGCGTGCGCTGCTTCGCCCAGCCGGAGAAGTCCTTGCCGTCGTAGCTCAGGTCCAGCCGCACCCGGACGTGCCCGGGCTCCACCTCGTCACTCACGTGACCGATCCTCTCAGAAGCACCCATATGCAGAACGGGCCCGCCCCGGGAGGGGGCGGGCCCGTTCAGAGCCGATCAAGCAAGCTCGATCCCGTAGCGGGATCAGGCCTCCTTGGTCTCCTCGGCGGGGGTCTCGACAGCCTCCGCCTCCTTGACCGCGCGCTTGGTGGCGGCCTCGGCCTCACCGGTGGCCTGCTGGGCGACCGTGAGGGCCTCGACCAGCTCGATCACGGCCATCGGGGCGTTGTCGCCACGACGGTTGCCGATCTTGGTGATGCGCGTGTAACCACCGGGGCGGTTCTCGTAGCGCGGGGCGATCTCGGTGAACAGCGTGTGCACGATGCTCTTGTCCGTGATCGTCTGCAGCACCAGGCGACGGTTGTGGATGTCGCCCTTCTTGGCCTTGGTGACCAGACGCTCGGCGTAGGGACGCAGGCGGCGGGCCTTGGCCTCGGTGGTGGTGATGCGGCCGTGCTCGAAGAGCGCCTTCGCGAGGTTCGCGAGCAGGTGCTTCTCGTGCGCGGCGGAGCCGCCCAGGCGGGCACCCTTAGCGGGACGCGGCATTGTTACTCCTTCATATCTGCACCGGCCGTGTCAGGTACCGGAGTCAGTTCCCTCAAGCGGTCGCGAGAGGGTGGGTGCGGGGGGCGCGAGCCCCCCGCAAGCTTGCTCAGTACTGCTCGGTCTCGACGAAACCGGCGTCCGCGTCGTCGTCGGCGCCGAAGGCGTCGGCGGCGGCGGTCGGGTCGAATCCGGGCGGGCTGTCCTTGAGGGCCAGGCCCATGCCGGCCAGCTTCGCCTTGACCTCGTCGATCGACTTCGCACCGAAGTTGCGGATGTCGAGCAGGTCGGCCTCGGAGCGGGCGACGAGCTCACCCACGGAGTGGATGCCCTCGCGCTTGAGGCAGTTGTACGACCGAACGGTGAGCTCCAGCTCCTCGATCGGCAGCGCCAGGTCGGCGGCCAGGGCGGCGTCCGTCGGGGACGGGCCCATGTCGATGCCCTCGGCGTCGATGTTGAGCTCGCGGGCCAGACCGAACAGCTCGACCAGGGTCTTGCCGGCGGACGCCATGGCGTCGCGCGGGCGCATGGCCTGCTTGGTCTCGACGTCGACGATGAGCTTGTCGAAGTCGGTGCGCTGCTCGACTCGGGTCGCCTCGACCTTGTAGGTGACCTTGAGGACCGGGCTGTAGATGGAGTCGACCGGGATGCGGCCGATCTCCTGGCCCAGCTGCTTGTTCTGGACGGCGGAGACGTAGCCGCGACCGCGCTCGACGGTCAGCTCCATCTCCAGCTTGCCCTTGCCGTTGAGCGTGGCGAGGACGAGGTCCGGGTTGTGCACCTCGACACCGGCCGGGGGCGCGATGTCGGCAGCGGTGACCAGGCCGGGACCCTGCTTGCGCAGGTACATCACGACCGGCTCGTCGTGCTCCGAGGAGACGACCAGCTGCTTGATGTTGAGGATGATGTCCGTGACGTCTTCCTTGACGCCCGGCACGGTGGTGAACTCGTGCAGGACGCCGTCCACGCGGATGCTGGTGACAGCGGCACCCGGGATGGAGGACAGGAGGGTACGGCGCAGGGAGTTGCCGAGGGTGTAGCCGAAGCCCGGCTCCAGCGGCTCGATCACGAACCGCGAGCGGTACTCGTCAACGACCTCTTCGGTCAGCGACGGACGCTGAGCGATAAGCATGTCTGTGTTCCTTCATTCGTGGACGCCCACTATTTGACGCCCGACGGGTAAAGCCAGGTACAGCAAGGGTACGGGCGGCACGGCCCCCCGAAGGGGTACGTACCGCCCGGACACTCAAGGACGCACAGGCGTCGCTGCGTCAGACGCGGCGGCGCTTCGGCGGACGGCAGCCGTTGTGCGGGGTGGGGGTGACGTCCTGGATCGAGCCGACCTCGAGGCCGGTGGCCTGGAGGGAGCGGATCGCGGTCTCACGGCCGGAGCCGGGACCCTTGACGAAGACGTCGACCTTGCGCATGCCGTGCTCCTGCGCGCGGCGGGCGGCCGACTCGGCGGCCATCTGCGCGGCGAAGGGGGTGGACTTGCGCGAGCCCTTGAAGCCGACGTGGCCGGCGGAGGCCCAGGAGATCACGTTGCCGGACGGGTCCGTGATCGAAACGATGGTGTTGTTGAACGTGCTCTTGATGTGGGCGTGCCCGTGAGCGACGTTCTTCTTTTCCTTGCGGCGCACCTTCTTGGCAGCGCCCTGACGACCCTTGGGGGGCATCTAAATCTCCTACGGGAGGTGGTCGGTCCTACAGCGCAAGACCGCTGAACAGGACTACTTCTTGCCCGGCTTCTTCTTACCGGCGATCGCGCGACGCGGGCCCTTGCGGGTACGCGCGTTCGTGCTGGTGCGCTGACCGTGCACCGGGAGGCCGCGACGGTGGCGGATGCCCTGGTAGCACTGGATCTCGATCTTGCGGCGGATGTCGCCCTGGATCTCGCGGCGGAGGTCACCCTCGGTACGGAGGTTGGCGTCCACGTACTCGCGGATCTTGACGAGGTCCTCTTCGGCCAGGTCACGAACGCGGGTGTTCGGGTTCACGCCGGTGGAGGCGAGGATCTCCTTGGACCGGGTGCGCCCGATACCGAAGACGTAGGTGAGTGCGATCTCCACACGCTTTTCGCGCGGGATGTCAACACCGGAAACGCGTGCCATGCAATGGCTCCTGTGTGTTCGGGGGTCTTCCACAGAACCGATCCCGACCGCCGACCACCCGAGTGGGTGATGGTACGTCCGGGTCCCCGGCCCCCGCCGGAGGTGCCGCCGGCCCTGTGCGGGGCTGGGCGGGTTCTGCGTATGTACGTTTTCTTACGTCGCGCGAAGAACTGCGTTAAGGCAGGTCGGTCGGCGTGCGTCAGCCCTGGCGCTGCTTGTGGCGCAGGTTGTCGCAGATGACCATGACCCGGCCGTGACGGCGGATCACCTTGCACTTGTCGCAGATCTTCTTGACGCTCGGCTTGACCTTCATGTTGGTGAGGTTCTCCGGGTCAGTGCCACCACCCGCACCGGGACGGACGCCCAGGCAGGAGTGAGAGCAAGATCTACTTGTATCGGTAGACGATCCGGCCACGCGTCAGGTCGTAGGGAGAGAGCTCCACGACAACCCGGTCATCGGGCAGGATACGGATGTAGTGCATACGCATCTTCCCGCTGATGTGCGCGAGGACCTTGTGACCGTTCTGGAGCTCCACCTTGAACATGGCGTTCGGGAGGGACTCGATCACGGTGCCCTCGATCTCGATGGCACCTTGCTTCTTGGCCACGCTTCGCCTTTCGAATCGGCTACCTTGATCGGCCTCGTGCGCCATGCGGACATGGAAGTGCACGAGAGCCGACGAGTCAGTCTACGTCAGGGCACCCAGAAAGACGAATCCGGAAAGTTTGCCCCAGAGTCTAGATCATTAACCGAGGGGGTCCGGGGCCGTGGTGACCCCGTACTCCGCCAGCTTCGCCTTGCCGCAGTCCGGGCTGGTCAGGACGATCGGACCGGCCTCCGTCAGCGCGATGGAGTGCTCCCAGTGCGAGGACCAGGTGCCGTCCGTGGTGATGACGGTCCAGTCGTCCGAGAGGACCTCCGTCTGGGCGGTGCCCAGGGAGACCATCGGCTCGATCGCCAGGCAGACGCCCGGGACCAGCTTGATCCCCTTGCCCCGCTTGCGCGAGACGTAGTTCAGCAGGTGGGGGTCCATGTGCATCTCGGACCCGATGCCGTGGCCGCCGTAGTCCTCGATGATCCCGAACTTGCCGCGGCTGTGCTCACCGGTGGCGGGGCGCGGCTGGCGCTTGATGTACGTCTCGATCGCCTTGGAGATGTCCACGAGGCGGTTGCCGAGCTTCATCGCGGCGATACCGGCCCACATGGACTCCTCGGTGACCCGGGACAGCTCCACCAGCTCCGCAGCGTGACCGGTGCCCACGAAGGCCGTGTACGCGGCGTCGCCGTGCCAGCCGTCCACGATCGCGCCGGCGTCGATCGAGATGATGTCGCCGTCCTTGAGGACCGTCTTGTCGTCCGGGATGCCGTGGACGACGACCTCGTTCACCGAGGTGCAGATCGTCGCGGGGAAGCCGCCGTAGCCGAGGAAGTTCGACTTGGCCCCGGCGTCCGCGATGACCTTGCGGGCCACCATGTCCAGGTCCCGTGTCGTGGCGCCCGGCACGGCCGCCTCACGGGTCGCCGCGTGGATCGCAGCGACGACCAGCCCCGCCTCGCGCATCTTCGCGATCTGCTCGGGGGTCTTGATCTGGACCATGGAACTGCCTTCCACCTCTGATGCGGGTCTTCTCAACAGTACGGCCGCGATGCCCTGGGGACACCGCGGCCGTACCTGTACTGCTGGGGACTACTTCTGCAGGGCGTCCATGGCGCGCTTGGTGACGTCCGCGACCTCGCCGAGGGCGGGGATGGTCACCAGCAGGCCCTGGGCCTTGTAGTAGTCGATGATCGGCTCGGTCTGCGTGTGGTAGACCTCCAGCCGGTTGCGCACCGTGGCCTCGGAGTCGTCACCGCGCTGGTAGAGCTCGCCACCGCAGTGGTCGCAGACGCCCTCGGTCTTCGGGGCGGCGTACACGACGTGGAAGACGTGCGCGGACTCATTGCGGCAGACGCGGCGGCCGGCGATGCGCTTGACGACCTCGTCCTCCTCGACCTCCAGGTCGAGGACGGCGTCGAGCTTCATGCCCGACTCCTGCAGCATCACGTCGAGGGCCTCGGCCTGGGAGACGTTGCGCGGGAAGCCGTCGAGCAGGAAGCCGCCTGCGGCGTCGGGCTGCTCCATCCGGTCCTTGGCCATACCGATGGTGATCTCGTCCGGGACGAGGTCGCCGGCGTCCATGAACGCCTTGGCGCGCAGGCCCAGCTCGGTGCCCTGACTGATGTTGGCCCGGAACAGGTCGCCCGTGGAGATGTGCGGGATCGACAGGTTCTTGGCAAGGAACGCGGCCTGCGTTCCCTTGCCCGCACCGGGCGGTCCGACGAGGACGATTCGCATCAGCGGAGGAACCCTTCGTAGTTACGCTGCTGGAGCTGGCTCTCGATCTGCTTCACGGTTTCCAGACCCACACCCACGATGATGAGGATGCTCGTCCCGCCGAACGGGAAGTTCTGGTTCGCTCCGAAGCCGGCCAACGCCATCGTCGGCACAAGAGCGATGAGACCCAGGTACAGCGACCCCGGCCAGGTGATCCGGTTGAGCACGTAGCTCAGGTACTCGGCGGTGGGTCGACCGGCGCGGATACCCGGGATGAACCCACCATACTTCTTCATGTTGTCTGCAACTTCCTCGGGGTTGAACGAGATCGCCACGTAGAAGAACGCGAAGAAGACGATCAGGAGGAAGTAGACCGCGATGTAGTACGGGTGGTCGCCCTTGACGAAGTGCTTCTGGATCCAGGTGGCCCAGCCCGCGGTGGACCCGCTGAACTGCACGACCAGCGCCGGGATGTAGAGCAGCGACGAGGCGAAGATGACGGGGATGATGCCCGCCTGGTTCACCTTGAGCGGGATGTAGGTGGAGGTCCCGCCGTAGGCACGGCGACCGATCATGCGCTTCGCGTACTGGACCGGGATCCGGCGCTGCGCCTGCTCGACGAAGACCACCAGGCCGACCATCGCGAGGCCGACCAGCATGACGACGCCGAACTCGACCCAGCCGTCGGCGATCTTGCCCTGGAGCTTGATCTGCCACAGGGCGCCGATGAAGCCGGCGGCGATCGAGATGAACATGAGGATCGACATGCCGTTGCCGATGCCGCGGTCGGTGATGAGCTCACCGAGCCACATGACGACGCAGGTACCGGCGGTCATGGTGACCACCATCACGACCGTGGTGAAGATCGACCGGTCGGGAACGATCTGGCTGGCGACCTGGCAGCCCTGGAACAGGGCCCCGGTCCGGGCGGTGGCGACGAGGCCGGTGCCCTGGAGGACCGCCAGCGCGACCGTCAGATAGCGCGTGTACTGCGTGATCTTCGCCGTGCCGGACTGGCCCTCTTTCTTGAGGGTCTCCAGCTTCGGGATGACCACGGTCAGCAGCTGCAGAATGATGCTCGCCGTGATGTACGGCATGATGCCGAGCGCAAAGATCGTGATCTGCAGCAGGGCGCCGCCGCTGAACATGTTGACGAGGCCGAACAGACCATTGCTGCTTCCGGCCTGTTCCACGCAGATCTGTACGTTCTTGTAGCTCACGCCGGGGACCGGGATGTGGGACCCGAGCCGGAACAGCACGATGATGCCGAGCGTGAAGAGCAGCTTCTTGCGCAGGTCGGGCGTCTTGAACGCCCGGGCGAACGCGGTGAGCACGGTGCCTCCTGCGACCCCCGCGCTACTGCGTCAGAGGTGACGGTCTGAGGGATCGACGTATACGACAAAGCAATGGTGCACGCCACCTTACCGGCGAGTGTGCCCCCCGTGGAACGACCAACCGGGGATGCCCCATATGTGAGGCATCCCCGGTCGGGTTTTGAGCTATTCAGCCACTGAAATCGTCTTAGACGAGCTCGGTGACGGTGCCGCCGGCAGCGGCAATCTTCTCCTTGGCGGAGGCGGAAACGGCGTCAACCGAAACCTGCAGCGCCACGGAGAGCTCGCCCTGGCCCAGGACCTTGACGAGGCTGTTCTTGCGAACCGCGCCCTTGGCGACCAGGTCGGCCACCGTGACTTCTCCACCCTCGGGGTAGAGAGCACCGAGCTTGTCCAGGTTGACGACCTGGAACTCGGTGCGGAACGGGTTCTTGAAGCCCTTGAGCTTCGGCAGGCGCATGTGGAGGGGCATCTGCCCACCCTCGAAGCGCTGCGGGATCTGGTAACGGGCCTTCTGGCCCTTCGTACCACGACCGGCCGTCTTACCCTTCGACGCCTCACCGCGACCGACACGGGTCTTCGCGGTCTTGGCGCCGGGGGCGGGACGGAGGTTGTGGGCCTTCAGCGGGCTGTTCTCAGCCATGATTAGTCAACCTCCTCAACCGTCACGAGGTGGCGGACGGTGTGCACCATTCCGCGGAACTCGGGGCGGTCCTCCTTGACGACGACGTCGTTCAGGCGCTTGAGCCCGAGCGAACGCAGCGTGTCGCGGTGGTTCTGCTTGCTGCCGATGTACGACTTCGTCTGCGTGATCTTGAGGCGGGCCATCAGACACCCGCCCCGGCGCGCGCACGAAGCAGGGCCGCGGGAGCGACGTCCTCAAGCGGCAGACCACGGCGAGCCGCGATCTCCTCGGGACGCTGCAGACCCTTGAGGGCCTCCACGGTCGCGTGCACGATGTTGATCGCGTTGTCGGAGCCGAGCGACTTCGACAGGATGTCGTGAACGCCGGCGCACTCCAGAACGGCGCGCACCGGGCCACCGGCGATAACACCGGTACCGGGGGAAGCAGGCTTCAGCAGGACAACGCCGGCCGCCTTCTCGCCCTGGATCGGGTGCGGGATGGTGCCCTGGATGCGGGGAACCTTGAAGAAGTTCTTCTTGGCTTCCTCGACGCCCTTGGCGATGGCCGCGGGAACTTCCTTGGCCTTGCCGTAACCGACACCTACGGTGCCGTCACCGTCACCCACCACGACGAGCGCGGTGAAGCTGAAGCGACGACCACCCTTGACAACCTTGGCGACACGGTTGATCGCGACAACGCGCTCAACGTAAGCGGTCTTCTCGGCGGCAGCGCCACCGTCGCGACCCTTCCGGTCCCGCCGCTCGCCGCCACCGGCACCGCTTCCGCGGCGCTGGGGTCCAGCCATTGGATTACCTCTCTCTGTTACGTCCGTGAGTCCCGGAACCGGGGCTTAGAACTTCAGCCCGGCTTCGCGGGCGGCGTCAGCCAGAGCGGCAATGCGCCCGGCGTATCGGTTGCCACCGCGGTCAAAGACGACGGTCTCGACACCCGCGGCCTTGGCACGCTCGGCGACGAGCGCGCCGACAGCCTGGGCCTGGGCGCTCTTGTCGCCTTCGCCACCGCGGATCGAAGCGTCCAGGGTCGACGCCGACGCCAGGGTGTGGCCCTGGAGGTCGTCGATGACCTGAGCAACGATGTTGCGGTTGGAACGCGTCACGACGAGGCGCGGACGCTCCGCCGTACCCGAGACGTTCTTGCGGATGCGGATGTGGCGGCGAGCCTTGGCAGCGCGCTTGTACGCGTCGCCCTTGGCGATCTTCACACCGTATGCCATGGCTACTTACCAGCCTTTCCGACCTTGCGGCGGATGACCTCGCCGGCGTACTTGACACCCTTGGCCTTGTACGGGTCGGGCTTCCGCAGCTTGCGGATGTTGGCGGCGACCTCGCCGACCTTCTGCTTGTCGATGCCCTCGACCGAGAACTTGGTCGGCGACTCGACCTTGAAGGAGATGCCCTCGGGCGCCTCCACCAGGATCGGGTGGCTGTAGCCGAGCTGGAACTCCAGGTTGGAGCCCTTCGCGGCCACGCGGTAACCGACACCGCTGATCTCGAGAGCCTTGACGTATCCCGTGGTCACACCGGTGATCATGTTCGCCACCAGCGTGCGGGACAGGCCGTGCAGGGCCTTGTTCTGACGCTCGTCATTCGGACGGGTGACGTTCAGAACGCCGTCCTCGTCCTTGACAACTGCGATGGGCGCCTTGACGGTGTGCGCGAGGGAACCCTTGGGGCCCTTCACGTTGACCGTCTGGCCATCGATGGTGACGTCCACACCGGCGGGAACCTGGATGGGGAGCTTGCCGATTCGCGACATTGCTTTTCCTCCGTTCCCGACTACCAGACGTAGGCGAGGACTTCCCCACCTACGCCCTTCTTGCCTGCCTGCTGGCCGGTCAGGAGACCGTGGGACGTGGAGATGATCGCCACGCCCAGGCCGCCGAGGACCTTCGGCAGGTTGGTGGACTTCGCGTACACGCGCAGACCGGGCTTCGAGATCCGCTTGATGCCCGCGATGGAGCGCTCACGGTTCGGCCCGAACTTCAGCTCGAGGACGAGGTTCTTGCCGACCTCGGCGTCCTCGACCTTCCAGCCGGTGATGAAACCCTCCTGCTTGAGGATCTCCGCGATGTGCGACTTGATCTTGCTGTGCGGCATCACGACGGTGTCGTGGTACGCCGAGTTAGCGTTACGCAGACGCGTGAGCATGTCTGCGATGGGGTCAGTCATGGTCATGAAGTGGCCTTCGGCCTCTCTCGCCGGGGTTTCCTGTATGCGCCATCCCTCTCCCCGCTCACTGGCGGGACGGGTGCGGCACGGGGACCTACGGCGTAGTAAGTCGATAGGGCGGCGGACGCCCAACCACACAAGCCTAAGGCATGCGCGGCTGGGCACCCACCGTCCAGATGCTTACCGAGAGTGCCTGGAAACGCCCAAGTCCTTGCGGACGAGGGTGATTACCAGGAGCTCTTGGTCACGCCCGGCAGCTCGCCACGGTGAGCCATCTCACGGAGGCACACGCGGCACAGGCCGAACTTGCGGTACACGGAGTGGGGGCGACCGCAGCGCTGGCAGCGGGTGTACGCACGCACACCGAACTTGGGCTTACGGGCAGCCTTCGCGATGAGAGCCTTCTTCGCCATCTCGCTTACGCCTCCTTGAAGGGGAAGCCGAGGTGACGAAGGAGCGCGCGGCCCTCAGCGTCGTTGGTCGCCGTGGTGACCACGGTGATGTCCATACCCCGGGTACGGTCGATCTTGTCCTGGTCGATCTCGTGGAACATGACCTGCTCCGTGAGACCGAAGGTGTAGTTGCCACGGCCGTCGAACTGCTTCGGCGACAGACCACGGAAGTCACGGATACGCGGCAGCGCGAGCGACAGCGTACGGTCCAGGAACTCCCACATACGGTCACCACGGAGGGTGACGTGGCAGCCGATCGGCTGACCCTCGCGCAGCTTGAACTGCGCGATGGACTTGCGGGCCTTCGTGACGGCCGGCTTCTGACCGGTGATCGTCGTCAGGTCGCGGATGGCACCGTCGATCAGCTTCGAGTCACGGGCGGCGTCGCCGACACCCATGTTCACGACGATCTTGACGAGGCCGGGGATCTGCATGACGTTCTCGTAGGAGAACTCCTCACGCAGCTTGCCCGCGATCTCCTCGCGGTACTTCGTCTTCAGACGCGGAGTGGTAGCCATCAGATGTCCTCACCCGTGCGCTTGGCAACGCGGATCTTGTTGCCCTCGTCGTCGAAGCGGTAACCGACGCGGGTGACGACCTTCTTGCCGTCCTTCTCCACGACCAGCTGGACGTTGGACACGTGGACCGGGGCCTCGGTGATCACGATGCCACCGGCCTGGTTCTGGCCAGCCTTGGTGTGCTTCTTGACCCGGTTGACACCCTCGACCAGGACGCGGTTCTCGGCGGGGAAGGCGACGATGACCTTGCCCTGCTTGCCCTTGTCCTTACCGGTGATGACCTGTACCAGGTCGCCCTTCTTGATCTTCATGCTTACAGCACCTCCGGCGCGAGCGAGATGATCTTCATGAACTTCTTCTCGCGCAGCTCACGGCCGACGGGGCCGAAGATACGGGTGCCGCGAGGGTCGCCGTCGTTCTTCAGAATGACGGCGGCGTTCTCGTCGAAGCGGATGTACGAGCCGTCCTGGCGGCGGCGCTCCTTGACGGTGCGAACGATGACCGCCTTGACGACGTCACCCTTCTTCACGTTGCCACCGGGGATCGCGTCCTTGACGGTGGCGACGATGACGTCACCGATGCCCGCGTAGCGGCGACCGGAGCCACCGAGAACACGGATGCAAAGGATCTCCTTGGCACCAGTGTTGTCGGCGACACGCAGTCGCGACTCCTGCTGGATCACGTCTATCTCCTGTTTGTCTGCCGGTTCCCGGCGGGGGCCTCGCTACGCGAGCGGAGCCCCCGCCGAGCCTGGCGGAACGAACCTAAGGGAAACCCCTCAGGTGCTTACTTGGCCTTCTCGAGGATCTCGACGATGCGCCAGCGCTTGCTCGCCGACAGCGGACGCGTCTCCATGATGAGGACGCGGTCGCCGACGCCGGCAGCGTTCTGCTCGTCGTGAGCCTTGAGCTTGTTCGTACGGCGGATGACCTTGCCGTACAGCGCGTGCTTGACGCGGTCCTCGACGGCGACGACGACGGTCTTGTCCATCTTGTCGCTGACGACCAGACCCTCACGGGTCTTGCGGAAGCCGCGCTCGGTCTTCTCAGTCACGTTGTTCTCGCTCATCAGGCGTTCTCCACCGTCTCGATACCGAGCTCACGCTCGTGCATCAGGGTGTAGATGCGAGCGATGTCCTTACGGACGGACTTGAGCCGGCCGTTGTTCTCCAGCTGGCCGGTGGCCGCCTGGAAACGGAGCTTGAACAGCTCCTCCTTGGCCTCGCGCAGCTTGGCAACGAGCTCCTCGTTGCCGAGCTCGCGGAGCTCGGACGCCTTGGTTCCCGTCGCCATCACGACTCACCTGCCTCGCGCTTGACGATCCGGCACTTCATCGGCAGCTTGTGGGCCGCACGAGTGAGGGCCTCACGCGCAATCTTTTCGTTCGGGTAGGACAGCTCGAACATGACCCGGCCCGGGTGCACGTTCGCGATCCACCACTCCGGGGAACCCTTACCGGAACCCATGCGGGTCTCGGCAGGCTTCTTCGTCAGCGGACGGTCCGGGTAGATGTTGATCCAGACCTTGCCGCCACGCTTGATGTGGCGGGTCATCGCGATACGAGCCGCCTCGATCTGGCGGTTCGTCACGTAGGCGGGGGTGAGCGCCTGGATGCCGTACTCGCCGAACGAGACCTCAGTACCGCCCTTGGCCATACCGCGGCGCTTCGGGTGGTGCTGCTTGCGGTGCTTGACCCTACGAGGGATCAGCATGTCGGTCAGGCCTCCGTTCCGGTGCTCTCGGCCGGAGCGGCGGCGGGGGCGTCGGCCTTGGGGGCCTCGGCACCAGCAGCCTGCTGCGGCTTGCGGCCACCACGGCCGCCGCGCTCGCCACCACGGCCACCACGGCCGGCGGGACGGTCGCCAGCGCCGGCACCACGGGCCGGGCGGTTACCCGCACGGGCCGCAGCGTTCTCGGCGCGAACCTCGGCGATGTTCTTGACGTCGCCCTTGTAGATCCAGACCTTCACGCCGATCCGGCCGAAGGTGGTCTTGGCCTCGAAGAAGCCGTAGTCCACGTTCGCGCGCAGCGTGTGCAGCGGCACACGACCCTCGCGGTAGAACTCGGAGCGGGACATCTCGGCGCCGCCGAGACGGCCGCCACACTGGATCTTGATGCCCTTGGCGCCGGCCTTCATCGTGCCCTGCATGCTCTTGCGCATGGCACGACGGAAGGAGACGCGGGAGGAGAGCTGCTCGGCAACGGCCTGGGCAACCAGCTGAGCGTCGAGCTCGGGGTTCTTGACCTCGAGGATGTTCAGCTGGACCTGCTTGCCCGTGAGCTTCTCGAGGTCACCGCGGATGCGGTCGGCCTCGGCGCCACGGCGGCCGATGACGATGCCAGGACGGGCGGTGTGGATGTCCACACGCACGCGGTCACGGGTGCGCTCGATCTCAACCTTCGAGATGCCGGCGCGCTCCATGCCGGACGTCATCATCCGACGGATGGCGACGTCTTCCTTGACGTAGTCCTTGTACAGCTTGTCGGCGTACCAACGGGACTTGAAGTCCGTGGTGATGCCGAGTCGGAACCCGTGCGGGTTTACCTTCTGGCCCATTACCGGGAACCTTCCTTGCTGCTGACGACCACGGTGATGTGGCTGGTCCGCTTGCGGATCCGGTAGGCACGGCCCTGGGCACGCGGACGGAACCGCTTCAGGGTCGGGCCCTCGTCCACGTACGCCTCGCTGATGACCAGCGTGGAGGCGTCCGGGTGGTTGTAGTTGTGCGCGGCGTTGGCGATGGCGCTGTCCAGCACCTTGCCGACCGGCACGCTCGCGGCCTGCGGGGCGAAACGCAGGACCGCCTGAGCCTCCGTGGCATCCATGCCACGGATAAGGTCCACCACGCGGCGGGCCTTCATGGGCGTGACGCGGATGTACCGCGCCTGGGCCCTGGCTTCCATGGTTGTCCCTTCGGTGTAAGTCATAGTCGTAACCACCCCGCCTTTAGCGGCGCTTCGACTTCCGGTCGTCCTTGACGTGGCCGCGGAAGGTGCGAGTCGGCGAGAACTCGCCGAGCTTGTGGCCGACCATCGACTCGGTGACGAACACCGGGACGTGGGTCTTGCCGTTGTGCACCGCGATGGTGTGACCCAGCATGCTGGGGATGATCATCGAGCGACGGGACCAGGTCTTGATGACGTTCTTGGTGCCGGCTTCGTTCTGGGCGTCCACCTTCTTTACGAGGTGGTCGTCGACGAAGGGCCCCTTCTTGAGACTGCGCGGCATCTAAACCCGCTCCTAGCGCTTCTTGTTCGTCTTGCGGCGGCGGACGATGTACTTGTTCGAAGCCTTCTTCGGCGAACGAGTACGACCCTCCTTCTGACCCCACGGGGAGACCGGGTGGCGACCACCACTGGTCTTGCCCTCACCACCACCGTGCGGGTGGTCAACCGGGTTCATCGCGACACCGCGGACGGACGGGCGAACGCCCTTCCAGCGCATGCGGCCGGCCTTGCCCCAGTTGATGTTCGACTGCTCGGCGTTGCCGACCTCGCCGACCGTGGCGCGGCAGCGCGCGTCGACGAGACGGATCTCACCGGACGGCATGCGGAGGTGGGCCATCACGCCCTCCTTCGCCAGCAGCTGCACGGAGGCACCGGCGGAACGCGCGAACTTGGCGCCGCCACCGGGGCGGAGCTCGATCGCGTGGATCGTGGTACCGACCGGGATGTTGCGGAGCGCGAGGTTGTTGCCCGGCTTGATGTCGGCCGTGGGGCCGTTCTCGATCCGGTCACCCTGCTGCAGACCGCGCGGCGCGATGATGTAGCGCTTCTCGCCGTCGGCGTAGTGCAGCAGCGCGATGCGCGCGGTGCGGTTGGGGTCGTACTCGATGTGCGCGACCTTGGCCGGCACGCCGTCCTTGTCGTGACGACGGAAGTCGATCACGCGGTAGGCGCGCTTGTGGCCACCGCCCTGGTGGCGAACGGTCACACGACCGGTGTTGTTACGGCCGCCCTTGCTGTGCAGGGGGCGGACCAGCGACTTCTCCGGCGTGGACCGCGTGATCTCGACAAAGTCGGCGACGCTGGAGCCACGACGGCCCGGGGTCGTCGGCTTGTACTTGCGGATACCCATTTCTCAGTCCTCGTCCGATTCCGGACGACTAGACCTCCGTTAGGAGGCCTGGCCGCCGAAGATGTCGATACGGTTGCCCTCGGCAAGGGTCACGATGGCGCGCTTGGTGTTGGCGCGCTTGCCGAAACCGGTCTTGGTGCGCTTGCGCTTACCCTGACGGTTGATCGTGTTGACCCCGGTGACCTTGACCGAGAAGACCGCCTCGACGGCCTGCTTGATCTGGGTCTTGTTGGCGCCGGGCGCGACGATGAACGTGTACTTGTTCTCGTCCAGCAGCGCGTAGCTCTTCTCCGAGACGACCGGCTTGATCAGCAGGTCGCGCGGGTCGGTGAAGGTCTTGCTGGTAACGGTCGCCTCAGACATCAGGCGTCGCTCCCTTCGGTCTCATCGGCCTTGGGGCCAGACACGAAGGACTCGAGCGCGGCCTGGGTGAAGACCACGTCGTCAGAGACGATCACGTCGTACGTGTTCAGCTGGCCCGGCTCCAGGATGTGAACCTGGGGCAGGTTGCGGGCGGACAGCCACGCGGCCTCGTCGGCACGCTCGACGACCAGGAGCAGGTTCTTGCGCTCCGAGATCTTGCCGAACAGCGTCTTGGCGGCCTTCGTGGAGACGGCACCCTCGACCACGCCGGTGACGACGTGGATGCGGGAGTGACGCGCACGGTCCGAGAGGGCACCGCGGAGGGCGGCGACCTTCATCTTCTTGGGGGTCCGCTGCGAGTAGTCACGCGGCTGCGGGCCGTGGACGACGCCACCGCCGGCGAACTGCGGAGCGCGGGTCGAACCCTGACGGGCGCGGCCGGTGCCCTTCTGGCGGTACGGCTTCTTGCCACCACCACGGACTTCGCCGCGGGTCTTGGTCTTGTGCGTGCCCTGACGGGCAGCTGCCAGCTGCGCGACGACGACCTGGTGGATCAGCGGAACGCTGGTCTTCGCGTCGAAGATCTCCGCGGGGAGCTCGACGGTACCGGCCTTGTCGCCTGCCGGCGAAAGGATGTCAATGGTGCTCATTAACCTCAAGCCCCCTTGGCCGCGGTACGGACCAGGACGAGGCCGCCGTTCGGACCGGGGACTGCGCCCTTGATGAGGAGCAGACCCTTCTCCGCGTCTACCGCGTGGATGGTCAGGTTCTGGGTGGTGACGCGCTCGTTACCCATGCGACCGGCCATGCGCATGCCCTTGAAGACACGCCCAGGGGTGGCGCAGCCACCGATCGAACCGGGGGAGCGGTGCTTGCGCTGCACACCGTGACCGGCGCCGAGGCCCCGGAAGTTGTGCCGCTTCATGACACCGGCGAAGCCCTTGCCCTTGCTGTTGCCCGTGACGTCAACCTTGACGCCGGACTCGAACACCTCAGCAGTGATCTCCTGGCCGAGCGTGTACTCGCCGGCGTCGGAGGTGCGGAGCTCCACCAGGTGGCGGCGGGGGGTCACGTCGGCCTTGGCGAAGTGGCCCTTGAGGGGCTTGTTCACCTTGCGCGGGTCGATCTCGCCGAAGGCGATCTGGACCGACTCGTAGCCGTCGATGTCGTTCGTACGGACCTGGGTAACGACGCAGGGCCCGGCCTTGACAACGGTCACCGGGACGACACGGTTGTTCTCGTCCCAGACCTGGGTCATGCCGAGCTTCTCGCCCAGGACGCCCTTGATCTGCTTAGCCATCTTCTCCGCGCCTCTCAGAGCTTGATCTCGATGTCAACGCCGGCCGGAAGGTCCAGGCGCATCAGCGAGTCAACGGTCTTGGGCGTCGGGTCGAGGATGTCGATCAGGCGCTTGTGCGTGCGCATCTCGAAGTGCTCGCGCGAGTCCTTGTACTTGTGCGGCGACTTGATGACGCAGTACACGTTCTTCTCAGTGGGCAGCGGCACCGGGCCCGCGACCGACGCACCAGTGCGGGTCACCGTCTCGACGATCTTCTTCGCCGAGGAGTCGATGACCTCGTGGTCGTAGGCCTTGAGCCGGATGCGGATCTTCTGTCCCGCCATGGCTACTCCGTAGTCCTGTCTCTGTGTGGAAACGCTCTGGCTCCCGGTCGGCTGCGGGACGGGGTCCCGCGGCCTCTCCTCCGACCCACGCGGTCGGGCGTGTCGCACTCCCTCCACAGAAAATTCCCATACGGAAATTCCCTCGTCCAAGGGGGTGCGGTCCCATGACCGCGATTCGGGGGAGAAACACCCACCGAGTGCCTGGTGGGCACCGTGCTGACACTTCCCAGAAGATTCCCGTACGTCCGTCCCCATTGCTGCCCGGAGGGGCAGATTAAGGACGACGAGTACTGTGGGACTCGCTTCCGGTCCTCCCGGCGGGAGGCGCGCAGCATCGGCACTCAGCCGAGCAACTTGAGTAGTCTGCCATACGAGACACGTACCTGGCCAATCGGGCCGAAGAGAATACCCCGCCACGCTGAGTGGTCAAACCGCGCCGCGCCCTTCGCGGGGCGGGGCCTCCCCCGGTCAGGAGCGGGTCACCGTCCCGCACGCCTTCGCGTCCCTGATATCCCTGCTGCGGTCGTACGGATCCACCGCCGGCCCGCTGGGCTGCGGCCCCGCGGGCACGTCCGCCGTGAACTGCGGGTGGAGGAACCCGTCGGCCGCCTCGCACTCCACGTTCGACCACTCCGAGTGGTACGCGCGCAGCTGCAGGCGGCCCCGCGTGGTCTCCCAGCGGGCCGGGTCGAGCAGGGCGAAGGTGGTCTGCCGCCGCACGATGGTGCGCTGCACGTCCGAGCCCCCCGTCGCCGGCGTCACGGGGTGGACGAAGGTGTAGTCCGCCACCACGAGCAGTTCGCCGGGCTCCCCCGGCTCCGCGCGCATGCTGCCGCGCACCTTGACGACCTCGCCGACCGGCTTGACCCGGGCGGGGTCGAAGCGGGTGAAGAGCAGGGCGGGCGTGTCCTGCGCGGTGGGCGCCTTCAGGTACTGCTCCACGTCCTTCAGCAGGTCGGGCTGACGGGGGTCGAGGAGCGCGATCGCGGAGGCGGGCCGCTCCCCCCGCAGGGTCGCCGGGTCCAGGTTGGCCGCGACGAGGAACTGCCGGGCCTTCTGGAACGCGTCCGCGACCGTCTCCTCGGACATCCCGGCCACGGGCTTCGCCGCGGGGACCTCGATACCGGCGGCGCCGTCCGCCCACTGGAGGGCCGGGGAGCCGCGGAAGGGCTCCTGCAGGGTCGGCCGGTCGGGCGGCAGCGACGGGGGCGCGGCGGTCGGCCGTACGGACTCCGCGGGCAGCGGGGCCGCCTTCGCGGCGTCCTCGCGGGCCTGGGTCCGGCCGGTGATCCGGTCGATGACCAGCTCGGGCCGTACGGCGATCAGTGTGAGCCCTGCGACCAGGACGACGGCCGCGAAGGCCTTGAGGCGCCTCCTGCGCCTGCCCCTGCCCTGCATCTCCTGCCACGCCGGGCCGGTGCGCCAGCCCGGCGGCTCCTGGCCCCGGCGGCGCTCCTCGCGCAGCCGCTCGGTCACCATGCGCGCCCGCGCGGACGGCTCCCTCGGCGCGTCCCCCGCCCCCTGCGCGGCCTGCTCCGCGAACCGGGCCCACTCCTCGTCGGAGATGCCCGGTGTGCCGTTGTCGTTGTTCCCCATGTCTGTCCTCCCCTTGGTCCGCCCGTACACGCGCGAGGGGCTCCGCACCGGGTGGTGCGGAGCCCCTCACCTGCACGAAGGCGTTTCTTCCGTCAGCGGAAGTACCCGGTGATGTCCGCGATGAGATCCACGGAGCCCGAGTTGTTGTAGAAGCTGACCTTGCCGTCCACCACGGGCACGACCACCAGGTTGGGGATCGTGACGCCGGCGGTGAAGTTCAGGTTCGACGCGCTGGAGCGGGTCGTGCCGCTCGGGTACACCGACACGTAGCTGGCCTCGGTCGGGTTCGTCGCGGTCACGTTCAGCACCACGGCCTTGATCCCGGTGGCCGGGATTCCGCCGACGCCCGCCACGGGCAGGGTGACGACGCCGCCGCCGGTGACCGGGCCCTTGCGGACGCCGGTGCCCGTGCGGGTGTCCATCAGGCGCTTCGGGCCGAAGTTGGCGTGCGTGGCGCCCGTGTCGCTGTCGGAGAAGTAGCCGGTGATGTCCGCGATCAGGTCGACGGTGCCCTGGTTGTTGTAGAAGCTGACCTTGCCGTCCACGACGGGCACCACCACCAGGTTGGGGATGGTCTGGCCCGGGGTGAAGTTCAGGTTCGACGCGCTGGAGCGGGTCGTGCCGCTCGGGTACACCGACACGAAGCTCGGCTGCGTCGGGTTCGTCGCCGTCACGTTCAGCACCACGGCCTTGACGCCGGTGGCCGGGATTCCGCCGACGCCCGCCACGGGCAGGGTGACCACCCCGCCGGTGCCGACCGGGGCGGCCGGGACGCCGGTGCCGTTACGGGTGTCCATCAGGCGCTTCGGGCCGAAGTTGGTCTGCGTGGCGCCGTCACCGGTGGAGGTGAAGTAGCCGGTGATGTCCGCGATCAGGTCGACGGTGCCCTGGTTGTTGTAGAAGCTGACGCTCCCGTTGACGACCGGCACGACCACCAGGTTGGGAATCGTCTTCCCCGGCGTGAAGTTCAGGTTCGACGCGCTGGAGCGGGTCGTGCCGCTCGGGTACACCGACACGAAGCTCGGCTGCGTCGGGTTCGTCGCCGTCACGTTCAGGACCACCGCGGTGGGCGTGCCGCCGGTCGCGGCGGCCACCGGCAGGGTGACCACTTCGCCGCTGCCGACCGGGCCCTTGCGGACACCGAGACCCTCACGGGTGTCCATCAGGCGCTTCGGGGAGAGCGGGACGAACTTGGCGCCCTTGACCTCCGCGTCGACGGTGACCGGAAGGCTCGTGGAGACCTTGCCGTTCGCGGCGGTCGCCCGGACCCGGACCTCGTGCTTGCCGTCGGCCACGACGGCGGTCGCCTTGCGGGCGGCGGCGTCGGTGACCGCGGTGGCCTCGCCGTCCACGAGCAGCTCGAACCTGGCCAGTCGGCCGGTGGCCGTGCTGGTGGTCCAGTCGACGGTGAGGGCGGCGCCGCTCGGGAGGGTGGCGCCCGGCGTGGCCGTCGCCCCGTTCACGGAGGCGATCTTCAGCTGGGCGGCGGGTCCCGTCTGGCGGAGCGCTTCGAGCTGCGGGTAGAGCGAGTTGCCGGGGCACTGGGTGTTGAAGCCGTCGCGGTGACCCGAGAGCGACTTGAACTCGTACTGCTGGCCGGCGGTGAAGCTCTTGCCGGAGAAGTTCGTCTGGGTGGCGCCCGCGGTCAGCGTCGCGGTGCCGTTCATGTCGCCGTCGTACTGGCCCAGCTTGTACGCCGCCACCTTGGAGATGCCGTCGAGCGCGGCGGCCGAGGCGCCGGCGCCCGTGTAGTCGCCGAGGACGGAGACGCTCGTCGACTCGGCGTTCCAGCCGTAGGTGTGGGCGCCCTGGACGGGCTGGTCCACACCGCCCTGGCGGCCCTCGAAGAGCGTTCCGCACTTGTCGACGAGGAAGTTGTAGCCGAGGTCGCGCCAGCCGTTGCCCTCCACGTGGTAGACGTGCAGGCTGCGGACGATCGCCGCGGACTCGGAGCAGTCGTACGGCGCCGTGGCCGCGGTGTGGTGGACGAAGACCGCCTTGATCTTCCCGCCGGGCAGGTAGACCGGGCCCTCGTCGTTCAGGGACTCGTCGGCGCCCCACTGCACGCGCGAGACCACGTTCGGCCGCGGGGCGGTCGATTCCGGTCCCGGCGTCGTCGGCGCGGGGTCCTCGGCGGGGAGGGCGAAGGCCGCCGGGCCGAGGCCCAGGTCGCCCTTCTTCTTCGCCTTCGCGGCGCCGGCACCCGGGTCCACCAGGTTCAGCTCCATGCCGGCGGGCAGCGTGCCGCCCCCGGTGACCCGTACCTCGGCGCCGTCGGACGGGCCGACCCAGACGGGTTCGGTGGCACCGCGCAGGCCCGGGCGCTTGCCGTCGAGGCCGGACTCGGCCTGCTCCAGCACGACCCACTTCGACCACTTGCCGCTGTCGGCGTCCCGGGTGCGGGCCTCGATCCTGCCCTTCACCTCGGCCTCGGGGTCGGTCCAGGAGACGCCGAGGAGCCCGAACGGCTCGGTGTCCTGCTGGGAGAGGACGGCCTCGCCCCGGCCCTTCGGCTTGAGGGCGAGCTTGTGCAG
The DNA here is from genome assembly GCF_044748225.1 of Streptomyces sp. NPDC090021. Lineage (NCBI taxonomy): Bacteria > Bacillati > Actinomycetota > Actinomycetes > Kitasatosporales > Streptomycetaceae > Streptomyces > Streptomyces sp. NPDC090021. Next base: position 16,691 of record NZ_JBIVFO010000041.1, on the reverse strand, counting down.
CTCTCCCTCGACCGGGCCCTTCTCGCGGGCGCGGGCGCTGTAGGGCGACACCTCTCCCCCGTCGGAACCGCCGGTGCCGCTTGCGACGCCCTGGATGCCCAGGACGGCGACGACGCCGAGCGCGGCGGCCAGAGCCGTTCCGCGCGCACGACCTATCTTCACGTTGTCCCCAACCCCCTGTAAGAACCTGCCAGATGACAGCACTGGCCGATCGGATCCTACTGGCCGCCGTGACGGCCGATCAGCGGGGGGCGGGGGCTGCGTACGTGATGCGCGTCGCAGTCGGGTCGTACAGGGGTGCTATTCCACCGACTTGTCCTTGAACGGCGCCTTGCGGCCGCAGATCGCGGGCCAGTCCTTCGCCACGATGTTGGCGCACCAGATCTCGCCGCGGTCCGGGTGCTGCTTCCACAGCTTGACCTGGACGTCCGCGCAGTCCTTGTTCGGGGCGAAGCGCGGGCACTTGCCGTTCGGCAGCTTGATGTTGTGCGCGCGCCAGGCGTCGAGGCCCATGAGGTCGGTGTCCTCGTGGGTCGGCATGTAGCGGTTGACCGACCAGGAGGCGCCCATGGTGGCGAACAGTGCGACCGCGCACACCATGCCCGCCGAGAGCTGACGGATCGTCCGCCGCGGAACGACCCGCGCCGACGGGGCGGCGGAGGCCGGGCGCAGGGTCCGCTCCGTCCAGCCCGAGCCCCGCTGGACCGCCACCATCACACCGAGGACGGCCAGGATCATCAGCGCGTACATGATGATCCAGGTGGTCCGCGGGAAGAGCTGGACCGCCTTGTCCTGCGCCATGTGCGAGGCGAACCAGAAGCGGGCCAGCCAGGCGCCCGCGAGGACCGCCGCCGCGGTACGGACCATGATGTTCCGCAGGCCGAGGCCGACTCCGAGGCCCACGCCGAGGATCAGCAGCAGCGCGAACCCGGTCTGGCCCGCCATCTCGCCGGAGACCGGCCACTGGTTGTACTTGATGTAGCCCGTCCGGTCGGAGATCCAGCCCAGGACGTACCCGGGGTCCGCGTACACCCCGAGGTAGGCGTACCGGTCCGGGGTCTGCGATCCCAGCCGCGCCATCTGGTAGAGGAGCGGGGCGCCGATGATCCCGGCGGTGACCAGGACGGAGCCGACGAACAGCGCCGCCCGCTTCACCGCGGGGGCGCCGGCCCGCCACGGGAAGAGGAAGAGGAAGAGGACGGCGGCGCCGGGCGCGGCCCAGACGTACCAGCCCGAGTACCAGAGGAAGAGCGCGCCGAAGACCGCGCCGAGGGCCGTGCCCCGCAGCACCAGGGACTTCGGGGTGCGGCCGGCCGACCGGCGCAGCTCACGGAAGAGGTACCCGAGGAGCGGCAGCAGCACGATCATCACGACGTGGCTGTACGGGCGGATCGGGTCGAGGAAGAGCACGGCCGCCGGGACGGCGATCAGCAGCGCCCAGAAGGGGCGCAGCAGCAGGCGCCAGGACAGGTACGCCATCGGGCCGACCAGGGCGCTGCAGACGATCTGCAGGTCGTGCAGGGCGAAGCCGGCGGTGCCGAGGCCGTCGTAGCGGACCTTGGCCCACAGGGCGATGAGCGCCGGGAAGGCGGGCGGGTAGATGCCCGACATGCCCTCGCCCGACAGGAACGAGTTGGCCATCTCCACCAGGACGCTCGGGTCGCCCTCCTGCCCGCCGAGCGGGTACGGGGTGCCGCGCAGCGCGACGACCACGCCGCCGGCCACGATGCCCGTGGCGAGCCCGGCCAGGGCTGCGCAGACCAGCCGCTTGACCAGCGCGTGGCGCCGGACCGAGCCGCGGTGGGCCGTGTAGAGCAGCAGTCCGAGCAGCGGGAGTCCGAGGACGGCCGCGTGCAGCTGGAGCCTGGCGAGTCCGCTGACCTGGCCCAGGCGGTTCATCGGGTTGACGCCGATGTGCCGGCTCAGCAGCGTGTACCCGAGGGCTGCCACCAGGCTGACGACCACCTCGGCCAGGATCTGCACCCACCGACGGGACAACCACCCCCCGCTCCGCGAAGGGGCGGGGTGGCTCTCGCCCTGCGCCGGTTCGCCAGGACGCCGGGCCGGGGCGTCGGCTTCGCCGACCGCCTCGGGGGCCAGGTGTGTCATCTCGGTCCGTTTCGTGGTGGGCGGGGTCTGATCAGTTCTGGCCGGAGGTGAAGGCGTGCTTGGCCAGGGTGCGGGCGCCCTCCTTGTTGCCGCTGCGCAGGGCTCCGGGGAGCATCGTCAGCGCGTGCAGCCGGGAGGCGCTGTGGAAGCGCGCGGCGCGCGCCGCCTTCGGCCAGCCGCGGGCGTCCATACGGGCGGCCACCGCGGAGAAGTAGCGCTCGGCCTCGGCGAAGCGGGTGCCGGAGAAGGCCTGTACCGACGACTCGCTGACGGCGTGCCGGCGGTACTGGAAGACGGTCGTCGAGTTGTCGACGACCATCTGCTCCCCGCCTTCGAGCAGGTCGACCACGAGCGCGAGGTCCTGGATGACGGAGTAGTCGTCCCGGAAGTTCACCTTGCGCAGCACCTCGCCGCGCCAGGCGATCGACGGGAAGTAGAGCCAGTTGCCGCGCAGCACGCTGGCGGCCAGCTCCTCCCCGCCCATCAGGCGGCGGCCCTTCACCTGCGGCGCGTACAGCCGCTTCTTGGTGTTGTCGGCGAGGCCGCCCTGGGTGACCTGGCCGGTGCCGTCGATGACCTCGACGCCCGGCTGGACCATGCCGGTGCCCGGGTGGGCCTCGACGATCGCGCGGACGGTCTCCAGGTAGTGCGGGTGCAGCACGTCGTCGCAGCCCATGATGACCACGTGGTCGGCCTCGGAGAGCCGCACGCACTTCTGGAAGTTCTTGGTGATGCCGAGGTTCTGCTCGTTGCGCGTGTAGTGCACGCGGTCGTCGCCGAGCGCGGCGAACCAGCCCGGCACGTCGGGCTCCTTGCCGTCGTCGATCACGACGAGGCGGAAGTCCCGGTCCGTCTGCGCGAGGACGCTGCGGACGGCGTCCTGCATCAGCTGCACGTCCCCGTAGTAGGGGAGCATGAAGTCGAAGGTCACCATGGAACGTCAGGCCTTCACGGAGTCGGAGTCGGCGTCCGCCGTGACGACCGCCTCGGCGCCGGGCTCGACGCTCAGGCGCTCGTCGTTGTGCCGCATGCCCTCGTTGATGGCCACGGTCCGGGCGAGGTCGGTGATCTTCTTCTCCAGCGAGCGGAACCGCAGGAAGGTGTTGAGCGTGAGGAAGCCCATCGCGAGGACCATCACGTAGAGCACCAGGTCGGTGCCGCGGCCGACGCCGAGCTGGTGCGCGAGCCAGGTGACGTCCGTCGGGCGGAGCACCGCGTACACGTTGACGAGGACGAACAGCGAGAACGCGATGCGCTTCCAGGCCCGGTTCTTCGCCTGGCTCCACGTGCGGATGAACACCAGGGCCATCGACACGGAGCCGACGATCAGGACGAGCTGGATCCAGAAGTACTTCATCGACGCCCACGCTCCCGCAGCGAAATGTCAAAGATGATGTTCACGCCGTTGATGAGGGACTGGCCCTTGGAGCGCGAGTATTCGGTGTAGAGGATGTCCACCGGGACCTCGGTGACCCGCAGGTCGGAGCCCGCCAGGAAACCGACGAGCTCGGACGCGTGCGCCATGCCGTTCATGGTGATGTTCAGCTGCTCGGCGGCCTTGCGGCTCAGGACGCGCAGACCGTTGTGCGCGTCGGTGAGCTTGAGCTTGCGGGCGGTCGGGCTGACGGCGGCGGCCGTACGCAGCACGACCTGCTTGATCCACGGCACCTGGCCGTTCTGCTCGATGAAGCGGGAACCGAGCACGACGTCGGCCTCGTCCCGCCGCAGCACGCCGACCATCGTCTCGACGTCCTTGGTCTGGTGCTGGCCGTCGGCGTCGAAGGTCGCGAAGTAGCGGGCGCCGGGCTGGGCGAGCGCGTACTTCAGACCGGTCTGGAGGGCCGCGCCCTGACCGAGGTTGACCGGGTGGCGGACCAGGTGGGCGCCCGTGGTGGCTATGTGCTCGGCCGAGTCGTCGGTGCTGCCGTCGTCGACGACGACGATGTTGGGGAACGTCTTGCGGGCCCCCTCGACCACCTCGGCGATCACCTGGCCCTCGTTATAGGCCGGTATGACCAGCCAGACATCGTCGTATTGGGACACGGTAGCTCCAGCGGAAAGTGGCACGTACGAGTGCTCGGTGATCGGTGTGGCGTCGTGGGCCGGCATGGTCATCTCCCGACCGCGCCCACGCCCGGGGCGTCGGTCTCGGCCGTCTGCCGGGGGGCTTCACCGGCTGCGGCCGCGGCTCCGGAGAAGCTCAGCCTGAGGGCTGTCAGCATAGCGAGCACGGTGGCGGTGGAGCCCAGGGCGTAGGCGACGATCACGCGCATCGACACCTCGCCGGGGATCAGGGTGATGCCCGCCAGGACCGCGGTGCCGAGGGCCCAGGAGAGCAACTGCAGGTTGTGCCGCTTGAATACCATGAGCGCCTGTCCCAGAACCATCGCGAACATGTACGCGGCGGTGCCTGCGGACAGCAGGAAGAAGTCGAAGCGTCCCAGCACCGGGTCCTGGATGCCGAACAGCACCTCGATGAGCCACGGGCCGAGGACCGTGGCGGGCACTCCGCCGAGCAGACCGAGCGCTGCGACGACCATGGCGATCCGGCGCAGCATCGCCCAGAAGGCCACGCGGTCGCCGGCGGTGAAGGCTGCGGTCAGGCCGCTGAGCAGCGAGGCCTGGAGCGAGCCGAAGACGAAGAGCGGCACCCGCGCGAGGACGGTCGCGCTCATCAGCGCCGCGATCAGCGCGCTGTCGGACGGAGCCAGCAGCTTGGTGCTCATCACGGCCGCGTTCACGACCAGTTGGGACAGCAGGGTCGCGCAGACCAGCAGGCCGAGGCCGCCCGTCAGGTCGCGCCAGGCGATCTGCTCGCCCGGGCCGACGGCGCGCAGCAGCGCGGGCAGCGTCACCAGCGTCGCGACGACGGGCGCGACGGCCAGGATGAGGCTGAAGGCCAGGGCCGAGTGCAGCCCGAGGAGGGCGCAGCCGAAGGCGAGCACGATCCGCAGGCCGCCGTCGACGGCGAGCTGGGTGCCGTACGCGCCGAAGCGGCCGAGCCCGGCCAGCACACCGCGGGTGAGGTAGCAGACGGCCATGCCGGCGAAGGCCCCGCCGAGCGCCGCCACCAGGGCGCGGTCCCCGTGGAACAGCAGGTCGGCGAGGGGGCCGGCGCCGAGGCCGAGGACCAGCAGGGTCGCGCCGAGGACGCCCGCGGTGAGCAGGCCGGCGCGGAGCAGCACCGGGGCCGCGCCCTGGCCGAGGACCACGCGGGCGGAGACGATCCGGGTGAGCTCCTGCTCCAGGGGGAAGAAGATGCCGATGCCGAGGGACATCACGATCGTCCACAGCACCGAGACGTTGGCATAGCCCGCGTCGGACAGGCTGTGGCCGGCCACGCCGAGGTGGGCGTAGGACGCGGCGCCGAGCACGACGGTGCCGCCGGCCACCGCGACGGTGCCCGGCGGCAGCGCCGCGGTCAGCTTGTTCAGCAGGGTTCTCATCCCGCGCGGCCGTCCCGGGCCGCCTTCGCGAGTGCGGCGAAGCCGGGGGTGGCGAGCGCCTGGGTCAGCTGTTCGCGCCAGTCGGGGAGCGGCTCCAGGCCGGCCTCCTCCTTCCAGGCGTCGTGCGCGAGCACGCTGAAGGCGGGACGGGCCGCGGGGCGGACGAACGCCTCGGACGTGGTCGGCCGGATCCGCTCGGGGTCCAGACCGCTCAGCCGGTAGGTCTCGCGGGCGAGCCCCATCCAGGTGGTCCGGCCGCTCGCGGTGCCGTGGTAGATCCCGCCCATGGCCCGGCCCTTGAGGGCGGCCAGGCCGAGGTCGACCAGGTGGCGGGCCAGCGCGTAGGACCACGTGGGCTGACCGTGCTGGTCGTCGACCACGTCGAGGGTGTCGCGCTGGGCGGCCAGCTTCAGCATGGTGGCGACGAAGTTGGGGCCGTGCTCGCCGTACAGCCAGGCCGTCCGTACGACGTATCCGTCCTGCGGCAGCAGCTCGGTGACGGCCTGCTCGCCGACCAGCTTGGAACGCCCGTAGGCGTTGACCGGGCCGGTCTCGGCGTCCTCGCGGTACGGCTCCGAGGCGTCGCCGGGCAGCACGTAGTCGGTGGAGACGTGGACCAGGCGCACGTGGGCGTCGGCGCACGCCCCGGCGAGGACGCGCACGGCGGCGCCGTTGACGGCGGTCGCGGCCTCCTCGGCGGTCTCGGCGCCGTCCACGTCCGTCCAGGCGGCGCAGTTCACTACCACGGTGACGCCCTCGACCGCGGCCCGGACGGCGGCCGGGTCGGTGATGTCGAGGTCGGCACGGCGCAGGCCCACGGCCTCGATCCCGGCGCGCTCCAGGACGGTCAGGACGTCCTGGCCGAGCATCCCGCCGGCGCCGGTGACGAGCCAGCGGCCGGCCAGTGAGTTGGTGCTCACTTCTGCAGGGCCGCCTTCGCCTTCAGCGGCTCCCACCAGGCGCGGTTCTCGCGGTACCAGTCGATGGTGGCCCTGATGCCGTCCTCGAAGGTGACCTGCGGGGCGTAGCCCAGCTCGGCACCGATCTTGCTGATGTCGATGGAGTAGCGCAGGTCGTGGCCCTTGCGGTCCTCGACGTGCTCGACCATGTCCCAGCCCAGGCCCGCGGCCTCCAGCAGGACACCGGTGAGCTCCTTGTTGGTGAGCTCGGTGCCGCCGCCGATGTTGTAGACCTCGCCGGCCCGGCCCCCCCGCATGGCCAGGTCGATGCCGCGGCAGTGGTCGGAGACGTGCAGCCAGTCGCGGACGTTGCCGCCGTTGCCGTACAGCGGGACCTTCTTGCCGTCCATCAGGTTCGAGACGAACAGCGGGATGACCTTCTCCGGGAACTGGTAGTGCCCGTAGTTGTTGGAGCAGCGGGTGACCACCACGTCCATGCCGTGCGTGCGCGCGTAGGCCAGCGCCAGCAGGTCGGAGGACGCCTTGGAGGCGGAGTACGGGGAGTTGGGCACCAGCGGCCACTCCTCGGTCCAGGAACCCTCGGTGATGGAGCCGTAGACCTCGTCGGTGGAGATGTGGACGAAGCGGCCGACGCCGTGCTTGCGGGCGGCGTCCAGCAGCACCTGGGTACCGACGACGTTCGTCATGACGAAGGGGCCCGCACCGGCGATCGAACGGTCCACGTGGGACTCGGCGGCGAAGTGCACGACCACGTCGTGGCCGGCCATCACCTGGTCGACGGCCTCGGCGTCGCAGATGTCGCCCTGCACGAAGCGGTATCCGCAGTGGCCCGCGACCGGGGCGAGGTTGGCCTCGACGCCCGAGTAGGTCAGCTTGTCGAAGACGGTGATCTGCGCCGTGGCGTCTGCACCGAGCTGCTGGCGGACGAATTCTGAACCGATGAAGCCGGCGCCGCCGGTCACGAGGATGCGCATAATACGAAGAGTCTAGCCGCCTGCCGAACGTCACACGCCGGACGGTCGGACCGCCCCGGCCCTCTCGCATAGGGTTCACCCATGCGTGGAATCCTTTTGGCCGGTGGCACCGGATCGCGACTCTGGCCGCTGACTCGGGCCGTCTCGAAGCAGCTGCTGCCCGTCTTCGACAAGCCGATGATCTACTACCCGCTCTCCACCCTGGTGATGGCGGGCATCAGCGAGATCCTGATCATCACCACCCCTGAGGACCGTGACCAGTTCGAGCGTCTGCTCGGCGACGGTTCGCAGTTCGGACTGCGGCTGGAGTACGCCGTCCAGGAGCGCCCGGAGGGCATCGCCCAGGCGTTCGTGCTCGGCGCCGACTTCATCGGCGACGAGTCCGTCGCGCTGATCCTCGGCGACAACATCTTCCACGGCAGCGGCCTCGGCACCCGCCTCGCCCAGCACACCGACGCCAAGGGCGGCCGCGTGTTCGCGTACCCGGTGGCGGACCCGACCGCCTACGGCGTCGTGGAGTTCGACGAGAAGGGCCAGGCCATCTCCATCGAGGAGAAGCCGGTCAAGCCCAAGTCCCGCTACGCGGTGCCGGGTCTGTACTTCTACGACAACCAGGTCGTCGAGATAGCCAGGGGTCTTGAGCCCAGCGCCCGCGGCGAGCTGGAGATCACCGCCGTCAACGACGCGTACCTCCAGGCCGGCGAACTGAACGTCACCATCCTGGACCGCGGTACCGCCTGGCTCGACACCGGCACCTTCGTCTCGATGGTCCAGGCCTCCGAGTTCGTCCGCGTGATCGAGGAGCGCCAGGGCTTCAAGATCGGCTGCATCGAGGAGGCGGCCTGGCGGGCCGGCCTGATCGACTCCGCCCAGCTGCGCGCGCTCGCCGAGCCGCTGACCAAGAGCGGCTACGGCACGTACCTGCTGGCCCTGCTCGACGAGGCGGAGGGCCAGTGAAGTTCCGCGAGCTCTCCATCGCGGGCGCCTTCGAGGTGACCCCGCAGCTGCACGGCGACCCGCGCGGCCTGTTCACCGAGTGGTACCGCTTCGACCGGCTGGCGGAGGTCGTCGGCCACCCGCTGAACCTGGCGCAGGCGAACCTCTCCGTCTCCGCCGCCGGCGTGGTCCGCGGCATCCACTTCGCCGACGTGCCGCGCGGCCAGGCCAAGTACGTGACCTGCGTGCGCGGCGCCGTGCTCGACGTCATCGTCGACCTCCGGGTGGGCTCCCCCACCTTCGGCAGGTGGGAGGGCGTCCGCCTCGACGACGTCGACCGCCGCGCCGTCTACATCCCCGAGGGCCTCGGCCACGGCTTCTGCGCCCTGACCGACGACGCGACCCTGTCGTACCTGTGCTCGGAGACGTACAACCCGACGGGCGAGCACTCGGTGCACCCGCTCGACCCGGACCTGGGCATCGAGTGGCCGGCCGACGTCCCGCAGCTGTCCGCGCGCGACGAGGCCGCCCCGTCGCTGGCCGAGGCCATCGCGACCGGGCTGCTGCCCGACCACGCCGCCTGCATCGAGTTCACCGAGTCCCTGCGCGCGAACTGACGCACCGCCACTCCGTACGGGAAGGGCCGCACCCACCGCTTGGGTGCGGCCCTTCCCGCGTACCCGCAGCACGTCCGCCGCGGGTCCGGCAACGCCGAAGGGCCCCGCCCCACCGCCGAAGCGATGGGCCGGGGCCCTCCAGTGCAACATGGTGCCCGTCAACGGGCTACCGGGTCAGAGCACGAATTACTTCGTGATCTTGGTGACCTGGCCGGCGCCCACGGTACGACCACCCTCACGGATGGCGAACTTCAGGCCCTCCTCCATGGCGACCGGCTGGATCAGCGCGACCGACATCTCGGTGTTGTCGCCCGGCATGACCATCTCCGTGCCGGCCGGCAGGGTGACGACACCCGTGACGTCCGTGGTACGGAAGTAGAACTGCGGACGGTAGTTGTTGAAGAACGGGGTGTGACGGCCACCCTCGTCCTTCGACAGGATGTAGGCCTGGGCCTCGAACTCGGTGTGCGGGGTGACCGAACCCGGCTTGATGATGACCTGGCCGCGCTCGACGTCCTCGCGCTTGATGCCACGGAGGAGCAGACCGACGTTCTCACCGGCCTGGCCCTCGTCGAGCAGCTTGCGGAACATCTCGATACCGGTGACCGTGGTGGTGGTCTTCTCTTCCTTGATACCGATGATGTCGACGGTCTCGTTGACCTTCAGGACACCACGCTCGATACGGCCGGTGACGACCGTACCGCGACCGGTGATCGTGAAGACGTCCTCGACGGGCATGAGGAACGGCTTCTCGGTGTCACGCGGCGGGGTCGGGATGGCCTCGTCGACGGCGGTCATGAGGCCGAGGAGCTTCTCGCCCCACTCCTTGTCGCCCTCGAGCGCCTTCAGCGCGGAGACGCGGACGACCGGCAGGTCGTCGCCCGGGAACTCGTACTCGGAGAGCAGCTCACGGACCTCGAGCTCGACGAGCTCCAGGATCTCCTCGTCGTCCACCATGTCGGCCTTGTTCAGGGCGACGACGATGTACGGAACGCCGACCTGGCGGGCCAGGAGCACGTGCTCCTTGGTCTGCGGCATCGGGCCGTCGGTGGCGGCGACCACGAGGATGGCGCCGTCCATCTGCGCGGCACCGGTGATCATGTTCTTGATGTAGTCCGCGTGACCCGGGCAGTCGACGTGGGCGTAGTGACGCGCCTCGGTCTGGTACTCGACGTGCGCGATGGAGATGGTGATACCGCGCTGGCGCTCCTCAGGAGCCTTGTCGATCTGGTCGAAGGCCGAGGCCTCGTTCAGGTCCGGGTACGCGTCGTGCAGCACCTTGGTAATGGCGGCCGTGAGGGTCGTCTTACCGTGGTCAATGTGACCGATGGTGCCGATGTTGACGTGCGGCTTAGTCCGCTCGAACTTCGCCTTCGCCACGGGGGTCCTCCTGGAGAGTGGTTCTGTACGCCTTACAGATCGGCGCCAGGTGATCTTTGCTGGAAAGCCGGCCGGTCCCCGGGGCAACGGGAGTGGCTCCTGTTGCCCCAGAGGCTGCCGGTGACAAGCCTAAAGCGTGTACTCCGAAGAGTTACTCGCCCTTGGCCTTCGCGATGATCTCCTCGGCGACGTTCCGGGGAACCTCGGCGTAGGAGTCGAACTGCATCGAGTAGCTGGCGCGACCCGAGGTCTTGCTGCGGAGGTCGCCGACGTAGCCGAACATCTCCGACAGGGGCACGAGGCCCTTGACGATCTTGGCTCCGTGACGGTCCTCCATGGCCTGGATCTGGCCACGGCGGGAGTTGATGTCACCGATGACATCACCCATGGACTCCTCGGGCGTGGTGACCTCAACGGCCATCATCGGCTCGAGCAGAACGGGCGACGCCTTGCGCGCGGCCTCCTTGAAGGCCTGCGAACCGGCGATCTTGAAGGCGAGCTCGGAGGAGTCGACCTCGTGGTAGCCACCGTCGAGAAGCGTGACGCGGACGCCCGTCATCTCGTAGCCGGCCAGGATGCCGAACTGCATGGCCTCCTGCGCACCCGCGTCCACCGAAGGGATGTACTCCTTCGGCACACGACCGCCGGTGACCTTGTTCACGAACTCGTACGCCGGGCCGTCGGCCTCGGTGATGGGCTCGATCGCGATCTGCACCTTGGCGAACTGACCGGTACCACCGGTCTGCTTCTTGTGGGTGTAGTCGTGACGCTCGACGGCCTTGCGGATCGTCTCGCGGTACGCGACCTGCGGCTTGCCGACGTTGGCCTCGACCTTGAACTCGCGCTTCATACGGTCGACCAGCACCTCGAGGTGCAGCTCGCCCATACCGCCGAGGATGGTCTGGCCCGTCTCCTCGTCCGAGTGAACGTGGAAGGAGGGGTCCTCCTCCGCGAGACGCTGGATGGCGACACCCAGCTTCTCCTGGTCACCCTTGGACTTGGGCTCGATGGCGACCTGGATGACCGGAGCCGGGAAGTCCATGGACTCCAGGATCACGGGCTGCTTGTCGTCGCACAGCGTCTCACCGGTGGTGGTCTGCTTCAGGCCCATCACGGCGACGATGTCGCCGGCGCCCACCGAGTCGATCTCCTCACGCTTGTTCGCGTGCATGCGGTAGATCTTGCCGATGCGCTCCTTCTTGCCCTTGACGGAGTTCAGCACCGCGGTGCCGGCCTCCAGGCGGCCCGAGTAAACCCGGACGAAGGTGAGCTTACCGAGGTGCGGGTCGCTCATGATCTTGAACGCGAGCGCGGCGAGGGGCTCCTCGTCGGACGGCTTGCGCTTCACGACCGTCTCGGCGTCGCGGACGTCGTGGCCCTCGATGGCCTCGATGTCCAGCGGCGACGGCAGGTAGCGGACGACGGCGTCGAGCAGGGGCTGAACGCCCTTGTTCTTGAACGCCGTGCCACAGAACACCGCGGTGATCGTGGGCTCGCCCTTGCCCTTGCCGGAGCCGAGGATGATGCGACGGACAGCGGCGTGCAGCTGCTCCTCGGTGGGCTCGATGCCCTCGAGGAAGAGCTCCATCATCTCTTCGTCGTTCTCGGCGACGGTCTCGACGAGCTTGCCGCGCCACTCTTCAGCGGCCTCGGTGTGGCTGGCCGGGATGTCGATGACGTCGTACATCTCGCCCTTGGTCGCCTCGGCGGACCAGACGAGCGCCTTCATGCGGACGAGGTCGACGACACCCTGGAAGTCGGCCTCGGCACCGATGGGGAGCTGCATGACGATCGGGACGGCGCCGAGGCGGTCCGTGATCATGTCGACGCAGCGGTGGAACTCGGCGCCGGTGCGGTCGAGCTTGTTGACGAAGCAGATGCGCGGGACGCCGTAGCGGTCCGCCTGACGCCAGACGGTCTCGGACTGCGGCTCCACGCCGGCCACACCGTCGAAGACGGTGACGGCGCCGTCGAGCACGCGGAGCGAACGCTCCACCTCGACGGTGAAGTCGACGTGACCCGGGGTGTCGATGATGTTGATGGTGTGGTCAACATCCTCGAGCGGCCAGTGACAGGTGGTGGCGGCAGACGTGATGGTGATACCACGCTCCTGCTCCTGCTCCATCCAGTCCATCGTGGCGGCGCCGTCGTGGACCTCACCGATCTTGTAAGACACACCGGTGTAGAACAGGATGCGCTCGGTGGTGGTCGTCTTGCCCGCGTCGATGTGGGCCATGATGCCGATGTTGCGCACCTTGGCCAGGTCAAGCGAAGTGGTAGCCATAAGGCTTCGGTCTTCTCTCGGTCTCGATGTGGGTTGCGACTACCAGCGGTAGTGCGCGAAGGCCTTGTTGGACTCGGCCATCTTGTGCGTGTCCTCGCGCTTCTTGACGGCAGCGCCAAGACCGTTGGAGGCGTCGAGCAGCTCGTTCATGAGGCGCTCGGTCATGGTCTTCTCACGGCGGGCGCGGGAGTAACCCACGAGCCAGCGCAGCGCCAGGGTCGACTGGCGACCCGGCTTGACCTCGACGGGGACCTGGTAGGTCGCGCCACCGACACGGCGGGACTTGACCTCGAGGGACGGCTTGACGTTCTCCAGCGCGCGCTTCAGCGTGATGACCGGGTCGTTGCCGGTCTTCTCGCGGAGGCCTTCCATGGCGCCGTAGACGATGCGCTCGGCGGTGGAGCGCTTGCCGTTCAGGAGGATCTTGTTGATGAGCGACGTCACCAGAGGAGATGCGTAGACCGGGTCGATGATGACCGGGCGCTTCGGGGCGGGGCCCTTACGAGGCATTCTTACTTCTCCTTCTTGGCGCCGTAGCGGCTGCGGGCCTGCTTGCGGTTCTTGACAGCCTGGGTGTCAAGCGCACCGCGGATGATCTTGTAACGAACACCCGGCAGGTCCTTCACACGGCCACCACGCACGAGCACGATGGAGTGCTCCTGCAGGTTGTGTCCCTCACCCGGAATGTAAGCGGTGACCTCGATGCCGGAGGTCAGACGCACACGCGCGACCTTACGGAGCGCCGAGTTCGGCTTCTTCGGGGTGGTCGTGAACACACGCGTGCAGACACCACGACGCTGGGGCGAGGCCTCAAGCGCGGGAGTCTTTGTCTTCTCGACCTTGTCCTGCCGGCCCTTACGGACCAGCTGCTGGATCGTAGGCACTACTTCTCCGGTTTCTGTGTGCCGTGTAGTGAAGCTAACCTGGAACTTTGCCGACCCACGCGGTCGGGTGTGTCGGACCCTGCACACTTCCACCGAGGTGAGAGAGGCACGGATCGCGGTGTGGTCTTCTCGGCTCACCGCGGGTCTGAGGCGCACGCGGGAGCCCAGGGCACACCCCAGGCACAAGGTCAGAGCGTACCTACCTCACAGAGGTAGGTCAAAACAAATGCCCAGCACGAAAACCCGCCGCGCGCAAGCGGGACGGGGGCCGTTCAGCCCGGCGGCCCGCCCCGGCACCCTAAACTGACAGCTTGCCCGGGCCGGGGCGCCCGCGAGTCGATCAGCAGGGAGCAGCACATTGGGGACCGTGGCACCCGAGCCGACCACAGTCGACGCCCGGCCCCCCGCTCCGGACCACCCCTCGGACGCCCGCCGGTCCCTCGGCCGGTCCGTCCGCCGCTCGACCCGCCCGCGCGGTCCCCTGCTGGCCTTCCTGCTGACCACGACGGCCTTCTGCGCGGCCTGGGCGGCGCGCGGCACCTTCCCCTTCGGCAACACCGGGCGGGCCGTCAACGACCAGGCCAACCAGTACGTGCCCTTCCACCGGGCGCTGTGGGACCTGGTCCACGGGCAGGCCGCCGGGGACCTGTTCTTCACCTGGCGCGGCGGATTCGGACAGCAGTCCCTGTCCGATTACCACACCTACCTCGGCAACCCGTTCTCCTGGCTGGCCGTGCTCGTCCCGCGCGACCACGTCGACCTCGCCGTCTTCGCGGTCACCCCGGTCACGATGGGCACCGCCGCCGCCGTGATGACCGTGTACCTCGGCAAGCTGCACGCCGGCCCGTGGTGGCAGCGGGGCGTGCTGGGAGCGACGTACGGGCTGTGCGGCTGGGCCCTCAGCGACGCCTCGTACATCCCGATGTGGCTCTGGGGCCTGGTCGCCCTCCCGATGCTCGGCATCGCCGTCGAGTGGTGCCTGGAGGGGCGCCGCTGGCCTGGCGCGGCCCTGCTGGTCGCGCTCGCCTGGTTCGGGAACTTCTACACCGCGATGATGGCCACGATGGCCGCCTGCGTCCTGCTGGCGGTCCGCCTGGCCACCCGGGACACGACGGCCCGGAACCGGCTGCTGGCCCTGTGGCGGGCCGCGACGGCCGCCGGGACCGGCATCCTGCTCACGCTCCCGCTGCTGCTGCCCTCGTTCCTGTCCAGCGGCGCTGCGCAGCCCACCAGGGCCGCCGCCTTCGACCCCGTACGGATCGAGGTCTTCTTCGCGGGCATGCTGCCGGCCACGCACCTGTGGGGCGGCCGCCCCCGGCTCTACGTGGCCTCGCTCGGCCTGATCCTGGCCGGCTCCTTCCTCCTCAACACCTCCGTCGCGCGCCGCACCCGCCTGGTCTGGGGGGCCGCGACCGCACTGGTGCTGGCCTCCTTCCAGTTCCCGCCCACGCAGTACGTCTGGCACGGGCTGGCGGTGCCGAACGGCAACCCGTACCGCGAGACCTTCGTGTTCAGCGCGATGGTGGTGGTCATGGCCTGGCTGGCGCTGGCCAACCGGCCGCGCCCGCGGCACCTGGCACTGATGGCCGGCCTGCTGGTCGCGGCCGCCTTCGTGCTGCGCCGCACCGACGACTTCGGCGGCTGGACCTGGCCGGCGGTGCTCGGCGGCGGGGCCGTCTCCCTGCTGGCGCTGGTCCTGCTGCGGCTCGGCGACAAGCGCCGCTTCCTGGTCCCGGTGGCCGCCGTGCTGATGATCGGCGTCGTCCTCGCCGAGTCGGCCGCGGCCGCCGCCGGCGCCGACGCCCGCCGGGCCCGCGAGCGCTGGGCGAAGCCGATCCCCACCTCGAACGGGTCGATCGCCCGGCACTTCGACGCCGTCCGCGGCGTCGAGGACTGGCCCGCCCACCGCACCGACTCGGGCGCGCCGCAGACCTCGTACAACGACGCCCTGGCGCTCCGCGCGGAGGGCCCGCAGTACTACAGCAGCTACCTCCCCGAGGCCACCTACAAGGCCCTGGAGCCCCTCGGCTACGGCTTCAAGAACGACGGCCGGACCTTCTTCGGCGCCGACAACCCGGTGCTCGACGCGATCTTCTCGATCGGTGCGCGGGTCCGCCCGGGGGCCGCCCCGGGCAGCTGGACGGCCGAGCGGTTCCCGGCGCCTGCGCTGGTCACCGTACGCACCGGTGCGTACGCCTCGCCGAACCCGGCGGACAGCGTCTACGCCCGGCAGGAGAACGTCCTGGGCGCCACCGTCTACGAGGTCCCGCACGTCACCCGCGACGGTGACCCCGGGAACCGGACGTACACGGCGCGGTGCCGGCCCGGCTCCGAGGCCTTCTGGTACTCCCCCGGCCTCCACGGCTCCCTCCGCGCCGGCGCCACCGAGAAGCCGCTGGCGGGCGCGGTGACGGGGGTGACCCCGCTCGGCCCCGTCCCCGCCTCCGGCACGGTGGACGTCACCGTGCGGACCCGTACGGAGGGCGCCGACGCGGGCGCCCACCCGCTGGGCTGCCTGGACCGCGCGGCGCTCACCGCCGCCGTCGACCGGCTGAAGGCCACCGGGGCCACCGCGGTCGCGGTCGGCGGCCACTCGATCGGGGCCACCCTCCCGGCGGACACCCGGGGCACGGCGGTCGTCGCCACCACGGCCGTCCCCGGCTGGAGCTGCTCCGCCCCGGTCAGGCCCTTCCACGGCCTCCTGGCCGTGGACCTCCCCCCGGGCACCACCGGGTTCTCCTGCACCTTCACCCCGAAGGGCCTGTACCCCGGCCTGGCCGCCGCCGCCCTGGCCTTCCTGACCCTGACCGCGGTCCCGACCTGGACGCGCCTGCGCCGCCGGCGCTGACCCGCGGTGTGCTCACGGCGGCCGGACGGGCCTGCCGGAGCACCCGACGGACCGCCCCGTGGGAACGGGGAAGCCCCCCGCACTCCTCTCGGAGTGGCGGGGGGCTTCTTCTGACGAGCTCTCAGCCGTTGTACGGGCCGTAGTCGTAGTCCTCCAGCGGGACGGCCTGGCCGGAGCCGGTGCCGAAGGGCGAGTAGTCGATGTCGTCGTAGCCGACGGCCGAGTACATCGCGGCCTTCGCCTCCTCGGTGGGCTCCACCCGGATGTTGCGGTAGCGGGCGAGGCCCGTACCG
>NZ_JBIVFO010000040.1:0-72946 GCF_044748225.1 Streptomyces sp. NPDC090021 | reverse complement strand
GCGCATCGTGCCCGGCCGCGACAAGGGGGTGGGGCTGCTGCGGCAGACCCTGGGCGAGGTGGTCGTACCGTTGCGCGCGCTCGCGGGGATCTCCTACGAGCCCGGCCGGAAGGCCGGTCGGCTGCGGCTGCGGCTGCGTGAGGGGGCCGACGCGCTGACCCAGGTGACGGGCGGGCGACTGCCGGAGGCCTCCGACCCGTACCGGCTGAGCGTGGAGCCGGACCGGACGGGGGTCGCGGAGTACTTCGTGGACGCGGTGCGCAACGCCCTGCTGCTGGAACAGGTTGATCCGGGCCCCTCGGAGAGCTACCTGCTGCCCGGCCCGACCGTACCGATAGCGGTGGGCGCGGGCGACGGGACCGTCACCTTCGACGGCGACCGCGTCGCTCTGGAGTGGAACTGGACGACCGAGGAGGCCAAGCGCTCCGGGGGGCCGCGCGAGTTCCGGGTCACGGACCTGCGGACGGTGGAGTGGGCTCCGGCCAAGGGGCTCGAGAACGGCTGGCTCCGCTTCAGCCTGGCCGGCGCGGCCCAGCCCGCCGCGCCCAAGTACGACCCGTACACGGTGGAGCTGTTCGGCTTCAAGAAGGACCCGCTGATGGCGCTGGTCGCCGCGGCGGTGGCGCTGCGGCTGCCGCACCCGGCGGGACCGGCGCAGGACCGGGCCGCCGAGGACGTCCCGCCGAAGGAGCTCGCCGCGCCGGCCGCCACCGTCGCGGAGGACCACGACGCACTGCTGCGACGGCTGCGGGAGCTGGGGGAGCTGCACCAGGCGGGAGTGCTCACGGCCGACGAGTTCGCCGCAGCCAAGCAGGCCGTTTTGCGTAGATTCTGACCGGATGCATCCATTCCGCTGGTCCAGACCAGAGAGATCCTGCCCGGAATCGGGCAGGATCTTTGCGTTGGACGACCGGAACCGTCAGTATCTACGGGTGCTCGACCGCCGCCCGTCCTATGACGACCTCGTCGAACACCTGGTGCGCAGCACCTCGCTGCAGCGGGGCGAAGCGGCCCGGGTGGTCCTCGACGTGCTCGCCTACTTCGACGAGACGACGGAGGACTTCGTCCGCCGCCGCCACCGCGAACTGCAGGCCGGCGGAGCCGTGAACGCGGAGATCTTCGAGCGGATCGCGGCCGAGCTGCCGCACCGCGCCGTGGCGCCCCCGGAGCTCTCGCTCCGGCAGCTGCGCCGCATCGTCTACGGCTGACCGGCCGCCGCCGGAGCGGCCGCGGGCGGGTGACGGGTAAACGAACCGAACTTCAGGAGGGGCAGGACCGTATGTGCGGAATCGTCGGTTACATCGGAAAGCGTGATGTGGCACCGCTGCTGCTGGAGGGCCTGGCGCGGCTGGAATACCGCGGCTACGACTCCGCGGGCATCGTCGTGAACAGCCCGAAGGCCGGCGCGCTCAAGATGGTCAAGGCCAAGGGCCGCGTCCGCGACCTCGAAGCCCGCGTCCCGAAGCGCTTCGCCGGCACCACCGGCATCGCCCACACCCGCTGGGCCACGCACGGCGCCCCGAGCGACATCAACTCGCACCCGCACCTGGACCCGGAGAACAAGGTCGCCGTCGTCCACAACGGCATCGTCGACAACGCCGCCGAGCTCCGCGCCAAGCTGGAGGCCGAGGGCGTCGTCTTCGCCTCCGAGACCGACACCGAGGTCATCACCCACCTGATCGCCCGCTCCCAGGCCGACACCCTGGAGGAGAAGGTCCGCGAGGCGGTCAAGGCGATCGACGGCACCTACGGCATCGCCGTGATGCACGCCGACTTCACCGACCGCATCGTCGTCGCCCGCAACGGCTCGCCGGTCATCCTCGGCATCGGCGAGAAGGAGATGCTGGTCGCCTCCGACGTCGCCGCGCTCATCGCCCACACCCGCCAGGTCGTCACCCTGAACGACGGCGAGATGGCCACCCTGAAGGCCGACGACTTCCGCACGTACACCACGAGCGGCACGACGACGAACTCCACCCCGGAGACCGTGGAGTGGGAGGCCGCCTCCTACGACATGGGCGGCCACGACACCTACATGCACAAGGAGATCTCCGAGCAGCCCGACGCGGTCGACCGCGTGCTGCGCGGCCGGATCGACGACCGCTTCAACACGGTCCACCTGGGCGGCCTGAACCTGGACCCGCGCGAGGCGCGCGGCATCCGCCGGGTGAAGATCCTGGGCTGCGGCACCTCGTACCACGCGGGCCTGATCGGCGCCGGCCTCATCGAGGGCATGGCCCGCATCCCCGCCGACGCCGAGCCGGCGTCCGAGTTCCGCTACCGCAACCCGGTCGTGGACCCCGACACCCTCTACATCGCGGTCTCCCAGTCGGGTGAGACCTACGACGTGCTCGCGGCCGTGCAGGAGCTCAAGCGCAAGGGCGCCCGCGTCCTCGGCGTGGTCAACGTGGTCGGCTCGGCCATCGCCCGCGAGGCCGACGGCGGCGTGTACGTGCACGCCGGCCCCGAGGTCTGCGTCGTCTCCACCAAGTGCTTCACCAACACCGTCGTGGCCTTCGCGCTGCTCGCCGTGCACCTGGGCCGCATCCGGGACCTCTCGGTCACCGACGGCAAGCGGATCATCGAGGGCCTGCGCAAGCTGCCCGCGCAGATCCAGGAGATCCTCGACGGCGAAGAGGACATCAAGAAGCTCGCGGCCGAGTTCGCCGAGGCCAAGTCGATGATGTTCATCGGCCGGGTGCGCGGCTACCCGGTGGCACTGGAGGCCTCCCTCAAGCTGAAGGAGATCTCCTACATCCACGCCGAGGCCTACCCCGCCTCCGAGCTCAAGCACGGTCCGCTGGCCCTGATCGAGCCCTCGCTGCCGACCGTCGCGATCGTCCCGGACGACGACCTGCTGGAGAAGAACCGCGCGGCGCTGGAGGAGATCAAGGCCCGCAGCGGCCGAATCCTCGCGGTCGCCCACCGCGAGCAGGAGAAGGCCGACCACACCATCGTGGTCCCGAAGAACGAGGACGAGCTGGACCCGATCCTCATGGGCATCCCGCTCCAGCTGCTGGCGTACCACACCGCCCTGGCCATGGGCCGGGACATCGACAAGCCGCGCAACCTGGCGAAGTCCGTCACCGTCGAGTAGCAGCCCCGGCTGCCACCGGACCACGGGAGCCCCCGTGCGCACCGCGCGCACGGGGGCTCCTGCGTGTCGCGCTCAGCCCGCGGCGACCGCGCCGCTGCGCCCTGCCCTGCCGAAGGCCATCGGCCAGTGCGCCAGGGCCGCGGTGGCCCCGTACCAGGCCAGCAGCCCGGAGACGGCGGCGACCCAGCCGCCCGCCTTGGCCAGTGCGCCGTTGTCCACGAAGGAGGCTATGGCCAGCAGGAGGAGGGAGAGGGTCAGGAGGGCGTAGACGCCCTGGCTGAACAGACCGCTCGCGGCGGCGACCGTGAGGGTCAGCGCGAGCATCGCGAAGAGGACAAGAAACGTTCCGGCGGCCTCGTCCGAGGCAGAACCGCCCGCGCCCTTGGCCCACGTGAACCAGAAGACACCGAGGCCCGCGAACGCGGTGCCGTTGAATCCGTTGCCGCCGCGGTACTCCAGGAGACCCAGGAGGAACAGGGCGGCGCCGCCGACGTACATCGCGAGCGGCACGGAGCCGGCAGCGGACACGCCGTCGATGACACCGGTGTGGCCGATACCGAATGCGAGAAGGGTGAGACCCAGGGCGATGTTCCCGAGGGTCGAAGTCGAGGCCGTGCTTCCCGCAGAGACACCATTGTCCACGGCGGGCTCCCTTCGATCTGCAGTTGTTTGCTGCGTCCCAGCAGCATTTATCTACCCTTTACACAGGGGCACAACCGCACAATCGACTTAACAGCCGGTCACGGAATGACAACGACGGGTCGCTGCGCGCGCTTGGCGAGCCGCCCGGCCACCGAACCGAAGATCCGGCCGACGATCCCGTGCGTGGAGCCGACCACGATGGCGTCGGCCGAATACTCCCGGCCGACCTCCTCCAGCTCATGGCAGATGTCACCGCCGCGCTCGACCAGGATCCATGGCACTTCGGCCAGATAGTCGGCGCAGGCCAGCTCCAGCCCGAGCACCTCGGTGCGGTGGTCCGGCACGTCCACGAAGACGGGCGGCTCGCAGCCGGCCCACACGGTGGTGGGAAGCCGGTTGGCGACATGGACGATGATCAGACCCGATCCGGAGCGGCGGGCCATACCGATCGCGTACGCGAGCGCGCGCTCACTGGACGTCGATCCGTCGAATCCCACGACGACGCCGTGCCGGAAGGCCGGGTCGCAGGGGGAGTGTGTCTGTTCCACCGCGCGCAGCTCGGCGGCCGACGCGGGGTCGGCGAGCCGTTTGCGCTTGCGGTCCGCGGGTTCGGGGAGTTCGTGACCGGCCATGGGTGTCTCGGCGAAGAGGTCCTTGGAGGAAGCAACAGGGGCGAAATCGGCGACGCAGTGTGACGGAGCTCTGTCCGGGAAGCATCTTCCCAAGCCCATACCCACCAGGGTACGGCGACACTCCTGTCCTGCCCAGGGCTTGCCGCACTTGGAGAGCGTCCCAGGGAGCATGCCGGAGCGCGGGCGCCTTGGCAATGCCCGCTGTCCCCTACAGCCAGTGACGAGACGGGGAGTTGCCACCCGTGCGCGCAGTGACCGAGCCCCGCCGGGCGGCGTTGGACATGCGTCCGACCGTTCAGGAAGAGCCCGCAGGGAGTACGCCGTGCCCGGCCATCCGGTTCACCCCGACCAGCCAGCTCAGCCGACCCAGTCCGTCCGCTTCCCCGACCCGAGCCCGCACTTCACCGCCTCCGCGCGGCAGCCGCTTCACCCGTCCGTGCAGTCTTCCGGACGCCCGCACGACGACCCCGCGGGTGACGTCGTGCGCTGGGCCGCCTTCAGTTGCCTGCTCGTCCCGGTGGTCCTCGTCGTCTACGGAACGTCCTTCGGCGGGGCGGCGGTCGCCACCCTCGGCCTGTTCGTCGTGACGGCCGCCTGCCTGGTCCTGCTGCGGCACTCGGAGCGGGCGGCGGCCCGGGTCCGGGCGCAGGAGCGACCTGGTTCGGCGCACCGCCGCCGGCGCTCGCGCGGCGGGCCCGCGGGCCGCCGGGGCTGCCGCACCTCCGACTCCGCCTCCCCGCACGACTGACTCATTCGCACACCCACACCCGCACATTTTCAGCCAACTTCCCGGCAGGACCCCCCTCTTGCCGGAATGTCCCCCTGACCCCCTCACCACCAGCGACGACACTCGCCGGGGGACGATTTGGCCCTATGAGTACTGGCCACAGCCGCGAGGTCCGCTTCCCACCCGGGTAGCGGAGTGGAACCCTTCCTGATCGAATGCTTTTCGCCAAGTTGAGAAGTCGACATAGCGCTGCGTGCTGAACTTGTCACGCCGACACCACGGGACGCAGTAGATTCGATCATGTATTTACGGCGGGGGATCCACGTGCAAGGCCGAGGGGAAACGTGCAGGTGCGACCAGACCAAGGAGTCGCGACACCCAAGGGGGGCTTAGCGCCATGAGCCAGGATTCCACCGCCGTCGTCGCAGACGCCGGCCGGAAGCTCGCGGGGCGTCGCCGCAGGGAGATCGTCGCGGTGCTGCTCTTCAGCGGCGGACCGATCTTCGAGAGCTCCATTCCACTATCCGTGTTCGGCATTGACCGGCAGGACGCGGGAGTTCCACGCTACCGACTGCTCGTGTGCGCCGGTGAGGACGGTCCGCTCAGGACCACCGGCGGACTCGAACTGACCGCGCCGTACGGGTTGGAGGCGATCGCCCGGGCAGGCACGGTCGTCGTGCCCGCCTGGCGTTCCATCACTTCACCGCCGCCTTCCGAGGCGCTCGACGCACTGCGTCTGGCGCACGAGGAGGGCGCCCGGATCGTCGGACTGTGCACCGGGGCCTTCGTGCTCGCGGCCGCCGGTCTGCTGGACGGCCGGCCCGCGACGACGCACTGGATGTACGCGCCGACGCTGGCCAAGCGCTACCCGTCCGTCCACGTCGATCCGCGCGAACTGTTCGTCGACGACGGCGACGTGCTCACGTCCGCTGGCACGGCGGCCGGAATCGACCTCTGCCTGCACATCGTGCGCACCGACCACGGCAGCGAGGCGGCCGGGGCCCTGGCCCGCAGGCTCGTCGTACCGCCGCGCCGCACGGGCGGCCAGGAGCGCTACCTCGACCGGTCGCTGCCGGAGGAGATCGGCGCCGACCCGCTGGCCGAGGTCGTCGCCTGGGCGCTGGAACACCTCCACGAGCAGTTCGACGTGGAGACGCTGGCCGCCCGCGCCTACATGAGCCGGCGCACCTTCGACCGGCGGTTCCGCTCGCTCACCGGCAGCGCGCCGCTCCAGTGGCTGATCACGCAGCGGGTGCTCCAGGCCCAGCGGCTGCTGGAGACCTCCGACTACTCGGTCGACGAGGTCGCCGGACGCTGCGGGTTCCGCTCGCCGGTCGCCCTGCGCGGTCACTTCCGGCGGCAGCTGGGGTCCTCCCCGGCCGCCTACCGCTCGGCCTACCGGGCACGCCGGCCTCAGGCCGACGTGGCACAGGTGGCGGAGATCCCCACGGGACCGGTGCCGCACCAGCGCACTCCGCAGCCCCACCGGGCGGCAGCGGCCCTGGCCGCGGCGGGCCCCACGGTGACGGAGCTGTACGCCCCGAACCGGGTCCTGCGGGAACACGCGTAACCCCCACAACGGGTACGACAGCGAAGGTCCTCCATCGGTCACCGCCGATGGAGGACCTTCCGCATATGCGGTCGGCTCCGCGGGGGACCGCATAAGGTGGGACACATGAACGATCGCATGGTGTGGATCGACTGCGAGATGACCGGGCTCTCGTTGACGGACGACGCACTTATCGAGGTGGCCGCGCTGGTCACCGACTCGGAACTCAACGTGCTCGGCGAGGGCGTGGACATCGTGATCCGCCCGCCGGACCGCGCCCTGGAGACCATGCCCGACGTGGTCCGCGAGATGCACACCGCCTCCGGCCTGCTGGACGAGCTGGCCGGCGGAACCACCCTCGCGGATGCCGAGGCGCAGGTCCTGGCGTACGTACGGGAGCACGTGAAGGAACCGCGCAAGGCACCGCTCTGCGGGAACTCGGTCGGCACCGACCGCGGCTTCCTGCTGCGCGACATGGCCGCGCTGGAGAGCTACCTGCACTACCGGATCGTGGACGTGTCCTCGGTCAAGGAGCTGGCGCGCCGCTGGTACCCGCGGGCGTACTTCAACAGCCCCCCGAAGAACGGCAACCACCGGGCGCTGGCCGACATCAAGGACTCCATCACCGAGCTGCGCTACTACCGGGAGGCCGTCTTCGTGCCGCAGCCCGGGCCCGACTCGGACACGGCCCGCAGCATCGCCGCCAAGCACACGGCGCCGGGCGCCTAGAAGCGCCGGTCCGGCCCTTCCGGAAGGGGTGCGGGAAAAGGGTGGAGCGAGCACCCTCCCGAACCCTGTACCCTTTTCTTCGGCCGGTCGGTTCTCCGACCGGACATGGTGGGTGTAGCTCAGTTGGTAGAGCACCTGGTTGTGGTCCAGGTGGCCGCGGGTTCAAGTCCCGTCACTCACCCTGCGGGAAGGCCCCGGTACGCGGAAGCGGACCGGGGCCTTCTGCATGCCCCCGCACATGCGGAGGCATGCAGGGCGTTCAGGACGACTCCCGGACCACCAGGCGGTTCTGCAGGACCACCGAGGGCCCGCCCGTGCCCGTGGCGCTCCCCCGCTCTCCCAAAACGCGCTCCAGCAGCATCCTCGCCATGGTCCGGCCCATCTCCTCGATGGGCTGGCGGACGCTGGTCAGCGGCGGGTCCATGTGCCGGGCCACCACCGAGTCGTCGAAGCCGACCAGCGCCACGTCGTGCGGGACCCGGCGCCCGGCAGCGCGCAGCTCCAGCCGGGCGCCCGCCGCCATGACGTCCGAGGAGGCGAAGACCGCGTCGAGCGCGGGGCTGCGCTCCAGCAGCTCGCGCATGGCCCGGCGGCCGCCCTCCTCCGTGAAGTCGGCGACCGCGACCAGCCGCTCGTCGACGGGACGGCCCGCGGCGGCCAGGGCCTGCCGGTAGCCGTCGAGCCGGCAGCGGGCTCCGTACACGTCCAGCGGACCGGTGATCGTGGCGATCGTCCGGCGGCCCCGGTCGAGCAGGTGGCGCACGGCCTCGGCGGCGCCCTCCAGGTTGTCGGAGTCCACACAGGGCAGCGTCTCGGCGGCGGACCGGCGGCCGCTGATCACGGTCGGGATGCCGAGCTCGACCAGCAACTCCGGGAGCGGGTCCCCAGCGTGGACCGAGACCAGCAGCACGCCGTCGACACGGTGCCCGGACAGGTACTGCGCGAGGCGGCGGCGCTCGCGGTCGCTGCCGGCCAGGGTGAGGACGAGCTGGATGTCGGTCTCCGCGAGGGCGGCCCCAACCCCGCGCACCACTTCGGAGAAGTACGGCTCGGCGAAGAACCGGGCCTCGGGCTCCGGGATGACCAGTGCGATCGCGTCGTTCCGGTTGGCCGCCAGGGCGCGCGCCGCGCGGTTCGGTACGTACCCCAGCTCGGTCACGGCCGCCTCGACCGCGGCCCTGGTCTGCTCGCTGACCTTGGAGGACCCGTTGATCACCCGGGACACCGTGCCGCGCCCGACCCCGGCGCGCACCGCGACCTCTTCCAGCGTCGGCCGTCCCCCACTGCGCCCATGCCCGTTCATGGCTTCCTCCCGGTTGCGAATCTACCCCTTGACTACTGTGGGAGCGCTCCCACACTGTGTCACACGACACCCCCACGTTGTCGCCCACCCCTTCAGGGAGGAACCCATGCGAGCCCAGTCCCCGGCCCGAGCACGGGCCCGAAGAACCCTCGTCACGGCGGCCGCCACGATGGGCGCCGCCGCGCTGCTGCTCGGAGGGTGCGCGCAGGACCCCGACGCCGGCCCGGAGCCGGGCTCCTCCTCGGCCGACGGAAAGGGCCGGACCACCCTGACCGTGGGTGTCTTCGGGGCCTTCGGCCTCCAGGAGGCCGGGCTCTACGACGAGTACATGGCGAAGAACCCCTCGATCCGCATCGAGCAGACCTCCATCGAGCGGAACGAGAACTACTACCCCCAGCTCCTCACCCACCTCGGGACGGGCAGCGGGCTCGCCGACATCCAGGCCGTCGAGGTCAACAACATCGCCGAGATCACCGCGACCCAGGCCGACAAACTGGTGGACCTGGGCAGGGCGCCCGGCGTGGACAAGGCCGCGTACCTGCCGTGGAAGTGGGCACAGGGCACGGCGCCCGCCGCGAAGGGCGGGGCCACGGTGGGCCTGGGCACCGACATCGGCCCGCAGGGCATCTGCTACCGCAAGGACCTGTTCGAGGCCTCCGGGCTGCCGACCGACCGGGAGGCCGTCGGCGCGCTGTGGGCGGGCGACTGGACCAAGTACCTGGAGACGGGCAAGGCGTACAAGGCGAAGGCCGGCGACGGCAAGGCCTTCGTGGACTCGGCGTCCGGTGTGATGGCGGCGGTCACGGGCAGCAGCGCGCAGCGGTTCTACGACGAGCAGGGCAAGGTCGTCTACAAGACCAATCCCGCGGTGCGCGGGGCCTTCGACCTGGCCGCGTCCTTCGCCACCGAGGGGCTCAGCGCCAAGCTGCAGCAGTTCACCCCGGGCTGGGACCAGGGCTTCGCCAACGGCGCCTTCGCGACGGTCTCCTGTCCGGCCTGGATGCTCGGCTACATCCAGGACAAGGCGGGTCCGTCGGGCAAGGACAAGTGGGACGTGGCCCAGGCGCCGAAGCCCAGCAACTGGGGCGGCTCCTTCCTGGTGGTCCCGAAGGCGGGCAAGCACGCCGAGGAGGCGGCGAAGCTGGCGGCCTGGCTGACGGCTCCGGAGCAGCAGGCGAAGCTCTTCGAGAAGCGGGGCAGCTTCCCGAGCGCGAGCGCCGCCTACAAGCTGCCGACGGTGTCGGGGGCAAAGCACGAGTACTTCGGCGGGGCGCCGATCGGGGAGATCTTCTCGAAGGCGGCGCAGGGGGTGCCGGTGACCGTGGTCGGCCCGAAGGACCTGGTGATCTCCCAGAACCTGGCGGACATCGGGATGCTCCAGGTCGACCAGAAGGGCCGGAGCCCGCAGGAGGGCTGGGAGGCCGCGGTGAAGGCCATCGACAACGCCCTGGACCAGTGAGGCGCCGGTGACGGACGAGACGACGGCTCTCCTGTCCCCCTCCGCCGCCGCCCCCGAGCGGGCGGCGGCGGAGGGGGGCGGCGGCCCCCGCCAGGTGTGGCGCTCGCGCCGCTATCGCTGGGACCTGCGCTGGAGCCCGTACGCCTTCGTGGCGCCCTTCTTCCTGTTCTTCGCCGCCTTCGGGCTGTTCCCGCTGCTCTACACGGGCTGGGCGGCGCTGCACCAGGTGGAGCTGACCGATCCGGACAGCATGACGTGGGTGGGCCTGCGGAACTTCACCCGGCTGTGGGGCGACGAGTTCTTCTGGAACGCGCTGCGCAACACCGTCACCATCGGGCTCCTCTCGACGGTCCCCCAGCTGGCGATCGCGCTGGGCGTGGCCCATCTGCTCAACTACCGGCTGCGGGGTTCGGCGTTCTTCCGGGTCGCCGTGCTCACCCCGTACGCCACCTCGGTGGCGGCGGCCACGCTCGTCTTCGTGCTGCTCTTCGGCCGGGACTACGGGATGATCAACTGGGTGCTGTCGGCGGTCGGCCTCGGGGCAGTGGACTGGCAGAACGGCACCTTCGCCTCCCAGCTGGCGGTCTCCACCATCGTGATCTGGCGGTGGACCGGCTACAACGCGCTGATCTACCTGGCGGCCATGCAGGCCGTGCCGGGCGAGCTGTACGAGTCGGCCGCGCTGGACGGGGCCTCGCGCTGGCAGCAGTTCCTGCACGTCACGGTGCCCTCGCTGCGGCCGACGATCCTCTTCACGTGCGTGGTCTCGACGATCGGGGCGACCCAGCTGTTCGGTGAGCCGCTGCTGTTCAACGGCGGGGCGGGCGCCACGGGCGGCTCGGACCACCAGTTCCAGACGCTCGGGCTGTACCTGTACGAGCAGGGCTGGGTGAACCTGCACCTGGGACGGGCCTCGGCGATCGCCTGGGCGATGTTCCTGATCCTGCTGCTGATCGCCGGGGCGGCACGGCTGCTGCGCGGACGGGGGGATGCGCGATGAGGTCGCTGCGCGCGGGCCGGCTCACCTATCTGGCGCTCGGCCTCTTCACGGCCGGTTCCCTCTTCCCTCTGGTGTGGACGGCTATCGCGGCCTCCCGCACCAATACGCGCCTGGCCCAGACCCCGCCGCCGTTCTGGTTCGGCGGGAACCTGGGGCGCAACCTGCAGATCGCCTGGACCGACGCCAACATGGGCACGGCCCTGCTGAACACGGTGATCGTGGCGGGCACCGTCACCGTCGGGACGGTCCTCTTCTCCACTCTGGCGGGCTTCGCCTTCGCCAAACTGCGGTTCCGCGGGCGGCGGATGCTGATGGCACTGGTGGTGGGGACGATGCTGATCCCGCCGCAGCTGAGCGTGGTGCCGCTGTACATGCTGATCGCGAAGCTGTCGTGGACCGACCGGCTCCAGTCGGTGGTGCTCCCCTCCTTGGTGTGCGCCTTCGGGGTGTTCTTCATGCGCCAGTACCTGGTGCACGCACTGCCGACGGAACTGGTGGAGGCCGCCCGCACGGACGGGGCGAGCTCCCTGCGGGTCATGTGGCACGTGGTCTTCCCGGCGGCCCGGCCGGCGATGGCGGTGCTGGGGATGCTGACCTTCGTCATGTCCTGGAACGACTTCTTCTGGCCGATCGTCGCGCTGACCCAGAACGGCAGCCCGACGGTCCAGGTGGCCCTGACCGGACTGGGCCGGGGATACATCCCCGACCAGTCGGTGATCATGGCGGGTGCGCTCCTGGGCACGCTCCCGCTGCTGCTGGTGTTTCTCGTCTTCGGCCGCCAGATCGTCGGCGGCATCATGCAGGGAGCGGTAAAGGGATGACTGACACCCCGACGCACACGACTCACCCGTCGAACGCGACGGACCCGGGCGGGGAACTCCGCTTCCCCGAAGGGTTCCTGTGGGGCACGGCCACGGCAGCCTTCCAGATCGAGGGCGCGGCCGCACTGCGCGGGCCGTCCATCTGGGACACCTTCTGCCGCACCCCCGGCAAGGTGTACGGCGGCCACACCGGCGACGTCGCCGTCGACCATCACCGGCTGTGGCGCGAGGACGTCGCCCTGATGTCCGAACTGGGGCTCGGGGCCTACCGTTTCTCGGTGTCCTGGCCGCGCGTCCTGGCCGGCGGGGTCGGCTTCTACGACGAGCTCGTCGACGAGTTGCTCGCGCACGGCATCCGGCCCTGCGTGACTCTCTACCACTGGGACCTCCCGCAGGAGCTGGAGGAGGCCGGCGGCTGGCCCGAGCGGGAAACGGCCTACGCCTTCGCCCAGTACGCCGAGCAGGTCGCGGACGTGCTCGCCGACCGCGTGGAACTCTGGACCACCCTCAACGAGCCCTGGTGCAGCGCCTTCCTCGGCTACGCCTCCGGCGTGCACGCCCCCGGCCGCACCTCCCCCGCCGACTCGCTGCGCGCGGCCCACCACCTGAACCTGGCCCACGGCCTGGCCGCGGCGGCCCTGCCCGCCGGGACCAGGGTGGGCATCGCGCTCAACCCCAGCGCGGTACGTCCGCTGACCGGCTCGGCGGCCGACCTGGACGCCGCCCGCCGCATCGACGCACTGGCCAACCGGATCTTCACCGGACCACTGCTGAACGGCGCCTACCCGCAGGACCTGCTCGCGGACACCACGTCCCTGACTGACTGGTCCTTCGTGCGCACCGGCGACGAGGCGCTGATCCGCCAGCCGCTGGACTTCCTCGGCGTGAACTACTACACGCCGGCGGTGGTGTCGGCGGCCCCGGGCGGGAACGGCCCGCGCGCCGACGGGCACGGCGCAGCGTCCCACTCCCCCTGGCCCGCCGCGGACACGGTGGCCTTCCACCAGCCGCCCGGGGAACAGACCGACATGGGCTGGTCGATCGACCCGACCGGCCTGTACGACCTGCTGATGCGCTTCACCCGCGAGGCCCCCGGCCTGCCGCTGATGGTCACCGAGAACGGCGCGGCCTACGCCCCGGACCTGCACGATCCGCAGCGGATCGCCTACCTGCAGGCCCACCTCGCCACCATCCACCGCGCTCTGGCGGACGGCGCCCCGGTGGAGGGCTACTTCCTCTGGTCGCTGCTGGACAACTTCGAGTGGTCCTACGGGTACAGCAAGCGCTTCGGCATCGTGCACGTCGACTACGACACCCAGGTCCGCACGCCGCGTTCCAGCGCCCACTGGTATGCCCGTCTGGCCCGGAAGGGGGTCATGTAACCGGCCTGCCGGGGAGCTCACGCGAAGACGCCGGCGTGGTCCTCGGCCCAGGTCCCGAAGGTGCGGGCCGGGTGGCCTGTCAGCTGCGAGGGCCCGCTCGACCACGAGGTGCGAGGCCGACGGCGGACCGTCGGCGGCGTCCGGGGCAAGCACCGAGGCGGAGGAGGAGGGCAGGAGCACGACGTGCTCCACTCCGGCGGCCACGGCCTTCCTGGCGAAGGCCTCGATGCCGGACGTCTCTGCGTGGAGGAAGGCGGCGCGGGCACCGGCGAGGGCGTCGGGACGGGGCGCCGGGCCGCAGAAGGCACGGTGAACCGCACCGGGGATGCCCCGCTCACGGGAGCCGAGGCGGCACGGGATGCGGCAGGCCGCGAGGAGGCCGACGAGACCGCGGGTGACGGCGCCACGGCCGCCGGTCACGAGAATGAACATGACTGGTCCTCATTCCGAATATGTGTGGACTGACGCTAGGATGACCATGCGACGCAGATTCTGCACTACACACTCTCTGCGCCACACAGATAAATTTGGAGCACGGAGAATCCGATGTCAACCGCTTCCCCCCGTACGGGTGACGAGTGGAGCCGCGCCGAACTCCTCGCGCGCATCGTCACCGAGAGCCAGCGGCACTACGCCGACTACTCCCTCTTCAACCAGGCCATGGCCGACTCGGTCGGCCTGCACCCCACCGACATGCAGTGTGTCGCGCTCCTCGGCATGGAGTCCGGCCCCGTCAGCACCGGTGACATCGCCCGCCTCACCGGCCTGACCTCAGGCTCGGCCACCCGCCTCGTCGACCGGCTGGTCAAGGCCGGCATCGTCGAACGGCAGGCCGACCCGAACGACCGCCGCCGCTCCCTCGTCTCCCTCTCCCCCGAAGCCCGCAAACGCATCGGGGCGGCCTGGGACACCCCTGGCCGCGCGTTCGGCGCCGTGCTGGAGAGCTACTCCGACTCCGAGCTCGCCGTCATCGCCGACTACCTGCACCGTGCCGCCGAGGTCGGGCGGGCCCAGGCCGAGCGGCTGAACTCGGGCGAGCCCGGCTGAACTCGGGCGAGCCCGGCCGGCCCACACGAGGGAGGGCTTCCGCAGGGCCCCTTCCGGCAGTACGGTCCGGGACAACGGGTCCGGGACAACGGGCAACGACGCGCGCCGGAGAAACGGGAGGGTCGGCGTACGGTCGGAGGTTGTCCGTGTCCCAGCCCACGCCCGCACCCGCGCCCCCGCCCGCCCGCCCCCGCACCCGAGTCCCCGCCCGGCGGCCTGCGCGCGGTGTTCGCCCTCGGCGGCAGCGCCCTCCCCCCTCCACGCGTTCCTCGCGCGCGGCTCCTGCCCCCACGGCCGCCCTCGGCGCGGGCCGGGGGCGCGGCCACCCGTGCGCCCCGTCCGGGCCGGGCGTCGTCAGGCGCCCTGGATGTGGAAGTTGAAGTCCGTGTGCCCCAGGGCGCTCATCAGGCGGAGCCAGACCGGGAGCAGCATCTCCGTGCCCCGGGCCGTTTCGATGCCACCGAGGTCCAGGACGCTCTCCTGCGGCCACCCGAAGGAGTGCAGCAGCTCGCGCACCAGCTTCTTGGCCTCCGCGTCCTCGCCCGAGACGAAGACGTGGTGCTCGCCGGGCACCCGGGCCGGGTCCACCATGATCTGGCAGTTCATCGTGTTCAGCGTCTTGACCACCCGCAGCCCCGGGAACGTCCGCTGGATCAGCTCGCCCAGGCTGTCGTCGTCCACCGGGTCCAGGCCCGGCGGGAAGCCAGCGGAGAAGTCCAGCGGGTTCGCGATGTCGATCAGGACCTTGCCGTCGAGGTGTGCGGCGTCCGCCTCCGTCAGTGCGGCGATGCTGACCTGTCCGCCGGTGGCGTTGACCAGGACCTCACCGTCCCGCGCCGCCTCGGCGAAGCCCGTCAGCCCCACACCGGGGTGGACCTCCTGCCAGTCCGAGTACTCGGGCCGGCCCAGGGTGGCGCCGGGGTCCCGGGTCCCGATGACGACCCGGTGGCCCAGGGAGTCGAGCCGGGCGGCCACCGTACGGCCGACGATCCCGGTGCCGAGAACTGCGTAACGCATCCGTGCTTCCTTCCGGTGGTGCGAAGGGGCCGCGGGCCGGACGGGCCCGTCCGGCCGTGGCTCAGTCCAGGATCCCGGCGTCGTGGAAGAAGCGGTACCTGTTCGGGGCCTCCGGCAGGAACCAGTGGAAGCCCTCGTCCAGGAAGACCGCCAGCATGCTCACGGCGATGACGAGGCCCAGGAACCACAGCGCGAACAGCCCCGCCGTCCGCAGCATCCCCGGCCCGGTCGCGGGTACGCCGCGGTCCGCCGTCGTGTGCGAGCAGGCCAGGAGGACGCCGACGACGACCACCGAGACCTGGAAGAGGATCAGGGACCACACGTACAGGTGCAGGCCGAGCACCTCGCCCCCGTACCCCTTGGCACCCGGCAGGATGTGCAGCGTCGTCTGCCGCCAGGCCGCGAAGGAGCCCCCGGTCGCCGCGACCAGCGCCAGGCCCCAGCCCGTCATGTAGTGGCGGCCCGTCACCGAGCCGCGCAGCAGTGCCGTACGGATGATGTACGCCGCACCCAGCGCCGCCAGCAGCATGAACATCCGCTGCACGACGCACAGCGGGCACGGGTGCTCCCCCCGCGCGAACTGCTGGAGGAGTCCGCCGGACACCACGCCCGCCCAGCCGACGGTGAACAGGCACGCGAACCAGTACTGGACCTTTCCCGGCTGCGCGGCCTCGGGCGTGCTCTCCGGCAGGATGCTCTCGATCGTGGCCACGGTCACCAGCTCAGCGTCAGGGCCAGGCCGCCGGTGATGTGGTGTGCCATCAGCAGGGTGACGGCGATGAGCATGACCCACCACGCCCCGAGCACGACCATCCGGGACGTCTCCCGGTACATGGCGATCAGCGTGGCGAGGAGCCCGCCGAAGATGAGGGTGTCCATGCCGCGGACCGTACCCAGACGAGGACATCCTGCCTGCTAGGCGCGCCCCCGGTCACGGCGTGGCGCGCCCCCGGTTACGTCGGTTGCCGCGTCGGCCGCGGCCGGGCCGCCCCGCGCCCGGGCCGCCCGTGCTCCGCCCGTCCAGGCCGATCCAGACCCGGACCTCGGTGCCGCCGAGCACCGAACGTCCCAGCCGGACGTCGCCGCCGGTCGATTCCGCGACCCGGCGCACGATGTCCAGGCCGAGGCCCGTGGACCCGTCCCGGCCGCCGTCGTTGCCGCGGCGCAGGGCCGCGTCGGGGTCGGAGATGCCGGGGCCGGCGTCCGAGACGAGCACGATCACCGCGTCGCCCGCGTCGTGGACGTCCACCGCGAAGGGGGTGCCCTCGGGGGTGTGCCGGAAGACGTTGCCGAGCATGGCGTCGAGGGCCGCGGCGAGTTCGGGCCGCGCCACGGGGATCCGTACGGTGCGGTCCACGCCCGCGAGCCGCACCTCGCGGCCCTCGTCCTCCGCGAGCGCCGACCAGAAGTCCATCCGGTCGCGGATCACCTCGGAGGCGTCGCAGCCCGCCCCCGCTCCCGCCCCGGCCAGACCGGCGGCAGGGCGCTGTTCCCGGGCCGTACGGATGATGGTGTCGACCTCGCGCTCCAGCTGTTCCACCGCCGCCCGGGTCTGCTCGGCGGCGGGGCCGTCCCCGAGGGAGGCCGTGTTGAGCCGGAGCACGGTCAGCGGGGTGCGCAGCCGGTGGGACAGGTCGGCGGCCAGTTCCCGCTCGTTGGCGAGGAGCTCGACCACCTGGTCGGCCATGGAGTTGAAGGCGACGGCCGCCGAACGCAGTTCCTTGGGCCCGGCCTCCGGTACGCGGGCCCCGAGCCGCCCCTCGCCCAGCTGGTGCGCGGCGTCCGCGAGCCGTTCGGCCGGCCGGACCAGCCGGGCGCCGAGCCGGTCGGCGACCGCGACCGAGCCGACGATCAGGGCCAGTCCGACGCCCGCGAGCACCAGCCAGGCGGTCGCGACGCCGTTGCTGACCTCGCTCTCCGGTACGAAGATCTCCACCACGGCGATATCGCCGGATCCCAGCGCGATCGGCTGGAGCAGCGCCGAGCCGCCGCCCGTCAGCGAGGCCGTGGTGGCGCGTCCCATCCGGCGGGTCTCCGCGACGGCGCGGTCCCCGACCCGGCCCTCGCCGATGCTCACCGGCGCGCCGCCGCCGACCGCGGGCACGTGGACGGCCATCCGCTGCGCGGCGCCCATCTGCGTGGACTCCACGGCCTTGCTCAGCTGCCCCGGGTCGGTGGTGATCGACAGCGTCGGCCCGATGGTGGCGGCCTGCCGTTCGGCGTTGGAGAAGGCGCGGTCGCTGGCCATCTCCTGGACGACGAGCCCGAGCGGTACGGCGAAGGCCACGACCACCATGGCCGTGACCGCGAGGCACACCTTGACCAGGGCCCATCTCATCGCTGCATCACTGCGGCGGCTCCAGCTTCACGCCGACCCCGCGCAGCGTGTGCAGGTACCGGGGCCGGGCGGCGGTCTCGCCGAGTTTGCGGCGCAGCCAGGACAGGTGGACGTCGATGGTCTGGTCGTCGCCGTAGGACTGCTGCCAGACCTCGGCGAGCAGTTCGCGGCGGGCCACGACGACTCCGGGGCGCCCGGCGAGGAAGGCCAGCAGGTCGAACTCCCGGCGGGTGAGGTCCAGTACCGCCCCGTCCAGTTCGGCCTGGCGGCGCAGCGGGTCGATGGCGAGGCCGCCGACGCGCAGGACGCGCGAGGGCGGTTCGGCTCCGGCGGCGGCCCGGGCGCGGCGCAGGACGGCGGCCATCCGGGCGGAGAGGTGTTCGACGGAGAAGGGTTTGGTCAGGTAGTCGTCGGCGCCGTCGTTGAGCAGCCGGACGATCTCGGCCTCGTCGTCGCGCGCGGTGGCGATGATCACGGGCACGTCCGTGATGCCGCGCAGCATCTTGAGCGCCTCGGACCCGTCCAGGTCCGGCAGGCCGAGGTCGAGGATGACCACGTCGAAGCGGTGGTGCGCGACTTCGCGCAGTGCCTCCAGGGCCGTGCCGACGCTCCGCACGGTGTGCGCGGCCTCCGTCAGGTGCCGGATGAGGGCGGAACGTACGAACTGGTCGTCCTCGACCACGAGCACACTTGCCATGGGCCGCACCGTAGTCCATTCGGACGACTGCACGGGGTGTCGGGCCACTCCTGTGGTGTGTGGTGCAGTATGTGCCTTGATGCGAAGAGGACTTGTGCATGCCATGGCGTGGATGCTCGCGACCGGGGCGGCGGTGACGCTGTGCTGGTGGGGTGTCCACACCGTCATGTCGGGCACGGCCTACGACCGGCCGCTCGCGGTGCCGCTGGCCGGCCAGCCGCTGTCCTCCTCGACCCGGAGCGCGCAGCCCTCGGACTCGCCGTCGCAGTCCCCGTCCGCCTCGGGCTCCCCGTCGCCCGGCCCGACCTCGTCGCCGACCGCGGAAGCCTCTCCCGGCAGGCCGTCGCAGACTCCTGCGGCCTCCCCGCGCGGGCCGCAGCAGCCGGAGGGCCAGGACTCGGGGAAGGTGCAGGCCTATCCGGTCTCCGGCGGCCGGGTCGTCTTCTCCCTCGGCGCCTCCTCGGCCGAGCTGGTGACGGCGACACCGGCGGCGGGCTGGCGGATGCAGGTGTGGAAGCAGGACTTCTGGATCCGGGTCACCTTCACCCGGGACGGCCGCGAGGTGTCGGTGTTCTGCACCTGGCACGACCACCCGCCGCTGGTGGAGATCGTCGACCCCTGAGGCGGTCCCCGGGGCGGCGCCGGAGCGGGTCCCGGCCCTTGCGCAAGGGCCGCCCCACCGGGGAGCGGCGCCCGCGCCGCGGCGGACGCCTCATCGGGCGCGGTCCGGCCGCGTGCACCCTCCAGGAGGTCCCGCCCCGGTCGCGGACGGAAAGGTCGTCCGCCCGCCGCACCAGCACTCCACCCGCTCCTTCTCCCCTCCGGACACCATCCACGTGCCGCGCCGCGAGGCCCCGAGCGCCCGGTGGGCCTTCGTGCGGTCCGGCACCTCGGAAGGGAGCGGAGTCGTGCGCGCCCGGGTGGCGCAGGAACCCGTCACCCCTTCCCCGTGCCGGCCGAGGACACCCCTACCGGAACACGGAGGGCGGCGGCTGCGGCGAGGCCACCGCGGAGGCGTCGGCGACCGGGGGCGCGCCGCCCGCGAAGTCGGCCAGCGCCCGGCCGTGCTCGACGCGGCCCGGATGCGGGTCGGTCGCGACCCGGCGGGTGAACTCCGCGACGGGCAGTTCCCGGTCGGCGGCCACGAGCACCGCATTGCCGAAACGTTTCCCTCGCCACACCACCGGGTCCGCGGCCAGCGCCAGCTCCGCGAACCGGGACGCCGCCGTCGCGATCTGGCCGCGCAGATGGGCCAGCGGCGGCCCGTCCGCGAGGTTCGCCACGTACCACCCGGTGGGCGCCAGGGCCCGGCGTACGTCGTCCAGGAACTCCGCGCTCGTCAGGTGCGCCGGAGTGCGCGCCCCGCTGAACACGTCCGCGATCACCAGGTCCGCCCAGCCGTCCGGCACCTTCGCCAGACCGGCCCGCGCGTCCACCGTCCGCACCCGGACCCGCGCCTGCGGATCCAGCGGCAGGTGCTCCCGTACGAAGGCCACCAGCGCGGCGTCGATCTCCACGACCTGCTGGGTGGAGCGCGGGCGGGACGCGGCCGTGTACCGGGCCAGGGTGAAGGCGCCGCCGCCCAGGTGCACCACGTTCAGGGGCCGGCGGGCCGGCGCGACGAGGTCGATGAGGTGGCCGATCCGTCGCTGGTAGGCGAAGTCCAGGTACGACGGGTCGTCCAGGTCCACATGCGACTGCGGGGCCCCGTCGATCAGCAGGGTCCAGGCGCGGGGCCGCTCCCGGTCCGGCTCCAGCTCCGCCAGACCGCCGCCCACCTGCCCGGCGACCGCCTCCGCGCCACCGCGCTGCCTGCCCCTGTTCCTGTCCTTGCCCGCCACCACCCCATTGTGCGGGTCGGCGGGCGGGGACGGTTCAGCGGCAGTTGTCGGCGGCCTCGATCAGCCGGGCCGCCTCGCCGAGCGCCGCGCGCAGCACCTCGGGGTCGGTGACCGGGCCGACGGCCTCCGGCGGGAGCAGCCAGCCCGTGGCGCCCGCCGTGGGCGAGACGGCGTCACCGAAACGCATCCCCCGCCCGTTGGTCTGCGTACACGCACTGCCCGGGAGGTCCCAGGCGTCGGCGGTGCCGGGCGGTACGAGAAAGCCGAGGGTGTCACCGGACCCGTCGTGCAGGACGGGCCCCACCGGGCCGGACCGGCCGGCGGCCCGGCGGATGATGTCCACCGCCTCCAGGCCCTGCCGGGCGGGCACGGTCACCAGGTCCAGCTCCGGGGCAGCGACGCCGGACCCGGGCGCGGTGTTCGTTCCAGTGCTCTCCATGCCGACCTCCACCAAGGGGAACCCCTCCTCGATCCGTATCCGCATGGGTTCAACGCACGGGAACGTCAACGGGTGCGGCGCCAAGACGCCGCAAAGGATGGCAGTTCATGGCGGATCGCGGGTGAGATATCCGTTTTGTAGCTAAACACCGCGTGAACACCGCGTCGCTGGCGGTACGTTCATGCGCGCCGGGCCCACCGCACCAGCCCCCGCACCGGCGCTGCGCTCCTCGCCAGAGAGGTCACGTCCATGGCGGCGTTCCCCCACTCACCCAACTCCACGTTCAGGCGGCTGCGCGGGCAGCTCTCCCCCGCCGAATTCGCCGCCCTGGTACGCAGGGCGGCGAAGGAGATCGGAGAAACGGTTTCCTGCGACGCGCGCTACATCGGCCGGGTCGAGTCCGGCG
This sequence comes from Streptomyces sp. NPDC090021, assembly GCF_044748225.1. Lineage (NCBI taxonomy): Bacteria > Bacillati > Actinomycetota > Actinomycetes > Kitasatosporales > Streptomycetaceae > Streptomyces > Streptomyces sp. NPDC090021. Next base: position 51,820 of record NZ_JBIVFO010000040.1, on the reverse strand, counting down.
AGATCCGCTGCCCCAACTACGCCTACGAGCGGGTCTTCCTCCACATGTTCCCCGGCCGCACCCTGGCCGACTTGGGCTTCTCCCCCCGCGAGGCCGTCCGCGGCCGCTCGGCGCAGCGCGGCCCGCACCCGGTCCCCCGTTCCCCTTCCAGTGCCAAGGAGAGCGACGTGCTGCGTCGCGCGTTCATGGCGGGCGGCTCCGCGACCGTGGCGGCCGCGACGCTCAGCCTCACCCTGCTCGGCGACACCCGCCGACTGCCCGCGCGCGCCGGCGAGTCCGAGGCCGCCGCCGTCGAGGACGCCGTACGCCGGATCCGGCTGCTCGACGACCGGCACGGGGCGGACGCCCTCTACCGCAGGGCCTCCGAACCCCTGCGCACCGCCTACGCCCTGCTCGACGCCGGGGCGACGCGGCAGTCCACCGAGGACAGGCTGCACTCGGGCGCCGGCGAACTGGCCGTCTCGGTCGGCTGGCTGGCCCACGACTCCGGCCGTTTCGACGACGCCCGCTCCCACTACGCGGAGGCGTTGGCCACGGCGCGGGTGGCACGGGACGCGGGCCTGGAGGCCCACGCCTTCAGCAACATGTCCTTCCTGGCCCGGGACACCGGTCGCGCGCGCGAGGCCGTACGCGCGGCCCAGGCGGGCCTGCGCGCCGCCTCCTCCCTCGGCTCGCCCCGGCTGCTGTCGCTGCTCGCGCTGCGGGAGGCCGGTGGATGGGCGGGGCTCGACGACCGCAAGTCCTGCGAGGGGTCGCTGGCGCGGGCCCACCGGGAGTTCTCGCGGGGGCCCGCGGAGGCCGACCCCGAGTGGATGTCCTTCTTCGGCGAGGCCGAGCTGGAGTCGCTGGAGGCGCGGTGCTGGTCGGCGCTCGGCGAGCACGCCCGAGCCGCGCGGCACGCGCGGCGGGCCGCCGACCTCCAGGATCCGCACTTCGCCCGGAACGTGGCCCTCTACGCCGCCGAGCTGGCCGGTGACCTGGCCCGGGCCGACGCCCCCGACGAGGCGGCGTGGGCGGGCGGGCGGGTGCTGGACCTGCTGGCCGAGGTCCAGTCGACGCGGGTGCGGTCGATGCTCGCGGAGACGGCCGCGACCCTCGTCCCCCACCAGCGGTCCCCCCGCGTGAACACGTTCCTGACCCGCCACGCCTCTGCTTGACGCCGAGTCGCCGCGCGGGTCGGCTCCCGCCGGGGGTGACCACTGCCTTGCGGCGGGCTCGGCGGTACGGGTCGGCTCCCGCCGGGCGGTGGTGTTGGCGGGCTCGGCGGTACGGGTCGGCTCCCGCCGGGCGGTGGTGTTGGCGGGCTCGGCGGTACGGGTCGGCTCCCGCCGGGGGTGACCAATGCCCCTGTGGCGGTCTCGGCGGTACGGGCGGGGTTTCGGCTGGCCGGTGGTGCGGGAGTGCGGGTCGGCTCCCGCCGGGGTGACCAATGCCCCTGTGGCGGGCTCGGTGGTACGGCCTGTGTCTGCTGGTCGGTGGTGTGGGGGTGTGGGTCGGTGCCCCGGCGGAGTGTCTCCTCGGCTCGGCGCGGACTCCTTGTCCCGGCCAGGCGGCCTTGGTCGCGCCTCGTCCTGCGGGGACACTCCGCCGTGTCCCCGCCCCACGCCACGGCTCCGCCCGGACGACACCACGCCCTCCCGGAGCCTGCCCGTACCGCTGGAGGGAGGCCCGGCGGTGTGGGCGGAGTTTCGGCTGGCCGGTGGTGTGAGGGTGTGGGTCGGTGCCCCGCCGGAGTGTCTCCTCGGCTCGGCGCGGACTCCTCGTCCCGGCCAGGCGGCCTTGGTCGCGCCTCGTCCTGCGGGGACACTCCGCCGTGTCCCCGCCCCACGCCACGGCTCCGCCCAGGCGACACCACGCCTTCCCGGAGCCTGCCCGTACAGCTGGAGGGAGGCCCGGCAGGGGTGTCCCCGCCCCACGCCACAGCTCCGCCCAGGCGACACCACGCCTTCCCGGAGCCTGCCCGTACGGCTGGAGGGGGGACGGGCAGGGGTGTCCCCGCAGGACGAGGCGCGACCACCGGGTACAGCCGGGACAAAGAGCACGCGCCGAGCCGAGGAGACACCCCTGCCCGGCCCCCCGACCCCGCCCGCACCACGCCCGCAACCCGGGACCCGCGACACACCGCCGACCCCGCGAAGCAAGCCCCGGACCCGCCGAGCAACCCCGCAGGAGCCCCGGCCCCCCGACCCACCCGCACCGCGCCCGCAACCCGGGACCCGCGACACGCTCCCGACCCCGCGAAGCAAGCCCGAATCCCGCCGAGCAACCCCGCAGGGGCCCGGCCCCCCGACCCACCCGCACCACGCCCGTAACCCGGGACTCGCGACACGCTCCCGACCCCGCGAAGCCAGCCCCGGACCCGCCGAGCAACCCCGCAGGGGCCCGGCGGCACGCTCCCGACCCCGCGAAGCAAGCCCCGGACCCGCCGAGCAACCCCGCAGGGGCCCGGCCGCTACCCCCGCGGGAGCGGATCGGCGTCCAGATGGCCCGTGTCGTTCCAGCGTTCCAGGGCCGGCGCCCCGTACGCCCAGCCCAGGACCGACAGGGACGTCGGCTCCAGGCGGATGCGGGCGCCGAAGGACGCGTCGAAGCCCAGCCAGCGCGCGGCCAGCGTGCGCAGGATGTGTCCGTGGGCGAAGACGAGCACGTCCCGCTCCGCCGCGCGCGCCCACGCCACCACCTCGTCGGCACGCGCCGAGACGTCGGCCACCGACTCGCCGCCGGGGACGCCGTCGCGCCAGATCAGCCAGCCCGGCCGGACCGCCTGGATCTCGGCCGGGGTCATGCCCTCGTACTCGCCGTAGTCCCACTCCAGCAGCGCGTCCCACGGTTCGGCCCGGGCGCCGAAGCCCGCCAGGTCGCAGCTCTCGCTCGCGCGGACCAGCGGGCTGGTCCGCACCTCCAGGCCGGGCAGGCCCTTCCACGGGTCGCGGGCCAGGCGTTCGCCGAGCAGTTTCGCGCCCTGTTTGCCCTCCTCCAGCAGCGGCACGTCCGTGCGTCCGGTGTGCTTGCCGAGCTGCGACCACGCCGTCTGACCGTGACGGGCCAGCAGGATGCGGGGGGCCATGCGAATCTCCCGATGTGCGTTTCCTCGTCCGCCCATCATCCATCACGCCCCCGGCCGCCTCTCCCACCGGCCCGTTTCCGCGCTCCGCCCACGATTGTCAGTGGCGGATGGGACACTTCCGCGGGTGAGCTCTTACCCGCCCCGCAGCCCCGCGCAGCCGACCACGCTGCGGCAGCGGCTCGCCGGCCTGCGAGGTCCTGACGTACAGCCCCGCCCGCTCGACGCCCGGGCGCTGGCGGCCCTCGCCGCCAACCCCGGCTGCGGCAGACGCGCCCTGCTCGACGGCGCCGGCGTGGACAAGAACGCCCTGGCCACGGCCCTCGGCTCGCCCGCCGCCTTCGGGCAGTCGCAGTTCGCCATCATCCGCGGGAACTCCTTCGAGGCGAGGGTCAAGGGCGACGGCGGCGCCGAGCTGCTGCGGCTGGTCCACGCGCATCTGGATCCGGCCGCCGAGCCGCCCGGGGCGGGCGCCCGCGTTCCCGACCTGACGGCCGCCGGTCCCGAGGGCCGCGCCGCCCGGACCGCCCTGGCGCTGCGCGATGCCACCGCGGCGAAGGAGTGGACGCTGCTGGACCACCCGATGCTGGCCCTGGAGGTGGCCGGTTCCCCGGCCTATCTGGAGCCGGACGCCGTCGTCGTGCACCCCGACGGCCGCTGGACCGTGGTGGAGATCAAGTCGTTCCCCATGATCGACGCGGCCGCGGACGCCGCGAAGGTGGGCGCGGCGGCCCGGCAGGCCGCCGTCTACGTCCTGGCTCTGGAGCGGACCGCCGGGAAGCTGCCCGGCGCCGAGGTCGGGCACACCGTGCTGCTGGTCTGCCCGAAGGACTTCTCCAACCTGCCCACGGCCGCTCCCGTCGACATCCGCCGCGAGCGTTCGGTGACCCGCCGCCAGCTGGACCGGCTGACCCGGGTCGAGGAGCTGGCCGCCGCGCTGCCGGAGGGGCTCAGCTTCGACCCGGAGCGGAGCGCCGAGGAGCTGGCCGAGGCGGTCTCCGCGGTGGACGCCGCCTACGCCCCCGAGTGCCTGGCCGCCTGCGAGCTGGCCTTCCACTGCCGGGAGCGGGCCCGCGCCGCCGACGAGGTGACCGCGCTGGGCCGTTCCGTACGGGGTGAGCTGGGCTCGCTGACCACCGTCGAGGAGGCCCTGGCGGCGGCCGCCGGCGGCGGGTGCGCCGAGGACCCCACCGCCGCCGCCCTGCACCGCGCGGCGCGGCTGCGCGCCGAGGCGCTGGAGACCGCCGCCGCCCGTCCCCGCCCGCACGTTCCGGAGATCCCCGCATGCCCCTGCTGAGCACCCTGGCCCGGCTGGAGGCCGTCCGCGCTGGCCGCGCCCAGCCGCTCGCGACGGTGCGTCACCGTCATCTGAGCGAGAAGCCGCTGGTCTTCGTGCCGCTGACCACGGCCGGTGAGGCCGGTGCCCCGCTCGGCGCGCTGGTCGGCACCGACCGGCACGATCCGCGCGTCTTCGTGATACCCCAGCCCCGTGACCGGGACCTGCGCTGGGCGTTCCTCGCCGACCTCGCGGTGCACGTGCTGGCGCACATCGAGGCGTACGCCGACGAGGTGGAGCCGGCCGAGCGCAGCGAGACCGATCCGGAGACGGGCAAGCGGGTCAAGGTCGAGACGGAGCTGTGCGTCGACGCCCCGCAGCTGATCGTGCCGAGCCGGGCGGGCATCGAGTACGTCCGCCTGCTGGGGCGGTCGATGAGGTTCCGGCGCACCGCGGAGGAGGATCCGGACAATCCCTTCCCGGCGCCGTCACGGGTGCCGCTGCTGGGCCGCTGGTTCACGCACCTCGGTGAGCGCGCGCGGGTGCCCGGCTCCTCGATGCTGCTGTCGGCGACGGATCTGCTGTCCCGGCACTGGGCGACGGGGCAGAGCAACCTGGAGGACCAGCACCTGGGCGCGCTCCTGGCCTGGATCGCCCCGCCGGGGGGCGGGTCGGGGGCGGAGGCGGCCCTGCGCGCGGAGCTGGGCCGGGACGAGCACGGCCAGTTGCTGTGCCCGCCGGCCGGTCCGGCCACCGACCCGGCCTTCGACAACAAGCTGCTGGCGCCGGCCATCGCCCGCTACGACGCGGCGCGCGCGGCCCTGGCGGCCGGGCCGGGGGACGACGACCGTGAGGTGCGGACGGCCGAACGGGCCGTGCGCCGACTGGTCGTGGACCAGATGTCAAGCACCTGGTGGGCGACGTGGGAGGCGATCGACCTGGTCCGCGGGCTGCCGCCGGGCGAGCGGGCGCAGGAGCGCTGGACGCGCGACCGCTGGTCGTACACGGGCCACCGGGACCGGGTACGGGCGGGCGAGCCGCCGCAGCCGCGCCGCGACGACGCGGTGACGGCGGCCCAGAAGCTGGCCACGCGGGAGACCGAGCAGGTGCGGCTGGATGCCCAGGAGGCGCTGGACGATCCGCTGGTCATGGCGGGCCGGCGGCTGGCGGGCGAGGCCTTCGCGGGTGAGGTCACCGAGGTGGTGATGGAGTGGACGGAGTCGAAGCGGCCGAGTCCGCGTCCGCTGGTGACGGTGTCCACGGAGGACCGGCCGCAGCTCGCGGACGGGGGCGGCGCCGTGAAGGTGTACCGCTCCCTGGAGGGGCGGCCGCAGAGCGCGCAGTTCGTCCGTGTCGAGGAGGACGGGCAGGTGGTGCTGCGGCTCCTCGACAAGATGGGCCGTGGCCGGGACCCGGAGCCGGGTTCCGTGCCCGACAAGGGCGACCGCGTGTGCTGGACGCTGTTCGAGCACGACGCACGCGGTGGCCCGAAGCTCCCGGACCCGGAGCGGACGCCGTGGACCCATGGCGGCCCGCCGGGGTCCGGGTCCGCCGTTCACCTTCCCGACGCCGTCACCGACGAGGACATCCTGTGACTCCTGTGTCCGCACCCGCCGCCTTCGACCCGGGTGCGGCGGCCGCCCGGGCGACCGCCGAGATCCTGCACGACACCCTGTACGGGACCGAGCGGGGTGTCGTGGTGGACTCCCCGCCGGGGGCCGGCAAGTCCACGCTGGTGGTCCGGGCGTCCCGGGAGCTGGCCGCCGCGGGGCGCCGGCTGATGGTGGTGGCGCAGACGAACGCGCAGGTCGACGACCTGGTGCTGCGGCTGGCCGAGAAGGACCCGGAGCTGAGGGTCGGCCGGCTGCACAGCAGTGAGGGGGATTCCTACGATCCGGCGCTGCGGGAGCTGCCGTCGGTGACCCTCTCGGCGAAGCCGGGGGATCTCGCGGAGCTGCCGATCACCCTCTCAACGGCGGCGAAGTGGGCGTTCGTGAAGGACGTCGAGCCCTGGAGCCACGCGATCGTCGACGAGGCGTACCAGATGCGCTCCGATGCGCTGCTGGCGGTGGCCGGGCTGTTCGAGCGGGCGCTGTTCGTGGGCGACCCGGGGCAGCTGGACCCGTTCAGCGTGGTCGGCGCAGAGCAGTGGGCGGGGCTGTCCTACGACCCGTCGGCGTCGGCGGTGAGTACGCTGCTGGCGCACAATCCGCAGTTGCCGCAGCACCGGCTGCCGGTGTCCTGGCGGCTGCCGGCGACGGCGGCGCCGCTGGTGTCCCGCGCGTTCTACCCGTACACGCCGTTCCGCAGCGGTACGGGGCCGGGCGACCGGCGGCTGTCGTACGGGGTGGCCTCGGACGGGTCGGGGCCGGACCGGGTGCTGGACGAGGCTGCGGAGGCGGGCTGGGGGCTGCTGGAGCTGCCGGCGCGGCACACGCCGCGGACCGATCCGGAGGCGGTCGGCGCGGTGGCGCTGGTGGTGCGCCGGGCCCTGGACCGGGGGGCGGTGACCTCCGACGAGCGGTCCTCGGGGCCGGTGGCGCTGACGGCCGACCGGATCGCGGTCGGCACCGCGCACCGCGACCAGGCGGCGGCGGTCCGTGCGGCGCTGGCCTCGCTCGGGGTCTCGGGGGTCACGGTGGACACGGCAAACCGGCTGCAGGGCCGCGAGTACGACCTGACGGTGGTCCTGCACCCGCTGTCGGGGCGCCCGGACGCGACGGCCTTCCATCTGGAGACGGGCCGGCTGTGCGTGCTGGCGTCGCGGCACCGGCACGCCTGTGTGGTGGTGGCCCGGGCGGGCATAGCGGAGCTGCTGGACGACCATCCGTCGACGGAGCCGGTGCAGCTGGGGGTGACGGTGAAGTTCCCGGACGGCTGGGAGGCGATGATGTCCACGTGGGATTTCTGGTCCAACCACCGCGTCTCGTGGCGGCCGTAGCACAACGGGTGCCCTCAGTGCCCGGTCACTTCGTCCATGAGCATCCGCAGCGTCAGTGAGTGCTTCTCGGGTGGCAGAGCGGTCAAGGCTGCCTGCGCATACGCCACGCCTCCCACACGGTCACCGGACCGAGCCGGCATCAGACCCCGGTGCCTCTCCAGGTGCGTCCGGAAGCGAGGAAGCGTTTCGGGAAGCTCTCGAACAGCCGGCCTCGCGCCACCGCTCACGACAGGTCGGCGCGGCCCAGCCACGCCGGCTTGACCGGTACGCCGTCCGCATACCGCTCGACCTGCCCGACCGACTCGCCAGGTGAGGTGACGTGCTCGCCCGACACCTCCACAGGTTCCGGGACAGCGGGCGCGGCGGAATCCTCCTGCCCGTCCGACTCGCCAGGTGAGGTGGCGGGCTCGCTCGACACCTCCACAGGTTCCGGGACAGCGGGCGCGGCGGAATCCTCCAGCACCTCCGCCACCGTGAACCGCGTGACGAACGACTGCCACACCCCGTCAACGACGAGGAGGAATCCGTCGCTCTCTCGAAGGAGCCGACGACGCCTGGGGCTTCTGGGGTGCTCGGGAGTGTGGCTCCGAGCCCGCCGTTCCAGCTCGGTGAGCGCCTCCGCTCGGGATCCGGAGATGTGCGCCACCACGTGCGCCTCTGTGTGCTTGCGCTCGCCGAGACCCACGGTCGTCTCGATGACCAGTCCCCATATCGTCATACTCTCCACCCCTTCACGCTTGCGTGTGACGCTCCACGGTAGGAGGTGGGCCGGCCCGGCAGGGCCCCCGGGAGCGCCACTAGCCCTCTCGGCGACATCATGCGGCGAGGAGTCCCGCCGGTCGGGCCTGGCTCCGCTCAGTGCCGGCCCTTGCGGGGGGTGCCGAGGTGGTGGCGGAGCGCCTCGCCGACCTCGGCCAGGGCCTGGAGCTGCTGCGGGGTCAGGATGTCGATGAGGTGGCGGCGCACCGATGCCACGTGGAGCGGGGCGGCGTCGGTGATCGCGGCCACGCCGGCCGCGGTGAGGACCACCTCGGCGCCCCGGCCGTCGGTCGCGACGTCCTCGCGGCGGACGACGCCGCGCTGTTCCATGCGCGTGAGCTGATGGGACAGCCTGCTGCGCGACCACTGCATCAGTTCGGCCAGTGCGCTGATCCGCATGCGGTGCCCGTCCGTGGAGCCGAGCACGGACAGTACGTCGTAGTCGGCTTCGGAGAGCCCGCTGTCCTGTCCCAGGTCGCGGGCGATCTCCGCGTTGACCAGCGGGAACATTCGCCGCCACGCGTACCAGGCGTCCTGCTCGGCCTCGGTGAGCCAGCGGGGCTCGGATGCGGGGGTCATGTCTTCCACTGTAACCAGGTCGGTGACACATCATCTACCTGGTTGACACGTCACACACGTAACGCTTTTATTAGGTGACACATCAACAACCACTTCGATCGGGAGAGCCCACCCCATGACCCGCCTGCACGTCATCTCCGCCGCCACCCGCCCCACCTCCTCCGGCCGCCCGCTCGCCCGGTGGGTCACCGACCGGGCCCGCGACCACGGCGGCTTCGAGGTCACCCCCGTCGACCTCGCCGAGATCGCGCTGCCCTTCCTGGACGAGCCCGAATACGCCTCCACCGGGAACTACGCCCACCAGCACACCCGCGACTGGAGCGCCCTGGTCGACTCCGCCGACGCCTTCCTCTTCGTCCTGCCGATGTACAACGGCGGCTTCACGGCGCCCTTCAAGAACGCCATCGACTTCCTCTACAACGAGTGGAAGGGCAAGCCGGTCGGCATCGTCAGCTACAGCGCCGGCCCCACCGGCGGCGCCCCGGCCGCCGCGATGCTGCTGCCCGTCCTGACCCGCCTCGGCATGCTGCCCGCCGAGCACTCCGTCGCGATCCCGCGCATCCCCCAGCTGATCGGCGCCGAGGGCTTCGAGGCCCCCGAGACCCTCTCCGGCGAGCTGGCCGCCGTACTGGCCGACGTGGCCGAGCTGGCGGCGAAGCGCGAGGCGGGGCTCGCCGCCGAGGCGGTCACCGCCTGAGCGGCCTGCCGGCCGGGTGGTCGCACCCCGTGCGGGGCTGACAGCCGATCACCTGAGCGACTCCCCGGCCCCGGCTCCACCCCTCCCCCCGCGCGCCCCGTTCTCCGTACAGGCGTTCCCACCCGTCGGGGCGTGCCCTTGCGGGGCATTGGACAATGGACGGTGGCCCGGAAGGATTTCGCACGCGCACCAGGAGGACAGGGATGGCAGAGCCCGAGCGGACCGAGCGGCGGCTGCGGCCGGCGCCTCTGCTCTTCGAACCCTCGGAGGCCGTGGCGGATCCGGAGCACTTCTTCGACCTGGAATCGATCGAGGACCCGCGCGAGCTGCTGGCCCGCGCGACCGAGCTGACCCTCGCCTTCCGGGCGGCGCAGGAGCGGGCGGTGGAGTTCCAGGCCCTGGCGGCGGCCCAGCTGGCGGATCCGCGGCGCTTCGACCGGCTCACCGCCGCCGCCATCGCCGAACGGGCGGAGTGGACCGAGGACTACGCCCGCAAGATGATCGAATTCGGCGAGACCCTCCAGCACGGCCGCGCCGACCTGGCGTAGCGGCCGGGGCGGTCCGAGCCTGTCGGGCCGGGCGCGACGCCGCGGGGAGCAGCGGCCCGGCGCAGGCGGGGCAACATACTCCAGACCCACTCGCCCTGTCCCGGTTTTCGGTAACTCCCGGAGTTCGGATCGCTACGGCGGGTAGATCTTGGCATATGACGACGCTGACGACGGCCCACGGATGCACCGCCCTCCACGCGCGCGGCGAGCGCACGCGCACCGCGCCCGCCACGCACGTCACTCCGCAGGGAGCGGCCTGGCTGACCTCGGCCTCCGCGCGCCCCCGGCGCACGCTCGCGCTGTGGGAGGCCCGGCCCGGCCTGTCGGCGACACTGCCCTGCGGGGAGGTCTTCGACGTCGTCAACGTCCCGCTGGTCCTCGGACGGCGCGTCCTGGACCTGCTCTGGGCAGAAGGCCCCGGATCCGGCCCGGTGGCCGTGCACCGCGGCCGGATGCTGCTCTTCGCCGCTCCCGGCACCGCGCACCGGCTGCCCGCCCTGCTGGCATGGGAGGAGTGGGGGGCCTCCCGCACCGCCCCGGCACCCCTGTGCCACGGCCGGGGCGACGCCGTCACCGTGCCGCCGCTCGCCGCCGGCCCCGGCCCGTCGCGGTGGGTCGTGGCCCCCGACGCCCGGGAGCCCTGGCTCCCCGGGCCCGAGGCGCTGCTCTGGGCCTTCGTACGGGCGGCGCGCACCGCCACACCGACGGGACCTGGGGATATCGATTTTTCGTTCCGCCGGTCCTCCTGCTAATGTCTTCCTCGTCAGCAAGCGCCGCTAGCTCAGTTGGTTAGAGCAGCTGACTCTTAATCAGCGGGTCCGGGGTTCGAGTCCCTGGCGGCGCACAGACGGAGGAAGGCCCCCCACGCGAGTGGGGGGCCTTCTTCGTCATGTCGTGATCTTCACCGTGTACGCGCCGGACCGGGTGCGGTCGGCCACCTCGATGGTGATCCGCTCCCCCGGCACCGTGTACGTCTCGCCCACATCCAGCGGCGCGTCCGCCAGCGGCGGGTACACCGAGCGGTCCCAGCACGCCTCCGTCTGCGGGTGCGCGTCCAGTACCTCGATGGGGCCGCCGCCCGACGCCGCCTCGTTGCGCACCCGGTAGACGAGTACACCTTCGGTGCAGGTGTCGCCGTCGTTGCCGGACGAGCCCCGCGCCTCGACGGCGATCGCGCTGCCCGGCCCCGTACGGACGACCGCGAGCCGGGTGCCGCCCGTGCCGCCGCTCGGCGGGGCCTGCCCCAGTGGCTGCAGGGTGTGCAGCGACGAGCCCGACTGCACGCAGTCCACCTGGGAGGCGTCCAGCCAGCCCAGCTTCCACTTGTGCCAGGCGAAGAGGTCCGGGGACATTCCGAACTGGCTGCCCATGACGTCCCAGTCCCCGACGTAGGTGTCCCAGTCGCCCTTGCCGTCCGTGGGCCGGTGGTAGAGGTCCGGCAGGTCGAAGACGTGCCCGGTCTCGTGGGCCAGCACGTTGCGGTCCGGCGGGTGGCGCTCGAAGACGGTGACGATCCGCCGCAGCTCCGCGCCGTCGGCGACGATCGGGCGGTCGAAGTTCACGACCTTCGTGGCGTCGGAGTCGACCCCGGGCGCGTCCGGGTCGGCGACGAAGTAGACGACGTCGTACTTGCCGAAGTCCACCCGGGCGTCGGCCGCGGCGACCGCGTCCCGCAGATAGGCGGCCCGGTCACCGGGGGCCCAGTCGCGCCTTATCCCGTACGCGGTGGACGGCTTGGGCATCCGGATCCACTGCTTCTGCGGGTGCGGGACCAGGCGGAACCGACCGTACGAGGCCTGCTCGAAGAAGTCGCTGGTGGCGGGGAAGTAGTCACGGGCGAGTTCTTCGGGGGTCAGGGTTCCGGCGTGGTCGGGGAAGGAGAGGAAGACCATGACCGCGTCGAGCGTGCTTTCCGGCTTGGGGTAGGCACCGTTCCAGGTGTCCAGCCCGAGCGAGTGGTGCGCCGCCGTGCGGGTCAGCGCGCAGGGCCCGGCGCCGGAGTCGGCCACCGCGGGACCCGCGACGAGCGACATGGCGGCGAGCGCCGTGAGGGAAGTGAGTGCCGCGGCGGTACTTCGGACGCGAGAGCGGTCCACTCCCCCGGGTGTCTGCTGTCGCGTCACATCGACCTCCGGTGGTGGATTCGTACCTGTTTAGCCACCTTGAGGCGATTGTCTTACTAATGCCCTGTTCCGCTGCCCCACACGAGTGAGGGGTGCGGCAAGTCGGTGACCCCCGAGGTTCACGCGGTTGCCTACAGAACGTCACGACCGATCACCCGAGATCAGCGGGGGCCATGTCCCGCTCAGAGGCGCGCAGAAACGATCAACCGATCTTGGTCCGGGGATCCGTCATCACACCGAACCTTCGCGTCTCAACCGGTGACGCCGCTGGATAGGGCCTCCCGACAGCCTCTATGATCGGCACACTTTCCTGCACGGACACTCACGAACACTGCGGGGCCAACGGTGAGCGGAACCTCAGAAGGAACCGGTTCGGCGGCCGACAGCATCCGATCGGCCATTACGGAGCGTCACCCGGCAGTGCCATCAGTGCCGTCGGTGTCCCATCGCGCCGCGTCCGAGCTGCGCGACTACCGGGCCGCCTTCAACGCGGCCCACCTCGCCATGGCGGTCGTGGACCGCGAAGGCTACGTGGTCACGGCCAATCAGGCATTCGCGGGCCTGCTCGGCAGCGAACCCCACGCGCTCGTCCACCGCTGCGCCGCCGACCTGGTGGACCTGGCCGCGGAGGCCCGCACCTGGGCCGCGTACCAGGAGGTCCTGCGCGGACGGCAGGCCCGGCTGCGCTGCACCCGCCGTCTCAAGCACCCCGACGGGCACTCGCTGTGGACCGAGGTGACCCTGGGGCCGGTGCCGGGCACCGGGAACGTCCTGCTGTCCGTCTCCGACATCAGCGACCGGCGCGACCTCCAGGCCCGGCTGCGGCACCTCCAGATGCACGACCCGGTCACACGGCTGCCGAACCGGGCGCTGTTCTTCGAGCGGCTCTCCGCCGCCCTGGAGGCGTCCTCGTACGACCACGGCGGCGGCACCGGCCGGATCGGCCTGTGCTACCTGGACCTCGACGGGTTCAAGGCCGTCAACGACACCCTCGGGCACCGCGTCGGCGACCGGCTGCTGACGGCGGTCGCGTCCCGGCTGACCCAGTGCGCCGACCAGTCCGGCTACGGGCGCCGGGGCGGGCACCTGGTCGCACGGCTCGGCGGCGACGAGTTCGCCCTGCTCGTGGAGGACTCCACCGGTACCGAACAGCTCGCGGACCTGGCCCGCAACGTACTGGCCGCCGTGCAGGAGCCGTTCGACCTGGCCGGGCAGCGGCTGTCGGTCTCCGCCTCCATCGGCGTGGTGGAACGGGCCACGGACGGGACCTCCGCGACCGGGCTGATGCAGGCCGCCGACACCACCCTGTACTGGGCCAAGGCGGACGGCAAGGCCCGCTGGACCCTCTTCGACCCGGAACGCAACGCGCACCGCATGACCCGCCAGGCCCTGTCCTCCACGCTGCGGCCGGCCGTGGAGCGGGGCGAGTTCGCGCTGGAGTACCAGCCACTGGTGGACCTGGAGAGCGGTGCGCTGCGCGGGGTCGAGGCGCTGGTGCGCTGGAACCACCCGCAGTTCGGCACGCTCACGCCGAATCGGTTCATCGGTATCGCCGAGGAGGACGGCTCCATCGTCCAGCTGGGGCAGTGGGTGCTGCGCACCGCCTGCCGGCAGGCACGGCGCTGGCAGATCGAACAGCCCAGCGACGCGCCGGTCTTCGTGTCGGTGAACGTCGCCGTCCGGCAGGTGTGGGACTCGGACCTGGTGGGTGACGTCGCGGAGATCCTCGCCGAGACGGGCCTGGCGCCGCAGCTGCTCCAGCTGGAACTGACCGAGTCCGCCGTGATGGGCTCGGCCGGGCGCCCGCTGCAGGCCCTCCAGGCACTCAGCGACATGGGGGTGCGCATCGCGATCGACGACTTCGGCACGGGCTATTCGAACCTGGCGTACCTCAGCAGGCTCCCGGTGTCGGTCCTGAAGCTGGACGGCTCCTTCGTGAAGGGCTTCCGCTACGACGAGGGCGCGCATCCGAACCCGGCCGACGAGACCATCGTCGAAGCGCTGGTCCAGCTCGCCCACCGGCTGGGCCTGACGGTGACCGCGGAGTGCGTGGAGACGGCCGGGCAGGCGGCCAGGCTGCGGCGCGTGGGCTGCGACACGGGCCAGGGCTGGCTGTATTCGCGGGCGGTCCCCCCGGACGTGATCGCCGGCATGATCGGCCGCCGGGTCGGGGCGGGGCCGACGACTGCTTCCCTGCCCGATGAGCCGGCGTCGCACCCGCTGGTCTGACGGGGAGTGCGAGATTCGCCCGACCCGGCGAGCCCGGAGAGCGGCGCGCTGCACGGGATCGAGGCATCTTCAGGATCCTGGCCACCAACCCGCCCACCGGCAAGGCCGTCAAACGCAAGGCCAACAAGGCTCTGGGCGGCACCCCGGAGGAGCTGCGGCACTTCATCACGGTCGGCCAGTACCAGGCCTGACCCGCCGGTGCGGCAGCCCCGCCGGGGGCTGCCGCCCGGGCACGCGCTCAGAGGCTCCGCACGAACGCCGTGAACGCCTCCGGGGCGACGGTGAAGGCGGGCCCGTCGGGATTCTTGGAGTCCCGCACGGCGACCCGACAGGGCTGCGCGGCCACCTCGACGCACTCGCCGCCGTTGGTGCTGCTGTACGAAGCCTTGCGCCAGGCGGCACCGTCGAGGGGCGCGCACTCGACGCACTCGCCGCCGTTGGTGCTGCTGTAGGACGACTTACGCCACTGCACGCCCAGCAGGTTCACACTGGTCCCCATAGCGTTCCTCCATTACGCGTGCGATCAGAAGGGCCGACTCCTCAGGTGAGAGGGCTGCGGCCTGCAATCGAGCGTATCCGAAGGAACGTTCCCTGATCACTTGCGGATTGGCGGTCATCCGGCCCGAGTCGTAGCTCTCGGTGTAAAAGAGTTCAGGGTCGTGATCGAAGCGGAGCAGAGTGAATGAACCGGTCATGGCCGCGTGTTCACCGGCTGTGAAGGGCAGCACCTGGAGCTGGATCCAGGACCGGTTAGCGAACGTCAGCAGGTGCGCCAGTTGCTCCCGCATCACCTCGCGACCGCCGACGTTGCGATGCAGCAGCGCCTCGTCAAGCACCACCAGCAGAACCGGAGGCACCTCGCGCGCCAGGATGCGCTGACGGTCCATGCGCGCCGCCACGATTTCGTCGACCCGCTCCGCATACTCCACGCTCAGGAGAGCCTGGGCGTAGGCCTCTGTCTGGAGCAGTCCGTAGACCACTTGCGCCTGGAAGGTGGAGATGAACGTGGCCCGGGCCTCCATCTCCGCGTACGCCTGGAACCATGTCGGCAGCACACTCCGCAGGACCAGGCCCACCAGGCGGGAGAAGTGGCCGCCCGTGTTCAGGGCCGCATCGACCCGTTCCGAGAAGTCCCGCGTCGGGACGCGGCGGCCGTTCTCGATCATGCCGATCAGGGAGCCCGTGCAGAAGATGATCGCGCCGAGCTGCGACTGCTTCAGGCCCGCTTCCTCTCTCAGGCGGCGCAGTTCGTAGCTGTAGTAGTCCAGCGGCGAGGCGCTGGGATCGATATCGCGGGCCAGGACCATGGAACGGCACCCCCAAGCGGGAAACGGGCTTGTGGCCGAGCGTAGCGATCCCGCTACGGGCCGGTGTCCGAAATCCGGCAACCATGTGACACACCTCCGCCCCACCCCTGGGAGAGGGGGCGGGGCGGAGGCGTCGCTCGGCGCGGGGTGGGGGGAGATCAGCAGGCGCCGAGGTCCTTCCAGACACCCCATTCACCGGTGGTGCCCGGCGTCTCGTTCTGCGTCCACCACTGGGCCTTGTACTTGCGGCCGTTGTGGGAGACCTCGCTGCCGCCGGTGTAGATCGTGCCCGCGACGTAGGCCGGGGTCGAGCCGCAGCCGGTCGGAGGCTGCGTGGTCGGCGGGGTCGTGGTGGGCGGGGTGGTCGTCGGCGGGGTGGTGACCGGCGGCTGCGTGGTGCCGCCCAGGGCGTCGGAGATCTGGCCCAGCAGCGTGGCGTTGTTGTCCAGGCCGAGCAGGGAGTACATCATCGCGCCCGCCAGACCCCGCTGCTTGCCGTAGTCCACCCGGGCCTGGATGGACTTCTGGTTCAGGCCGGTGAAGAACTCGCCGTCCTTGTAGAAGTACGAGGACTTCGACTGGTCGTCCCAGAAGGTGGTCGCCGCGTTGTCGACGATGCCGCCGAGCTCCTTGTAGTGCGCGATGCCCGCCTGCTGGCTGAGCGGGCGCGCGGCGGAGCCGCCGGTCGCGGTCTGGGCGAGGCCGTTGGTGGTGCCGGCCGGGACGCCCTTCCAGCCGCGGTAGTAGAACTCGTAGCCCAGGGTCAGCTTGTCGGCGGGGAAGCCGCCGGTGATGCCGTAGGCCGGGTTGCCGTCGATCCAGGAGTCGATGGCGTTGTCGATGCTGTACTTCTCGGTGCCCGGCGCGATCGGGTCGGTCGGGTCGGCCGCGGACGGGTACAGCGGGGACTGGTGGTACGTCGGCCCGTCGCCGTCCCAGGCGCCGTGCATGTCGTACGTCATGATGTTGGCGTAGTCCAAGTACTGGCCGATCTTGTCGGTCTCGATGTACTTGATCTTGTCCTGGCCGGCCGGGAGGGCCGCGGTCAGCATGTACTTCTTGCCGCCGCCCGCCGCGCCCTCGGCGTCGAGCTGCTTGCGGAACTCCTGGAGCAGCAGGGTGAAGTTCTGCTTGTCCTCGGGGCCGTAGTGGTTGCCCAGGTGGCCGCCGGAGGAGCCGGGGTACTCCCAGTCGATGTCGATGCCGTCGAAGATGCCGGCCGCGGTGCCGGGGCCGCCGAAGCCGCCCTCCACCGGGAGGTCGCCCTTGATGTACTGCTTGATGCAGGAGGCGACGAACTTCTTGCGGGAGGCGTCGGTCTTGGCCGCGTCGTGGAAGTACTTGGAGTACGTCCAGCCGCCCAGCGAGATGTTGATCTTCAGGTGGGGGTACTTGGCCTTCAGTTCCTTGAACTGGTTGAAGACGCCCACGATCGGCTGGTCCCACTTGTCGGCGACGCCGTCCACGCTGTCGGCCGCACTGAAGGACTTCTGGTAGTCGGCGTAGCTGTCGCCCGCGCCGTCACCGGCGTTGGGGTTGTTGTCGTCGCCGGCGGCCTTGTTCGCCTCGAAGCAGGTGAGTTCGGTGGGGTGGATGTTGCCGAACGAGTAGTTGATGATGTCCAGCTTGCTCGCTATGCCCCGGGTGTCGAGGTGCTTGGGGTAGAAGGCGTTCCCGTACACGCTCCACTGGTCGTAGTAGGCGATACGGACGCCGCCCGCCGCCGCTCCGGCCGCGGCGTCGGCGGCCTGGGCGGTGCCGAGTCCCGCGAAGGAGGCGAGCGCTCCGGCTGCCAGCGCGGCCGTGGCGGCGGCCGCGACGAGGGGTTTACGGATGTGCATGAACTGCCTCCGGGGGGCTGGGAGGGGAGAGCGGGAGGTTCGGGTGAGAGAAGTGATAGCGATCACTCCAGCCCCGCGTCAATGGTTCGGACCAAAGAAGGACTAGACCACTCCTGCGCCATTTCCCCAAGTCAGAGACCTGAGCGCACATCAGAAACCGCTCGCCACCCCGGGTGACGAGCGGTTTAAGGTTCCCTTGAGACACGCCCTCGCAAGGTTTTGGCAATGAACCAGCCAAACCCCGTTATCGCGCGTTCAGTTGGCTGCGGGTGCCCGGTCGGGCATGCCGTACGCGTCTGCGACCAGTTCGTACGAACGCAGTCGGGCGGCACCGCTGTGGGCGTTGGCGGTCAGCATCAGCTCGTCCGCGCCGGTGCGCTCGGCGAGGGCGTCGAGCCCGTCGGCGACGGCGTCGGGGGTGCCGTGGACGATGTTGGCGAGCCAGCCGTCCACGAACTCCCGCTCCAGCGCGGTGTAGGGGTACGCCGCCGCCTCCTCGGGCGTGGGCACCAGCCCCGGGCGGCCGGTGCGCAGCCGCAGCATCGACAGCGCGCCCGTGGCCACCTGGGCGCGGGCCTCCGCGTCGGTGTCGGCGGCGAGCGCCGAGACCCCGATGACGGCGTAGGGGGCGTCCAGGACGGCCGAGGGCCGGAAGCTGCTGCGGTAGAGGTCGAGCGCGGGCAGGGTGCCGGCCGCGGAGAAGTGGTGGGCGTAGGCGAACGGCAGGCCGAGCTCGCCGGCGAGCCGCGCGCTGAAGCCGGAGGAGCCGAGCAGCCACAGCGGCGGCCGCCCGGCCGGGCCCTGCACCGGACCCGGTACGGCGTGGACGCGGGCGTAGGGGTGTCCGTCGGGGAAGTCGTCGTCGAGGAAGCGGGTGAGCTCCATGAGCTGCCGGGGGAAGTCGTCCGCGCCCTCTTCGAGGCGTCCGGGCCCGCGCAGGGCGGCGGCGGTGCGGCCGTCGGTGCCGGGCGCCCGGCCGAGACCGAGGTCGATCCGGCCCGGGGCGAGCGCCTCCAGGGTGCCGAACTGCTCGGCGACGGCGAGCGGGGCGTGGTTGGGCAGCATCACACCGCCGGATCCGAGCCGGATGCGGGAGGTGTGCGCGGCGAGGTGGGCCAGGATCACGGCCGGGGAGGAGCTGGCGACACCGGGCATGGAGTGGTGCTCGGCGACCCAGTGGCGGTGGTAGCCGCGGGATTCGGCCAGGCGGGCGATGGCCACACTGGTGCGCAGGGAGTCGTGCGCGGTGCTGCCGGCGCCGACGGTGACCAGGTCCAGGACGGAGAGCGGTACGGGCGCCCGGCCGTGGGCGGTACCCCGCATGCCGTCGCGGCTCCCCTGCGCGCCGTCCGCCCGGTCGCCGCCCCGGCCGTCCGCGCCGCCGCCGGGGAGTCCGTGCGCCGCGCCGTTCGCGTCCCCGGTGTCACTCATCGTCGCTCCCGTCCCGTTGTCCACGTCCGCACGACGCCCATGCGACACCGTACGAAGAACTCGAACCGTGGAGGGCCGCCGGGCATTCCCGCACGGCGCGACCACGCCCATGCCTGCGGCATATGCCAATGGCTTAGGTACAGGCAGACGGGTGTGATCGAGCCATCAATCTCCCCAACAGGCGCTCCACATGGGCCTCTTGATGGCTATCGTGGTAGGGCAAGCGGTAACAACCTGCTAGGGGGGAAACCGTGGCGCTGAAGCCCGAGCCGACCGCGCCGTTCCACTCGGTGCAGTACGCCCTGCGCGTACTCGAAACGATCGCACGGCACACCGGTGGTGTGACCGACGTGCAGATCGCGCGTGAGACCGGCCTGCCCGCAGTCCATCTCGCCCCGATGCTGCTCATGCTGCGCCGGGAGGGATACGTCCTGCAGGTGGCGGACGGCGCGTACGCCATAGGGGATTCCCTGGTGCTGCTCGGGTCCGGCACCGACCGCCAGCAGGCCCTGACCGACAAGCTCCAGGAGACCCTCGACCGGCTGCGCGACTCGGTCGGCGCGGCCGTCTACATCAGCCGGTATGTGGACGGCGAGGTCAGGATCACGCAGTTCGCGGACAGTCCCCGCACCCCGAAGGTCCACGAGTGGGTCGACTTCCGGTCCGCCGCACACGCCAGCGCGGTCGGCAAGTGCCTGCTGACGCAGCTCGACCTGAACGGGCGGCGCGACCATCTGTCCCGGCACAAGATCGCCCGGCTCACGTCCAAGACCATCGTGAACGAGCGGATCCTCTTCTCGAAGCTGGACGCGCAGCCGGCCACCGTCCCCATGCTGGACCTACAGGAGTACGCCGTGGGCACGGTCTGCGCGGCGGTTCCGATCACCGCGGGCGCCTCGGTCGGCTGCCTGGCGCTGTCGATGCCGGTCGAGCACGCGCACCGGCTGCGGGCCGCGGCCGACACCCTGAACCGGAAGGCCGCGCCACTGCTGCTGTCACTCACCCTCTAGCGGGGCCGCCCAGGTCCTGGCGGAGCGGTGGAGCCGACGGGCGCGACGGGCGTCACGGGCCGGAAAACACTTCGGGCGGTTCCCGGTGAACCGGAAACCGCCCGAAGGACAGGTGCGCCGCCAGGGACTCGAACCCCGGACCCGCTGATTAAGAGTCAGCTGCTCTAACCAACTGAGCTAGCGGCGCCTGCTGACAGAGAAAATACTACCTGGTCCTCAGGGGTGCTCCAAACCATTACCCGCGGAGGTACGCGAGGACCGCCGGCACCCGGCGGCGGCGCCCCGAACGGTGGCGGACCTAGGGCCTGTATTGAGTTGCCCCGCGGCGCAACTCAATACAGGCCCTAGCGCTCCAGGAGGTCGAGGCGGCCCTGCGCCTCGTAGGTGGCGAGGAGGGCGGACCGGGCCGACGGGGTCAGGACCGCGTAGCCCCCGGCGGGGGACCGGTGCCACACCGGGTCCTCGCAGCGGAAGCCGGCCCGGCGCAGCGCCACCCGGTGGACCTTGTTCGTCGCGGTGACCGGCATCCGCGGGACGATTCGGACGTAGCGCGGGGCCATCTTCGTGCCCAGGTCCGGCTGGCGGGAGAGGAAGTCCTCGAACGCCTGCGGGGAGAACACCGCGCCGTCCCGGAGGGAAAGGGCCGCCATCACCTGGTCGCCCGCCACCTCGTCCGGGACGCCGTAGACGGCGACCGCCGTCGCGTCCGTCCAGCGGGCCAGGATGTTCTCGATCACCGCCGCGGCGAGGTTCTCGCTGTCGACGCGGAGCCGGTCGTCGGTGCGGCCGGCGAAGTAGAGGAAGCCGGCCGCGTCCCGGAAGAAGAGGTCTCCGGTCCAGTACCAGCCGTGCCGGGTGCGTTCGGCCTCGGCGTCCGGATTGCGCCAGTAGCCCTCGAACAGGCTGCGACCCCGGTTGACGAGTTCGCCGATCGCCGCCGAGCCGTTGAGGAGGCGGCCGTCGGCGTCCAGGACGGCGGGCGGGCATTCCTCACCCGTCTGCGGGTGGATCACCGCCAGGTCGTCGCCCGCGCCCGCCCGGCCCAGGGCGCCCGGCGGGGTGTCCGGGGTGTGCTGGACGGAGGCGCCGCCCTCGGTGGCGCCGTAGCCCTCCACCAGGCGGACGCCGAACCGTGTCGCGAAACGTGCCGCGTCCACCGCCCCGGCCTCGGTGCCGAAGCCGAGCCGCAGGCGGTGGTCGCGGTCGTCGGGGCGGGGCTCGGTGGCCAGGAGGTACTGGACGGCCCGGCCGACGTAGGTGAAGTACGTGGCCCCGTAGGCCTGTACGTCGTCCAGGAACGCCGAGGCGGAGAAGCGGCGGCGCAGCGCCACCGCGGCTCCGCCGACGAGCGCCGGGAGCCAGTCGGCGATCACGGCGTTGCCGTGGAAGAGCGGCATGCAGACGTAGTGGACGTCGTCCGGGCCGACGGAGAACCGGCGGGCCAGTGCGGCTCCGGCGGCCGCGAGCCGGCCCTGACTACAGAGGGCGGCCTTGGGGGCGCCGGTGGAGCCGGAGGTGAAGTAGAGCAGGAGGCGGGAGTCACGGCCGGGGCCGGCGGCGCGCAGTGCGGCCTCGCCGGGCTTGGCGGCGGCGTAGGGCGCGAGGAGGGACTCGTACTGCTCTGTGCCGGTGACCAGGACGCGTACGCCGGGCAGGTCGAGGCCGCGCAGCAGCGGCAGGTGGGCGGGCTCGGTGATCAGGATCCGGCAGTCGGTGTGCAGGATGTCGCGGGCGAGTTCGGGGCCGCGCCGGGTGGGGTTGATCCCGGCGACGGCGGCCCCGGCCAGGGCCGCCGCGCCGAGCCAGAACAGGAACTCGGGGGTGTTGTCGAGCAGGACCCCGAGGTGGGGCTCGGCCTCCGCGGGCATGAGGTCGACGAGGAGTGCGGCGCGTGCGGCGGCCTCCTGGGCGGTCCGGTGGTGGGTGAGGACCTCTTCCTCGTGTTTCAGCCCGGGCCGGTGGTCGCCCCATTGGCGCGCTATGAGCTCCGCGACGGTTTCGGGTGCTGTCGTCGTCCGCATGCCGCCGGAGGGTAGCTGACGTATCGTCAGAATTGAACGTCCGAGCAGGCGTAGAAGGCCATCGGGGTGTCGTTGACGGTCCAGACCGCCAGGATCAGGTGCCGGCCGGTCTTGCCGCTGGGCATGGCGCCCTGGTGGACGGTGGTCATGGCGGGGCGGGCGCCGTTGTAGGCGACGGTGAGGAAGGGCTGGGGTTCGAGGTCGGCGCGGGTGAGGGCCTTGGTGCCGGTCCAGCCGTCCTTGGTGACGTAGTACTTGAAGTCGGTGGTGGAGTGGTTGGCGGTGAACTGCCACCGGAAGCCGTAGCTCTGGCCGCTGGTCACCTTGGTGGTGGGCCAGCCGCCGCCGCGCGGGTTGTCGAGTTCGGCGAACTGCGGGAGGCCGCCGGAACATATCCTGCCGTCGGCGGGGCCGGCGGCCGGGAAGCCCTTGAAGCCCTCGACGCTCTGCGGCTCCCACTGGATCGCGCCACAGTCGGACACGGTCCTGTTGGCGCAGAGCTTCTGGCGGCTGATGGGGGTGTCGGTGTAGCCGTGGCTGCTGGCGCTGGGGGCGCCGATGAGGGTGATTCCGGCGACGAGGCCGAGGCCGAGCGCGGCGACGCCGGCCCGTCCGGGCATGCGGACGTTACGCATGATGCTCCTTGAACGTGGGGGGGGTTCGGCGAGCGCGCGCGGGGGGATTCAGGTCTAGACCAAGTCCCAGATTATTGACGAGAGTTGGCCATGTCCATACCAATGGGAGAACGGGTGGTCCGGTCCCTTCCGGCCACCCGTCCCCTGTGGTGCTACGGGTCGCGCTACTCGGTGCGTCCCGTGTAGAAGGCGACCGTGAGGTCCTTCACCAGGGCCTTGCGCTCGTAGTCGTCGAGCTCGACGAGTCCGCGCGAGGTCAGCCGGTGGACGGTGTCGTCCACGGCGTCCACCACCGAGGTCAGCACGGCGTCCCGGTGCTTGGCGTCGATCGCCGCGACCCGGCGGCGGCGCATGGCCTCGGCGACCTCGGCCGCGTACTCGATCCGGGTCGGCTGGGCCGAGAACACCTCGATCCCGACCGCCTCCGTCTCGGCCGCCAGCATCCGGGTCAGCGCGTCACCGACGGCCTCGGCGTCGCGCAGGGTCGGGGCGTCCTCGTGGAAGGCGTCCGCCGGGAGCTGGGAGAGCACGCGGGCCATGGCCGACTCGACCTGTTCGGCGAGGTACTCGGTGTGGTCCGCGACGGCGAGCGTGGCCCGGGCGGTGTCCTTGACCTGCCAGACGACCTGGACGACGACCTGCAGGGCGAGGCCGCCGGAATCGACGGCGGGCATCGGGTCACTGCGCCAGTGGCGCAGCCGTACGTCGACCCGGCGGCGCAGCAGGAGGGGGCTGACCCAGGTCAGGCCGGTTCGACGGACCGTGCCGCGGTAGCGGCCGAAGAGGGTGAGCACCCAGGCGTGGCCGGTACGGGCCCGGCCGAGGCCGCCGAGCGCGACGAGGACGACGATGCCGAGGAAGGCGAGCGGCGGCCAGTGGGTGGCGTGCAGGCCCTGGTAGGCGCGGGGGGCCGCGCCGAAGGCGGCGACGAGGGGGGCCGGGAGGATCCCGGCCCGCCAGAGCACCGCCGCGCAGCCGGTCAGGGCGAGGCCGCCGACCGCCACGCCGACCCAGCCGGGCAGCACCGGGCCGCGGTGCTCCCGGAGCCGGTCGTCCCCGCGGGGGACCCGGCGGCCGGGGGCGGGGCGCGCGGGGCGGGGCGCGGCGGCGGGCGCGCGCTCCGGCAGGGGGATGGTCGAGGCGGCACGGAACGGGAGGTGCGGCGGAACCTCGGTGACGGCGGACCCGCGGCGGGGGGCGGCGACGTTCGGGAGGTCCTGCGTGTCGTCCTCGTCCATGGCGCGCGCCACCGCCCGGGCGACGATCTCGGCCACCCCGGGCCCGGGCCCGGGTACGCCGGAACGCGCCGCGCCGGGCTCGTCGCGCTGCGGGTCCGGGCCGCCCGGGCCGAGCCCGGGCTCGGCCTCGGCCGCCTCCCGCGCGGCGGGCACCACCGCCTCGGCCGATGCCGGCGGCGAACCGGCTCCGGCCACCCGCCCGGTGGGCACGGGCACGGCATCCGGTGCGGGCACCGCCACCCGCTCACCGGTCGCGGACTGCGGCACGGACCCGGCCTCGGGCCTCGAAACCGGCCCGGCCACTGGCAGAGGCACGGCCGCCGGACCGGCTCCGGCCACCCGCCCGGTGGGCACGGACACGGCATCCGGCGCGGGCACCGCCACCCCCTCACCCGTCGCGGACTGCAGCACGGACCCGGCCTCGGGACGCGAAACCGGCCCTGCGGGCACCTCCTGCGCCACCCCGGCCGCATGAAGCGAAACCTGCCCGGCCACCGGACCGGAGGCGGGAACACCCTCCTTGTCCGCCTCCCGGAGCGGAGCCTGACCGGCGGACACCGCCGGCCGGCCGGAGACGGGGACGACCCCGGCCCCGCGCCCCGCATGCGGTGCGGGTCCGGGTGCCACGGGCACGGACTGTGGTGCGGGCGCCGCCGCCGGGCCCGCCGCGGTCGCGCGGTGCGGTGCGGGACCGGCCGCCGGGCAGGCCGTCGTGTTCCGGCGGGTGGGCGGAGCCTCCGCCGCCGACGGTCGGGGGTACGTGCCCAGCGGGGCGGAGGGGGACGCGGTCCCGGGCTCGTCCCGCACGGGGTGCGGAGCGGGCACCGCCGCTGTCCGGCCGACGACCCCCGTCGACGCGGGCTCCCGTTCCCCATGAACGGTCGCCTGCTCCGGAGCCGACGCCCGGGCCACTGGGTGCGCTGCGGGCGCGGCCCCGTCGGCGGGTGCCGGGAAGGCGGAGGCGCGCGCCGCCGCCCCCGGAGCCGCCATGATCGGCTCCGCCAGGACGGCGGGCACGGCGGGCACGGCGGACGGGACTGGCGGGACGGCGGCGGCCGCCACCGGCGCGCCGTACCGGGGCGCACCCGCGTCGGCGGGCGTCGGCTCGTCGTGCGGCGCTGCCGCGGGCGCCGGGACGGTGGCGGGGGCGGGGGCGGGGGCGGGGGCGGCCTCCCGGGGCTCGGCGGCGGTCGACGGCTCCGGCCGCCGCCCGGCCTCGCCCGCGGGCTCCGGCGCGGCCACCCGCAGGGACAGGGTCGGGGTCGCGGCGGCCCAGCCGAAGGAGGTCGCGGCGGCAGCGGTGGCGGCCGGTACGCGGAGGGTGCCCGTCGTCGAGGTGGTGCGCGTGGGGAACATCGTTACCTCCGTCATGCGAACAGCCGGCGCCAGGTTTCCGGGCCCGGGTAGCCGTTGGCCGCGGCCCCGCGCCAGCCCTGCGCGCGCTGGAAGGCCTCGACGTTGCGGCGGTCGGCCTCGCCCCAGCGGGCGCCCGGACCGGACGTGTAGTACTTGCCGAAGCCCTTCTTCACCAGTTGCCGGCCGAGGGCCTCGACGGCCGGGTGGGACTGGCCGGGGCGGAACACCGCGGGCCCCGGGTAGGCCCGTACGCCGCCCGGGCCGGGCGCCGCGCCCACCGTCGGCGGGATGTTCCTGCCCTGCTTGTCGACGAGCAGGCGCCAGGTGTGCGCGCCGGGAACGCCGTCGGCGTCGGCGCCCGTCCAGCCCTGCGCGCGCTGGAAGGCCTGGGTGGCGAGCCTGTCGTGGTCGCTCCACGTCCGGTCGGCCACTCCCTTGGGGTAGAAGCGGTACGCGCCGCGCTCGATGAGCATCCGGCCCAGCTGGGCCACGTGGTCGTTGGCGGCACCCGGGGCGAACTTGTCCGCGCCGGGGAAGGTCCTGGCGGCAGCGCCCGGGTTCGGGCCCGCCGCCGGCGGCTCGGGGGCGGGGGCGGGGACGGCGCCCGGGGCCTCCGGGACGATGCCGCCCGTCACCCCGTTGAACCGGTACGGGACGTACTTCGCCGCGTTGGCCCAGTACCCGTAGGGCGTGGCCAGCTTCCGCGTCGTGGGGCGCGTCTGCTCGTAGGCCACGTAGTGCGTGCGGGTCTCGTCGACCCAGCCGCCGAAGAGGACCACGTGGGAGCCGTTGGTGGGGTCGGCCGGGTTGTGGAAGAGCAGCATGTCCCCGGGCAGCAGCTCCTCCTTCGTGATCTTGGTGGCGAACTTGTCGAGGCTTCCGGTCCACTCGTTCGAGCCGAGGTTCCAGGCCATGGAGACGTAGCCGGAGCAGTCCTGCCGGTAGCCGTCCGTCCAGTACGCCGACATGCTGTACGGGACCTGGGCGTCCAGCCACAGCTTCGCCCTGGTGATGATCGTCGTGCGGTCGATCCGCTTGACCGTGCCCGGCTTGCCCGGGGCTCCGGGGTTGCCGGGCTTGCCCTTCGGGCCGTGCAGGGGGGTGCGGCCGCCCTGGGGGCTGCCGGGGTCGTCGAGGGCCACCGGTCCGGTGGCCGGTGCGCTCAGGGCCACCGCGGTCCCGCCGCCACCGCCGAGGACCACCCCGGCGGCGGTGGCCAGGACCAGGGCCCGGCGCGCCCCGCGCGCGGCGGGGTGGCCGCCGTCCCGGAGCGGTATGGCCCTGGCCCGGGCGAGGGCGCGGCGGCGCTGGGCGCATCCCCGGCACACGCAGTCGCCCGCGGGCTCGTACTCCTCGAAGGCGGGCATCGGCATCTGCACGTGCGTCGGGGGCTGCATCGTCATGCGGTCCGTCCACTCCCCTGCTGTTCCGGTGGTCGACCGGGGCCACACCTGATAACGCATCAGATGCGGTCGGCGCAGACATATCGTGCACGATAAATCGCTCAAACATGGGTTAATCGGACAAGGCGGGCGTGGCTGGTCATGGGCACCTGCGGAGGTGGGGTAGAGTTTTCCCTGTCAGCAAGCGCCGCTAGCTCAGTTGGTTAGAGCAGCTGACTCTTAATCAGCGGGTCCGGGGTTCGAGTCCCTGGCGGCGCACAGACGGAGGAAGCCCCTCACAGCGAAAGCTGTGAGGGGCTTCTTCGTTCACCGGACCGGCGGACGGCCAGGCACTAGACCGACGTGCCCGCGCGGACGCCCACACCCGTCAGGTAGGCGGAGACCACCACGTTCGCCGTGTACTCCTTGGCCGCCTTGTCGTAGGTGCCCCCGCAGGTCACCAGCCGCAGCTCCGCCCGGCCCCGGACCCGCGGACCGTACGCCCTGTGCGCGTCGAAGGCCGCGCGCTCGTAGACCCGTACGTCCTCGATCGTGAACTCGGCCACGGAACCGTCCGCCCGCACCACGCGCACCTTGTCACCCGGCTGCACCGAACTCAGGCCGTAGAAGACCGCCGGCTTGGACCGCGTGTCCACGTGCCCCACCATCAGCGCCGTCCCCACCGCCCCCGGCTGGACGCCCTGCCCCCACCAGCCCACCGTGCCCGGGCTGTCGTACGGCGGCGGATCGATCGCACCGTCCTTGTCCAGGCCCCGGGACACCACCGGGGCCTGGATGCCCATGGACGGCACGTCGACGCGCTGCGGCAGGGAGCCGGCGACGGGGGCGTGCGCGGCCGGGAGCCCCGCGCTCAGCGCCCCGCCGGCCTGCCCGGAGGGCGTGGCCGGCGCCACGGTCAGCTCACGGCCCCACAGCCACAGCCCCAGCACCAGCACGGACCAGGCCGCGAAGGTCAGCATCCGGCCCCCGGCGGTGGCCCTCGCCTCGTCCGTCCGCCACTCGCTCACGCGGGGCCCGTCCCCTCACTCACCGCTGCGGCGGCGGCGCAGGGTCAGCGCCCGGCCCGCCACGGCCAGCGTGGCCGCCGCGGCGAGCACCGCGCCGATCACCGTGTGCGGCGTCCCCGGACCGTCCTGCCCGTGTTCCTTCTTCGCCGCGGTGACCAGGCCGGGAGCCTCCGCCGGGCGGTCCGCCATGCCGCCGCCGCCCGCGTGGACCGGCCAGACCGGCGAGGCGTGGTGCGACGGACGGCGGTACGCGGACACCTGGACGGAACCGGTGACCTTCTCGTCGCCGTCGCAGTACACCCGGACGGCGTGCCGGCCGGGTGAGGCGTGCGAGCTGATCATCGCGTCGCCGTAGAGCGGGCTGCGGCGACCGCCGTCGCGCCCGTAGAGGTCGGCGTCCGCCACGAAGACGGAGGACTTGGCCACTCCCCGGTTGCCGTCACACCCCTGGACGCGCAGCTTGACCTGCGCTCCGGGGTGGGCCGGGCTCGGGTCGACGGCGATGCTGCCGCGGCCGCGGTCCTCCTCGCCCGCGAGGGCGGTAGGCGCGGTCACCGCGGAGAAGGCCGCCAGGGCGGCGGCCACGGCGGCGGTGCGGACAGCGATCGGAACACTGCGCATGGTGAACCTCCTCGACAAGGAGATTCACGCGCGGCACGCCGCTCCGCATCCGGAGCGGCGCCGTACGTGTCAGCCGTACGCCCCAAACGCGGTACGCCCGCACGGCCGTACGCACCGCCCCCGTACGCACCGCGCCCGGACGACCGCCCGCACGGCCGCCCGCACGACCGTCAGACCAGGTCGACCAGGTCGGCGATCGAGGGGACCGTCCTGGTCGGGCGGTACGGGAACTTCTCGGTGTCCTGCTCGGTGGTCAGACCGGTCAGCACGAGGAAGGTCTGCATGCCCGCCTCCAGACCGGCCAGCACGTCGGTGTCCATCCGGTCGCCGATCATCGCGCTGGTCTCCGAGTGCGCGCCGATGGCGTTGAGGCCGGTGCGCATCATCAGCGGGTTCGGCTTGCCGGCGAAGTACGGCTGCTTGCCGGTCGCCTTGGTGATCAGCGCGGCCACCGCACCGGTGGCCGGCAGCGGGCCCTCGGTGGACGGGCCGGTCTCGTCGGGGTTGGTGCAGATGAAACGCGCCCCGGCGTTGATCAGGCGGACCGCCTTGGTCATGGCCTCGAAGCTGTACGTCCGGGTCTCGCCCAGCACCACGTAGTCGGGCTCGTGGTCGGTGAGGACGTAGCCGATGTCGTGCAGGGCGGTCGTCAGACCGGCCTCGCCGATGACGTAGGCCGTGCCGCCCGGGCGCTGGTCGTCGAGGAACTTCGCGGTGGCCAGGGCGGATGTCCAGATGTTCTCCACGGGGACGTCCAGACCCATGCGGGCCAGGCGGGCCTGGAGGTCGCGCGGGGTGTAGATGGAGTTGTTGGTCAGCACCAGGAAGGGCTTGCCGGACTCGCGCAGCCGCTTGATGAAGGCATCGGCGCCGGGGATCGGTGTGCCCTCGTGGATGAGGACCCCGTCCATGTCGGTGAGCCACGATTCGATCGGCTTGCGCTCTGCCACTGGACTGCTCTCCGCTCTCGCTGACCTGCGACCTCGACTTCTGGTCTGTACCACCTGCACCCCACCCTATCCGGGCCGGGCCGCGGACGTCCCTGCCGTCCACAGCCCGGACTCCGGGGCGGTCGGTCAGCCCAGGCGCACGTCGTCCACGGCCCAGAACCAGTTGTTGTCACCGCTGTAGCGGAAGCGGACCTGGACATCGGTGGCGCCGCCCGGGACCTGGAGGGCGACGGACTCGGCCTTGGCGACGGCGTCGGCGGTGTAGCTCTTCACCACCGTCGGGGTGCCGCCGTTGTAGGAGACCAGGACCTGGGCGGTCTGGCCGGCCTCGTGGCGGTAGTGCGACTGGAAGGCGAGGGTGCGCGTACTGCCGCCCACGACCGGCCACTTGGGGGTGACGAGGGTGGAGTCGAAGGTGCCGGTGTGGGTCTTGTCGTCCCACTCGTCGGAGTCGGCGACGGCGAAGACGTCACGGGAGCGGACGTTCAGCTCGCGCCACTGGTCGCGCTGCGACTGCGTCCAGAACTCGTCGGTCGCGAAGGACCAGCCGGCCCATTCGGTGACACCGCCCGTGCCCATCCTGGAGTTGTCCACGGACCAGCCGGCGGGCGGGGTGCGGGTGAAGCCCTTCACCCCGGCGGGGATGCCCGTCTCGTCCACCCGGGCCTGCAGGCTCGGGCGCACGGTGTCGAAGGGGTCCGCGTCCGGGGTGCCCAGCGCGACACCGTCGATGCCGGGCGCACTCACACCGACCTGGGCGAGGGCGGTCGCGGCGACGTCGGCGAGCCTGACGTCGTCGCGGACCGAACCGGCGGGGATCCCGGCGCCCTTGGCGATGACGAAGGTGCCGCGTTCGGCGATGCTGGAGCCGCCGTGGCCGCCGGCGGCGGTGTGCCCGTGGTCGGTGGTGACCAGGATCTTCCAGTTCTCCCGGCCGTACGTCGGGCGGTCCTGGACGGCCGTGAGGAGCCGGCCGACCAGGGCGTCCACGCGGGCGACGGCGTCGAGGTACTGCCGGCTCGCCGCGCCGTGGGAGTGGCCGGCGGCGTCGATCTCGCCGAGGTAGACGAAGGCGGCGTCCGGGTTCTGGGTGCGCAGTTCCGTGGCTGCCGCGGCGGCCACCTTCGGGTCCTCGTTGCGGTAGCCGTCGCGGTCGCCCTTGAGGGAGAGCCGCTTGTCGACCTTGGCGGAGAAGATCGGACCGTTCTGGTCCGTGGAGGTGATGGGCTCCCAGTCCGCAGCCGCGTAGGTGTTGAGCTCCGGCTTGGCGTTCTCGATCCGGGTGAGGAAGTCCGGGTACGCGGCGTAGTTCTTGCCGGTGAAGGAGTTGTCCTTCACGCCGTGCTTGTCGGGCCAGACCCCGGTGGCGACGGTGGACCAGCCGGGGCCCGAGGAGGTCGCGGCCATCGGGCCCGCGTAGAGGGTGCTGCGGGCGGTCAGCCCCTGGGCCATCAGGCCCTGCAGGTAAGGGGCGTTGGCGGCCTTGACGCGGTCGAGGACCGCGCCGTCGACACCGATGACGAGGACCTTGTCGGTGGTGGCGGCCGCCGTGGCGGGGTGGGTACCGAGGACGGTGGCGAGCAGGGCGGTGGCGGTGGCAGCCATGGCGAGGGTGCGTCCGGCGGGGACGGCAGGGGACACGAACTCCTCCGGGAGTGATCGTGGAAGGAAGGCGTTGGGGACATGCGCCGGGCCCGGACCGAAGGTGCGGTCCTCGGTCCGGACCCGTCCCCCGGACTTCGTCCGAGGGGCCCTCAGGCAGGGGACACTCTGTCGGTCGTGGGTGGCCGGGAGGGTGACCTGGAAGCGACCAGTCAGCTTCCGGTTGCCGACTTCCATGCGTCGACGTAGGCGGTGAGGTTCTTGTCGATGTCCGCCCAGTCCGGCTCGAACACCTCGACACCGGTCATGAGCCGGACGAGTTCGACGGCGTTGGCGTCGGTGGGCTTGACGTCGGTGCGGGCCGGGAAACCGCCGCCCACCTCGCTGACCAGCTTCTGCGCCTCCTCGCCGAGCAGGTGGTCGAGGAGCTTCCTGCCGTTCTCGGCGTGCGGGGCCTTGGCGACCAGGCCCGCCGCGTAGGGCAGGGCGAAGGTGGTGGGCCTGCCGCCCTCCTTCGCGGGGAACCAGATGCCCAGGTTCGGCATGGACCTGGACTGCGCGAAGTTCATCTGGACGTCGCCGTTGGCCACGAGCAGCTCGCCCTTGTCGGTCTTGGGCGCGAGCTTGCTGGTGGAGGAGGACGGGCCGACGTTGTTGGCCTGGAGCTCCTTCAGGTACTCCATCGCCGGCTCCTTGCCTCCGAAGTCGTGCATCGCCTTGATGAGGACGGCGG
The DNA here is from genome assembly GCF_044748225.1 of Streptomyces sp. NPDC090021. Lineage (NCBI taxonomy): Bacteria > Bacillati > Actinomycetota > Actinomycetes > Kitasatosporales > Streptomycetaceae > Streptomyces > Streptomyces sp. NPDC090021. The sequence continues at coordinate 20,449 of NZ_JBIVFO010000040.1, read as the reverse complement.
TGCCGTCGCCCGCGACGCCCGGGGTGGAGTACTGCAGCCTGCCCTTGTAGCGGGCGTCCAGCAGTTCCTCCCACGTCCTGGGCGCCTCGGCGAGCTCCTTCTTGTTGTAGACGAAGCCGAAGTAGTTGTTGACGACCGAGGTCCACTTGCCGTCGGCGGACTTGTCCGCGCCGTTGACCTTGTCGGCGCCCTGGGGGACGTAGGACTGCAGCAGGCCCTTGCCGTCGGCCTGCTGGATGAAGGGCGGCAGGGTGATCAGCACGTCGGCCTGGGTGTTGGTCTTCTCTCGGACGGCGCGCTGCACCATCTCGCCGGAGCCGCCCTCCACGTACTTGACCTCGATGCCGGTCTTCCTGGTGAAGTCGGCGAAGACCCGGTCGTACCAGCCGTCGCCCTTCTCGCCCTTGAGGCCGTCGGCGCTGTAGACGGTGACGACCTTCTCGGCGCCCTTGGAGCCGGCCGGGGAGGCGCCGCCGCAGGCGGTGAGGGAGGCGGTCAGGGCGAGGCCGCCGGTGACGGCGGCGGTACGGAGCACGAGCGTTGTGGGCATGGAACTTCCTCACGGAGAAAGGGAGTCGGTGGAGATCGGCGGGATCGGCAGGGGCGAGCGGGGATGAGCAGGGATCGGCGGGGATCGGCGGGGATCGGCGGGGATCAGCGGTACGAGGCCCTGGTGCGGATGCGGGAGACCGCCAGGAGGACCAGCAGGGTGGTGGTCATCAGGACCACCGCGACGGCGGAGCCGCTGAAGAGCGAACCGCGGTCGGTGGCGGTGAAGATGCGGACGGGGAGGGGCATCCAGTCCGGCGGGTAGAGCATCATCGTGGCGCTGAGCTCGCCCATGGACAGGGCGAAGCAGAGTCCGGCGGCGGCCGTGAGGGACGGCAGCAGCAGGGGGAGCCGGACCCGCCACAGCACGTAGGCGGGGCGGGCGCCCAGGGAGGCCGCCGCCTGCTCGTAGGCGGGGTCGAGCCGGACGATCGCGGCCGAGACGGACTGGTGGGCGAAGGCCGTGACGAGGACGGTGTGCGCCAGGACGACGATCGAGCCGGTGCCGTTGAGCAGGACGGGCGGGCGGCTGAAGGCGACGAGGACGGCGAGGCCGACGACCACGGACGGTACGGCGACGGGCAGCATGAACAGCGCGTCCAGGACACGCTTGCCCCGCTTCCTCAGCGCGGCCCCCGCCAGCGCGGCCCAGGTGCCGACGGTGAGCGCGAGGAGGCTCGCGGCGACGGCGGTGAGCAGGCTGGTGGTGAGGGCCTGGAGGGATTCGCCGCGGACGGCGGCGGTGTAGTTCGCGGTGGTCGGACCGGAGGGGAGGGCCCCGGACCAGTGGGTGGCGAAGGACGCCGCGACCACGACGAGCAGGGGCAGGGCGAAGAGGGGCAGGAAGAGCAGACCGAACAGGCCCCAGGCGGCCCAGCGGCCGGTCCTGCTATGCACCAGCACGCTTGCTCACCACCCGGTAGAGGCCGAACAGGCCGACGGAGATCGCGATGTTGACGACGGCGACCACGCAGGCGGCCGGGTAGTCGGATTCGAGGATGGCCTTGCCGTAGATGAGCATTGGCAGGGTCGTGACGTCCTTGGCCCCGGTGAACAGGACGATCCCGAACTCGTTGAGGCACATGACGAGGACGAGGCTGCCGCCGGCGCCGAGGGCCGGGAGCGCCTCGGGCAGGATCACCTGCCGGACGATGCGGGCGGGGCGGGCGCCGAGGCCCGCGGCGACCTCCAGCTGGGCGGTGTCCAGCTGGGAGAACGCGGCGAGGAGCGGGCGGATCACGAAGGGCGTGAAGTACGTGATCTCCGCGAGGAGTACGCCCCAGGGGGTGGTGAGGAAGCGGAAGGGGCCCTCGGCGGCTCCGGTGACCTCGGTGACGAGGCCGTTGGCCATGCCGACGGTGCCGTAGAGGAAGAGGAGGGCGAGGGTGATGAGGAAGGAGGGGAAGGAGAGGAAGACGTCGATGAACTTCGCGACGGCGCGGGCTCCGGGGAACGGCACGAAGGCGATGATCAGCGCGAGGGTGAACCCGAGCACCAGGCAGCCGAGGGTGGCTCCGACGGCCAGCCAGACGGTGGTGCCGAGGGCATCGACGAAGGCCCGTGACCCGAAGACGCGGGCGTAGGCGTCGAAGGCGCCGCCCCCGTCGTCGGGGCTGAGGGACTGCTGGACGACCAGGGCGAGGGGATAGAGGAACAGCACCGCCAGCACGGCGACGGGCGGCAGTGCCCACAGGCTGCGCGGGATCCCCCGCGGAATCCCCCGCGGGGTCGCCCGCGGGGTCGCCCGCGGGGTCGCCCCGGGGGACACGGCCGGGTTCTCGCCGTGCGCCGGGAGGACCGGCCCGCGGCCCGCTCCGGCAGTACCGGCGAGCGGGGACCGCACGGGAGCCGAGGGGCCCGCCCCGGGGCCGGGGACGCCCGGATCCGGATCCGCGGCAGGTCCGGGCGGGCCGGGGACCGCACCGCTCGGGCCGCGGGCCGCGACCACCGCGGCGAGCACGGTACGCAACGGATCCGCGGCCGGGCCGGTGCCGGGCCCGGGCGGGCCGGGCACACCGGAGACAGGCACCGGGCCGGGCACACCGGAGACGGGCACCGGGCCGGGCACATCCGGATCCGCGGCCGGGCCGGGCACCGGGCCGGGCAGACCGGAGACGGGACGGGCCGGGTCCGCCGAGTCGCGGGACGGGGGCTCCCCGGGCGCGGCGGCGGCGTCCGGCGGTGGGGGCGGCGCGGGCCGCCGCGGTACGTCCGGGCTTTCCGGCCCCGCCAGGGGGCACCTCCCGGCGGTGGCCGGAGGCGCGTGAGGCGCGGGGTCCGGGGCGGAGCCCCGAGCCTGCCCGTCCCCGGGCGCGGGCACTCCGGCGGCGGGTGAGAGGGGCGCGGCTCGCCGCGAGGCGTCACGCATGGGCCACCCCCGCCGCCAGCAGCACGGCGTCCCGCGGCTCGAAGTGCAGCGTGACCCGGTCCCCCAGCGCGGGCGTCTCCCGCAGTTCGGGGAGGTCCGCCTTCACCCGGTGGCCCTCGACATCGACGTACAGCCGGTGCGTCGAACCCCGCCACTGCACCTCGGCGATCGTCCCGCTCAGCGCGTTCGGTCCGGCGCCGAGGCCGAGCAGGTGCGGGCGTACGCACAGGGTGGCCGTGGAACCGGGCGCCGCCCGCCCCCGGTCGAGGGTCAGCGCACGGCCCTCGAAGAGCGCGCCGCCCTCGGCCACCGTGACCGGGAGCAGGTTCGCGTTGCCGACGAACGAGGCGGTGAACTCCGTGCGCGGGGCCCGGTACAGCTCCCGCGGTGTGCCGCAGTCCTGCAGCCGGGCCCGGTCCATGACGGCGATCCGGTCGGCCAGGGTGAGGGCCTCCACCTGGTCGTGGGTGACGTACAGGATGGACACGTCGGGCAGTTCGCGGTGCAACCGGGCCAGTTCGGCGAGCATTCCGGAACGCAGCTGCGCGTCGAGGGCGGAGAGGGGTTCGTCCAGCAGGAGGACGCCGGGGCGGATGGCGAGGGCCCGGGCGATGGCGACCCGCTGTTGCTGGCCGCCCGACAGCTCACGCGGGTAGCGCCGGGCGTAGGCCGCCATCCCCGTCATCTCCAGGGCCTCGGCGACCCGCCCGGGTATCCCGGCCCTCGGCGCCTTCTGCGCCCTGAGGCCGAAGGCGACGTTCTCCTCGACCCGCATGTGCGGGAAGAGCGCGTACTGCTGGACGACCATGCCGATGCCGCGTTTGTGCGGCGGGAGCGCGGTGACGTCCCGGCCGCCGATGAGCACGCGGCCGGCGGCGGGCCGTACGAAGCCGGCGACCGCGCGCAGGGCGGTGGTCTTGCCCGAACCGGACGGGCCGAGCAGCGCCATCACCTCGCCCGGCTCCACGGTCAGGTCGAGGCGGTCCAGGACGGTGTTGCCGTCGTAGGCGACGCAGACCCCGTCGAAGCGGATGCCGCTCACGCCGGCTCCGCGAGGAGGCGCGGGAGTTCGGCGACGGAGCCGAGGACGCGGGTCGCGCCGTGCCGGGTCAGCGTCGCGCGGTCGTGCGCTCCGGTGAGGACGCCCGCCACGGTGCCGGCGCCGGCGCGCCGCCCGCTGAGCATGTCGTAGGCGGTGTCGCCGACGACCACGACGTCGCGCACGTCGGCCACGGCGCCGGTGCGCAGGAACGCGGTCAGCACCATGTCCGGGTGGGGCCGGCCGCGGCCGCCCGCGTCGGCGGGGCAGAGGGTGAGGTCGGCGAGGTCCTGCCAGCCGAGGGCGCCGAGGATGGCGTCCTGGGTGACCCGGGCGAAACCGGTGGTCAGGACGACGGTCCGGCCGTCGGCGCGGAGTTCCTCGACGGCGGCACGGGCGCCGGGCACCTCGGTGACGAGGCCGTCGTCGACGAGTTCCCCGTACGCCTCCTCGAAGGCGGCATTGGCGCGCCGGGCGAGCTCCTCCGTACCGAAGAGGTGGCGGAAGACGGAGATCTTGGACTCGCCCATGGTGGCGAGGACATGGCGGAGCTTCTCGGCGTGGTCGGGGGTGCCGGGCCGGACGCCGAGGCGTTCGGCGGCCCGCTCGAAGGCGCGCTCGACGAGGCCGCCGTCGGCGACGGTGGTGCCGGCCATGTCGAGGACGACCAGGCGGCGGGGATCCGGGGTGCTGGTGGTGGCGGAGTTGTCGGTGGTGGCGGCGGAGTTGGCGGTGGTGGCGGTGTCGGTGTCGGTCATCGGTGTTACCAGCCCAGTTCGTTCGCGGTGGTCTCGGCTATGGCGGGCGAGCAGGTCATGCCGCGCCCGCCGGGTCCGGTCACCAGCCAGACGCCGTCGGCGACCTGCCGGCGGTGGACGACGCGGGTGGTGTCGGTGCACTGCGCGTACACGCCCGCCCAGCGGTTCCTGATCTTCGGCAGGGGGCGGCCCAGGAAGGACTCGACCACCTCGGTGAGGTGCTCGTAGGGCTCCTCGACGGTGTCGAAGGCGAAGGGGTGCTCGTACTCGTGGGTGTCACCGATGGTCAGCCCGCCGTCCCGGCGCTGGACCATCAGCAGCTGCATCCCGTGTGCGGCGGCGACCGCCGTCTGGGCCTGGCCGGCGTTCAGCTCGTCGAGGGCGGCGGACCGGTAGGCGGGGTAGTAGCGGAAGCTGTCGGCGTCCGCGACGGAGGTGGTGAGCTCCTCGCCGAGCGGGGTGGTCTGCATCATCTGCAGCCGGACCCTGCGCACGGGCAGGTCGGGGGCCAGTTCGCGGACCAGCCCCGACAGCCAGGCGCCGGTGGCGAGGACCACCGCGTCGCCGCGGTGGACGTCGCCGTGGTCGTCGCGGACGGCGCCGGGGCCGGTGACCTCGCGGACCTCGCGGCCGGGGAGGAAGGTGTAGCGGCCGCCTGCCCTGGCCTTCAGGGCCTCGCGTAGGTGCAGTTGGGCGGTGCGGGGCTCGACGGCCGCGTCCCGCTCGCACCACAGGGCGGCCTCGAACGCGCCGCGCAGGGCCGGGTTGATCCTGCGCGCCTCGTCGGCGCCGAGCAGCTCGTAGCCGCGGGCGGCGGCGTCCGGGCGGGCGAGGGCCGCCTCGGCGACGGCGTACTCACGGGCGGTACGGACGGGGGTGAGGGAGCCGTTGGCCCGGAAGCCCAGACCGGGTACCTCCGCGCCGATGCGCTCCCAGAGTTCGCGGGCGCGCAGGGCGGTGGCGAGCTCCTCCCCTCCGGCTCGGCCACTGATCCAGATCTGGCCGAAATTACGCAGTGAGGCGCCGCGCGCCTCGGCCTCACGCTCGATCTGGACGACCTCGTGGCCGCGTTCGACTGCTTGCCAGGCGTGCATGGTGCCGACCACGCCGCCTCCGACGACTATGACTCTCACGCCGCCAACGGTGGGTGCGGACCGTGACCCCGGAGGATCGGTCCGGCGACGCGCCGGTGAACAGCCCCCGACGCTTGGACTAGACCCGTTATCTTTTTGTGACTTCACTGCGCCCCTTTTCGGTCGGTACGGGTGGTGCGCTGCGGCTGCTGCGGACTATTCGGCCCGCAGGCGGGTCGTGAAGCTGAACCGGTCACCACGGTAGAGCGAACGCACCCGCTCCAGGGGCCGCCCGTCCTGGTCCCGCGAGAAGCGGTGGATGAGCAGCATGGGCAGGGCCGGCGGAGTGCCGATCAGCAGGGCTTCCCGAGGGGTCGCGAGCACGGTCTCCAGCTTCTCGTCGGCCTCGCCGAAGGAGATGCCGAGGCTGTCGCGCAGATATCCGTAGAAGGAGGAGTCCGGCTGGAAATCACTGCTCAGTCGGGGGGCGCGGGCCACCCGGATGTACGTGCTCTCCAGGCCGACGCGCTCGTCGTCCGCGAGCAGGACCCGCTCCAGGTGCCAGACGGGTTCGCCGGGCCCGGCCCCGATGCCCGGCGCGAGGTCGGGCGGGCAGGGGAACTCCTCCAGCCCGATCAGCTGCCGGCCGGGGCGGCGACCCTGGCGGCGCACGCCCTCGGTGTAGCTGGCGAGGGAGAGCGGCTGCTCCAGCTTGGGTCCGGCGACGACGGTCCCCCGGCCGGAGCGGCGCAGCCGGCCCTCCAGCAGCAGCTCTCGCAGGGCCTGCCGGACGGTCTCGCGGGACACCTCGTAGCACTCGGCCAGATCCCGCTCGGTGGGCAGGGTCCCGCCCTCGCCGAGCTCGTCGAGGAGCTCGGCGATCCGGGCCTTGACGGCGTAGTACTTGGGGATGCGGCCGTGCTCGGGGATACCGGACCGCACGGGCGAGCCGGGGCGGTGGGCCGGGAGGTTCTTGTCCACGACGGGACTCTATGCGGGACGGCCGCGGCGTCCGCACGGGACTCCGCACGGACGTGGCGGCGGACCGAGCGGCCGGTCCGGGCGGACGGTCCGGGCGGACGGTCCGGGCGGACGGACCGAGCGGACGGACCGGGCGGACCGGGCGGACGGTCCGGGCGGACGGTCCGGGCGGACGGTCCGGGCGGACGTCAGTACGCGCGGGTGCGGGCCCGGGCACGGAGCCGACGGGCCCCCAGCAGGAGGCCGCCGCCCGCGGCTAGGGCCGCTACGGACCCTGCGCCGTACGTCCACTCGCGGGGACCGGTGTGGGCGAGGGAGCCGCCCTCGACGGAGTCGTCGGGCTCCTCGACGGAGAACCGGTAGCCGCCCGCTTCCCCGACCCAGTCCCCGTCGCCGCTCTTGCGCTGCACGAGGGCGGCGTCGGCGACGACCTCGCCGGTGGGGGCGTCGGAGGCGAAGGCGAGGCCGACCTTGACGGTTCGGGTGCCGCCCGGACCCACGGTGAAGCCGGGGAAGGCGTCGCCGCCGTCGAAGACGGCGATGATCTCGTCGCGGTCACTGCGTTCGAGGCCGGCGGGCAGGACACCGTCCGGGGTTTCGAACTCCATCCGCAGGTGGGCGGGGCGCAGGGTGCGGGCCTTGTCGGTGAGGACCACGACGGGGTGGATGGCCTTGCACTCGGAAGCCGTGGTGTTGGTCAGGTCCAGGTACCAGGTCTGCAGCTCGCCGCCGGTGCGGTACACGGCCGGGCCCCCGCGGATGCGCGCCCCGATGGGGAAGGCGGAACTCTTGCCGTCGCCGCAGGTGGCCTTGACGCGGGACGGCATCGCGGGCGCGGGGCGGGCACCGCCGCCGGTGCCGATGTCCGCACCCGCGGTGGTCGCGGTGAGGGCGGCCAGGGCGGCGGAGAGGAAGGCGGTGAGGGCAAGGGCTTGGCGCAGTCGCATGGAAGACCTTCGCTGCTCGCCGGACAGGACGATGGTCGGACGAGGTGATCATCACCCCGGCCTGTCCGCACCTTGCCACGCCCGCGCGTTCCCTCTCCGCGCACCACGCCCGAGTCGTTCCGGTTTACGCCCGATTGCCCCACAGGTCAACCCCGTTCAGCTCGCCCCCGGCCCCCCGAGGCCCGCACCCGGGGCGAAGCCCCACTCTTCCAGCCCTACCGGCGCTTGAGGCCCGGGCAGAGCCTCACAGGCACGGGGCCCCCGGGGCAGCCAACCCCGCCGGCGTTTGAGGCGCGGGGGCTCGGGGGCAGCACCCGGCTCTTCCGACCCCACCGGCACTTGAGGCGCGAGGGCCGGGGGCAGCGCCCCATTCTTCCGCCCCCGCCACCCCTTCACACACGGGGCCCCAGGGGGCAGCGCCCCGCTCTCCCAGCCCCACCGGCACTTGAGGCACGGGGGGCCGAGGCGGCGCCTCGCTCTTCCGGCCTCACCGCCGCTTGAGGCACAGGATCCGGGGCGGAGCCCCACTCTTCCGGCCCCACCACCTCTTCAGGCACGATGCCCCGGGGGGGCAGCGCCCCCCTCTTCCAGCCCCGCCGGCGTTTGAGGCGCGGGGGCTCGGGGGCAGCGCCCCCGCAACGGCGCCGCACCCGGCAACGAACCCGCATCCGCCCGGCAGCCGCGCCCCGCGCCCCGCGCCCCGCGCCCCGCAAACCGTCACCCCTCACGCCCGAACAACGACGTCAGCGCCATCTCCGCCGCCCCCTCCGCCACACCCGCCCCCGCCAGGGCAACCACCGGCCGGGCCGGATCCAACGCGCGGGCCGCGAGAACGGCCCCGACACCGGCCACGAAGACGTCCGGCGCCGAAGCCACCACGCGCCCGCCGAGCAGCACCCGGTCCACGTCCAGCAGCGCGACCAGGTTGGCCGCGGCCTCACCCACGATCCGCGCCGCTCCGGGAAGATCACCGCGGGCCACCGCCTCCAGGCACAGCGCCTCCACACAGCCGCGCGCCCCGCACCGGCACGGCGGCCCGTCCAGCTGGATCACCTGGTGGCCGAACTCCCCCGCCGCCGAGCGCGCGCCCCGGTAGACCCCGCCGCCCAGCCACAACCCGGCCCCGAGGCCCGTCCCGACGTGCAAGTACACGCAGGTGTGGGACCCGCCACCGGCAAGACCGCCCCCGGCCACCGCACCCACATCCGCACCCACATCCGCGCCCGCGCCCGCACCCGCACCCGCAGCCACATCCGCATCGGAGCCCGCATCCGGCCAGGTGGCCCGGAGCCACGCCCCGGCGGCCGCGGCCGCGCCGGCGTTCGTGTCCTTGTCCAGCAGCACCGGAAGGCCCAGCCGCCCCTCCAGCACACCGCGCATCGGGAAGTCCTTCCAGCTCGGGAACCCGGTCACCCGCCCCATCACCCCGGCCCGGTGGTCCAGCGGCCCCGGCGCGGCCACACCCACACCCAGGAGCGGCGGCCCGTACGGATCACCGAGCCGGGAGACCGCCCGTACGACCGCCTCCACCGCCGCCTCCGGCCCGGCCCCGAAGTCGAGCGGGCCGCCGCTGTCGGCGACGACGCGGCAGGCCAGGTCCACCCGTACCGCTCTGAGCACGTCACGGTCCAGATACACGCCCAGCGCGTGCCGCGCCTCCGGCACCAGCCGGAGCAGGGTGGGCGGCTTGCCGCCGGTGGACGCCGCGCGGCCCGCCTCCGCGACCAGGCCGTCCGCGCCGAGCCGAGCCGTGATCTTGCTGACGGCCTGCGGGGTGAGCCCCGTACAGGCGGCGAGTTCCGCGCGGCCCAGGCCCGTCGGTCCGGCGCCGCGCAGCAGGTCCAGCACCAGTGCCTCGTTGTGGCCGCGCAGCGCAGGCAGGTTCACCCCGCCGCGCCGACCGTGCGCATCCCTGTGGCCGCTGTTCCTGCTACCCCTGTTCACGAGCCCATTGTCCACCCTCCTTGCACTTAGACAACACTGTTGCGAAAGTGGTTCCCATGAGCACCCCCGCCCCCACCGCACCACTCCGCGTCGGCGTCATCGGCTACGGACTCGCCGGTTCCGTCTTCCACGCCCCCCTCGTGGCCGCCACGGACGGACTCGTCCTCGACACGGTCGTCACCTCCGACCCGGCCCGGCAGGCCCAGGCCCGCGCCGAGTTCCCCGACGTCCACACCGTGCCCACCGCCGACAAGCTGTGGGAGCGCGACCTCGACCTCGTCGTGATCGCCTCGCCCAACAAGACGCACGTCCCGCTCGCCACCACCGCCCTCGAAGCCGGCATCCCGGCGGTCGTGGACAAGCCGCTCGCCGCCACCGCCGCCGAGGCCCGGGCGCTCGGCGCCCTGGCCGACCGGCGCGGGACCTTCCTCTCCGTCTTCCAGAACCGCCGCTGGGACAACGACTTCCTCACCCTGCGCCGCCTCCTCGCCGACGACGAACTCGGCGAGATCCAGCGCTTCGAGTCCCGCTTCGAGCGCTGGCGCCCGCAACTGAAGGGCGGCTGGCGCGAGTCGGGCGCCCCGGAGGAGATCGGCGGCCTGTTGTACGACCTGGGCAGTCACGTCGTCGACCAGGCCCTCGTACTGTTCGGCCCGGCGGTACGGGTCTACGCGGAGACCGACGCGCGCCGCCCGGGCGCCGAGACGGACGACGACACCTTCATCGCCCTCACGCACGCGAACGGGGTCCGCTCCCACCTCTACGTCAGCGCGACCACCGCCCAGCTCGGGCCGCGGTTCCGCGTGCTCGGCTCCCGGGCCGGCTACGTGAAGTACGGCCTGGACCCGCAGGAGGGCGCCCTGCGGGAGGGGCTCCGGCCGGACGGGCGGCTGCCCTGGGGCGAGGAGCCCCCGCACCTGTGGGGGCGGGTGGGGTCGGGCGAGTCCCCGCTGACCGGCGGCGGTGCCCCGGTGCCGACCGAGCAGGGCGACTACCCGGCGTACTACGCGGCGGTGGCGGCCGCCCTGCGCACGGGCGGACCGGCGCCGGTCACGGCGCTGGAGGCCGCGCACTGCCTCGACGTACTGGAGGCGGCCCGCATGTCGTCCCAGGAGGGTGTGGCCGTGGAGCTCCCCCTCACCGCGGAGCACGGAACCGTATGACGTCCCGGCGTCCGCAGGCACCCGCACGGGCGGACACGGACGCAGACACGGACGTGGACGTGGACGTGGGCGGGGAAGCACATCCGGCCGCGGACACGCACCTGAACGCACCTCCGCACGCGCACGCGCACGCGGACGCGGACGCGGACGCGGCAAAGGCGGTGCCGCCTCGACGACAGCCCCGCCCACGCCTTCCGTCCGCTCCCGACGGCGGCTACGCGCCCTTGAACTCCTGGCGCTGACGGCCCAGCCCCTCGATCTCCAGCTCCACGACGTCACCCGCCCGCAGGTACGGCTTCGGCTCCGGCCGGCCCATCGCCACGCCGGCCGGCGTACCGGTGACGATGACGTCGCCCGGGTACAGGGTCATGAACCGGCTCAGGTACCGGACGACCTCGCCGACCGGGAAGATCTGGTCAGAGGTGTTGCCGTCCTGCGCGAGCTCGCCGTTGACCCACAGTTTCACGTCCAGGACCTGCGGGTCCGGGATCTCGTCGGCGGTCACCAGCCACGGACCGAGCGGGGTGAAGGTCTCGCAGTTCTTGCCCTTGTCCCAGGTGCCGCCCCGCTCGATCTGGAACTCGCGCTCCGAGACGTCGTTGACCAGCACGTAGCCGCCGACGTGCGCCAGGCCCTGCTCCGCGGAGTCCAGGTAGCGGGCGGTGCTGCCGACGACGACGCCGAGCTCGGCCTCCCAGTCGGTTTTCACGCTGCCGCGCGGGATCAGGACCGTGTCGTCGGGGCCGGCCACCGTGTCCGCCGCCTTCAGGAAGAGGATCGGCTCGGCCGGCGGCTCCGCGCCGATCTCCGCCGCGTGCCCGAAGTAGTTCAGACCGATGCCCACGATCTTGCCGATGCGGCCGACGGGTGCGCCGATCCGCAGCCCTTCGGCGTCCAGGACCGGAAGCTCACCCGACTCCGCCGCGTCCCGTACCCGGGACAGCACGGAGTCGTCAGCGAGCAGGGCGCCGTCCACATCCGTGACCAGGCCGGACAGGTCCCGCAGGATCCCGTCCTGGTCGAGCAGCGCGGGGCGCTCCGACCCGACCGGTCCGACACGCAGCAGCTTCATGGGCATTCTCCCGTGGTCGTGGGTGGTCGGCCCATGGGCATGCCCCGGGCCGGACGATGGGTTGCGGCCATCGGAGGATTGGCTGATCCTCCAAGAAGTCCACCCAATCCGCAAGACCCTGTTCACAGACTGGAACGCGCCGCTCCGTCGGCCCCCCGTTCGGCACCGGGCGCTTCGGTGTGGGCCGCGGCCCGGGCCTTGCGGTGTTCGAGCCAGGCCCGCTCGGCGACCGTCCAGGCGGTGGTGGTGAGCAGGTAGAGCCCGGCGGCCAGCGGCACCACGGCCGCGGTGATCAGCGTCCCGAACGAGATCAGGGGCAGTACGCCGCCCAGCTTGCGCATGACCTCCTGCTGCTCGGCGCTCAGCTCGGGCAGCGCCGCGGCACCAGCACCGGCCCCGGCGCGGTGACCATCCACGACCCGGGCACGGAAGCCGGCACCGGCACCGGCACCGGCACCGACGGCAGCACCGGCACCGGCACCAGCCCGGGCACGGGAGCCGGCCCCACCCCCGGCCCCGGCCTTGCTCCCCCGCTTCGCCCTGCCGGAGCCGGGGGCGGGCTGCTTCGCGGCGTCGGCCGCGGCGGCTGTGGCGGCCGCGGCCGCCGACCGGCGCCCGCGCACGGCACTCCAGGCGGCCACCACCGCGATCGCCCCGAACAGCGCCAGGAACACCAGCCCCTGCGCCCCGAACGGACCGCCCTCCCCCAGCGCATCCACCCACCGGGACCCGAGCGGCGCGGCGAACAGCCGGTGACTCAGCAGCTCACCCCCCGAGGAGAACGCCTGGTACATGAGGAAGAACACCGGCAGTTGCAGCAGCAGGGGCAGGCAGCCGGCCAGCGGGGTCGCACCGCGGAAGGCGGCCCTGCTCAGCGGGTGCAGGGCGAGCCGTACGAGCACGGTGAACAGCACGATCGCGGCAGCGGTCGCGGACTCGGCCAGCACCGGCTCAAGAAGCCGGCCCAACTCGACAACAAGATGGGTGAAAACGGACACGTGGGCCCTCCGAAGGGTCTCGTCGAACGTCGAAAGAGGTGCATTTCGGCGTGACGACCCACGAGGGGCGACAACAGTGATCAGTCAGCAGATGGCGAGGAGAACTGCGCGCCCCTACGCGGCCGTCGGAAGGGGACGGCCGGGCGCCCTGGGCCGCGACCGGCCCGAGGCATCGGGATCACGCTGCGGCAGGAACGCCGTACGCTGCTCACGATCACGGATCGCGGTGCGTATTCGGTGCGGGGGCACCGGCCGTACGAACCGCGCGGCGGCGGCCAGGGCCTCGGCACCCACGGAGACGGCGGCGACGGTCGCCGCGAGGGCGACCACCACGGCGCCCAGCCCGCTCTCCCCGGCGAACAGGCCGAGGGCTCCCCCGAGCAGCACGAGCGGGAGCAGCACGGAGAGCGCCCGGGCGATCCGGGCGAGCGGGACGTCGTGGCGTCGTGACCGGTCCACGCGAACCTCCCCCTCTCCCCGCACTGTTCGAACTGTTCTCGATCGATGGTAACCGGGGCCACCGACAAGGGGAGATAGGGAGGCCGGAAAGCCGGGAAGCCGGGAGGCCGGGAAGCCGGGAGGCCGGGAAGCCGGGAGGCCGGGAGGCCGGGAGGCCGGGAGGCCGGTGCAAGGGGGTCAGTGCCGGAGGGTCCCCCAGACCACCAGCCGGTACTTCGAGCTGTACTCGGGTGTGCACGTGGTCAGCGTGATGTACGCACCGGGCTCGGCGTAGCCGTACTCCGGCTTCACCACGCTCCGCGGCACCGGGGCGATCACCCCGGTGTCCCGTTCGGTCGTCTCGCTCAGGACCTTCCCCACCACGTACGTGTACCTGCGCCCCCGCATGTCCACGATCAGCTCGTCGCCCGCCCGCAGCCGGTTGACGTACCGGAAGGGCTCGCCGTGGGTGTTGCGGTGACCGGCCAGCGCGAAGTTCCCCCGCTCCCCGGGCCCGGCGGTCCCGGGGTACTGCCCCACGTACCCCTTGTCGAGGACGGTCCGTTTGTCGATGCCCTGCGCGACGGGGACGACGAGGCCGAGACGCGGGATGCGCAGCACGGCGTACGCCCGGTCCCGCTCCCGCGCCCCCGCCGGCCCGGCAGGCGGGGACGGCGGGGAAGGGGGAACCGCAGCAGGACCCCCTGAAGGCGACTCGGCAGACGACACGGCAGACGACTCGGAAGGCAGGTCGGAGGGCGGGGCGGAAGAAGGAGAGGGCGGAGGCACAGGAGCGTCCCCCCAGGCCCGTTCCAGAGCCCGGACCTGCTCCTGCGCCGCGGCGGCGGCCTGCCGGTTGGTCCACCACACCTGGTGCACCACCAGCAACAACACCACCACGCCCACGGTGACGGTCAGCTCGGCGGCGGCCCACAGGACCCCCACGAGGCCGGCCCGGCGCGCCCGCCGGCCCCTCCCCTGAACCACCACAGGTATGTGATCCCGCACGGGCGGCACCCTAAGACCTCCCCCGTCAACTGACCAGCGGCAGTACGGTGTGAACCATGCGCCCCGACACGCCTGCCGAGCACATCGCCGAAGCCGAGCGCCTCATCCGCACGGCGACCCGCTACCCCGAGGACCAGGAGCCCTTGCTCCTCCAGGCCGCGGCCCACCTCGAACTGGCCGACGAACGGGACCGGGCGAGCACCCTGTACGACCAGCTCCTCTCCTCCTCACCGTCCGACCCCCACCTGATCAAGGCCCTCCAGGCGGCGAACCTCTGGGAGTACGGCCACGAGGCCGAGGCCCGCGCCCTCATCGCGGGCATCCGCGCCGCCTCCCCCAAGGACCCGGCCCCGTGGGAGGTCATCGCGGAAGCCCTGGAGGCCCACGACGAGTTGGAGGCGTCCGAGGACTGCTTCACCCAGGCCGCGACGCTCCTGATCGCGGACTCGACCCCGCTCACCCCGGCCACGACGGCCCTCCTGACGGGCCGCCACCGGGTGCGCCGCCTCCTCGGCCGGCCGCACGACGACTGGGACATGGTCGCCGACACCCGCCACATCGGCCCGATCCCGCTCGACGAGCTCCACGACCCGAAGCGCATCTGGGCCCTGGGCTCCGACGACCCGGCCGAGCTGCGCGCCGAGATCGCCCGCCTGCGCGCCGAGCTGGGCGACCGCCGCGCCGCCCTGTCCCGCCCGTTCCCGGTGGCGATCCTGCACTGGCCGCAGCGCGAACTGTCCGAGCTCCTGACCAGCTACCCGACGCTCGCCTCGGAGTACGCCTCGCACGAGGCCCACCTCCGCGACATCGAGACCTCCCTGCGCGCCCTGGCCGCCTCGGGCACCACCAACCTCGGGATCGTGACGGCGAGCGTCCCCTCGTACGAGGCCTTCGCCGCCTCCGAAAGGACCTCGCCGGCCTCCCCCTCCCTCCTGGCGGAATACGCCACGACCCTGGCAGCCCGCGGCAAAGCCACCCCCTGGCCCCCCACCCCCACCTCCCCCTGCTGGTGCACCTCGGGCAAGCCGTACGCGGAGTGCCACGGGGGCTAGGACGGGGGCGGGACGCCCCTGAGGAACGACCTACGGGAGACGGTTCGCCCAGCGTTCGCGGTGCTTGCGTGCAAACTCGATGCCGATGTTGTGCCCCTTGACCTGCGCGAGCACCGCGCGGAACTGACCGGTGACCCCATTGATGACGTGGAGGTCGTCCGTCAGCTGCAGCGCACCCCGGTCGAACAGGGCGTGGCAGTTGGGGCACAGGCACAGCACGTTTTCGAGCCGGTCGGTACCGTGGTGCGGCTTGCCGACGGCCTGTATGTAAGCCGCTTCGCTGTATGCCTCGCCCGCAGGCGAGACGATCAGTCGCTCGCGACAGATCTGGCAGGTGTTGTCGTACAGCTTCTTCACTGCGACGGCCACCCGGGAATCGCGCACCAGACTGTCTTGCGAGATGTAGCGGCGGGCCTGCTCCTCGAAAGTCGTCTCCGCGCTGGCCAACGGGTCCACCGGCTGACGCGGCGGCGGCACCTGCCCCGGCACAATCTTCAGGAGCTTGAACTGGCAGATGCGAAAGCCTTCCTGCCCCACCGTCATCCAGTGATCAACGACCCTGAACAGGCCGCGATAGGCGTACCCCTTGGTCGCCCGCCTACGCTTGCCTTTGGTGATCCCCAGCCCCTCGATCACCCGCACCGGGTGCCCCAGTGCCTGTGAAATGACCAGCGCCGCATTGCCGCTGTCGCCGAGGGACTGGTCGGCATTCATCTGCCCCGAATCCCGGTCCCGTCCGCCTTCGCCGGTGTAAACGATCAGGTCGCCTTCATCGCGGTCATCCACATATCCGCCGGAGAGCACGATTGAGTCAGCGCCGGTCTTTTCCGTGCCCGAAATGCCGCGACCTCGGAAGCGGTGCACGTCACGGGCATAAAGCTCATCGTGGCTCGGGAACCAGTCCCCCTCGCTCACACCATCCGGAGTACCAAACGAAACGGATTTTGAACGCGCAGTCATCCGCGCATCATGCCAAGGATCTCCGTAGACCGAGCGAGGTTTGCGGGCGGTCTAGCGGTCGGCCACGGCGTAGGTGGTGGCGGCCATGGCGGCGGCTGCCGTGAAGACCGCGGGCCAGGCACCGACCTTCTTCGCCAGGGGGTGCGAGCCCGCGAAGGCGGCGACGTAGGCCGCGCCCAGCAGGGCTGTCGTGGTCGGCGAGGTGCGGCGGTGCCACTCGCGGGCCGCGAGGGTGCCGGCCGCCGCGAGGACCACGCCACCGAGCGGCCGCTTGCCGGTCCATCGGGCGGCGGCGTAGCCGCCGACCAGGCCGCCTGCGGCTACGAGCGAAGTGGGGAACTGCGCCATCGTGAGGGCCTCCAGCCGTTCGAACGTCTCCGCACGAGGCTAACGCGCCCGCCGCGCAAACCTGCGCGCGGCCACCACCGCCAGCACGACCGCGGCGCCGCCCAGGACGTTGTCGGGGAGCGCGTCCTGGAGGGCCCGCGGCAGTACGGCCATGACCCCCAGGACCACGAAGAACGCCACCGCGCAGGCGGCCAGACCCATCAGGGCTCGGCTCAAGAGGTTGTTGCGCACGCTGGGCTCAACGCCGGGCCGGGCGGTCCGATACGGGTGGTCTGCAACACCGTACGGAAGTCGGATTTGTCGCACACCCTCCGGATCTGTGGACCTGCCCGTCCCGGCGCCACGCAGGCGTAGATTCAGCCTTCGACAGGGGCGATACGGCCCAAGCCACCCAAGCCGGCCCAAGGAGCTGCACACGTGATCTGCTACGGACCGGCCGTGCTCGACCTCATGGACGAACTGGCCGACGCCTACAGCGAGGTCTTCTCGGCCCCGCCGTGGAACGAGGATGAAGAAACCATTCGCCAGTTCGCTGTCCGACTGCAGACCGACAGCCGGCGCAGCGGCTTCCGTACCGCCTTCGCGCAGTCGCCCCTCGGCGTCGACGGATTCGCCACCGCCTGGCTGACGCCCCGTGCCTTCCCCACGGACCGGTCCTACGGACGGGTCGCCGCACAGCTCGGCCGGCAGCGCGTACGGGAGCTCCTCGTCGGAGCCCTGGAGATCGACGAGCTCGCCGTACGCCCGCACGCGCGCGGGCACGGCACCGGACGCGCCCTGCTGGCGGAGATCACCGCAGACGCCCCGGACGGGCGGGCCTGGCTGCTGACCGCCCGCGTGGCCACCGACACCGTGGCCACCTACCACCGGCTCGGCTGGCACGAGGTGAAGCCCCTGGCCGGCACCGAGAACGGGGTCGTCGTCTTCCTCGCCCCGAACCACCCCTCGGCCTGAGCGTCGACCGCCCACCACCGGGCATACCGGGGGCATGATCACACGTACCGCCCGGCGCCAGCTGAACATGGCCACCCACCACCAGCTCCGGCAGGCCGGTGTCCCGGCCGCCACCATCAGCGGCCGCAGCCGCCGCGGAGGACCCTGGCAGCGGCTCCTCCCGAGGGTCTACCTCCTGCAGACCGGCCCACCCGACGCCCGGCAGCAAGCCCTGTGCGCCGTCCTGTACGCCGCCCCACCCACCGCGGACCCGCTCTCCGGAACCACCGCCGCCCTCACCGGCGGAGCGGCCCTCGCCCTCCTCGGCATCCGCGACGCGCCAACCGAACCCCTGGACGTCCTCGTCCGCGCCCCACGGTCGGTAGCCACCACCGGCCGCGTCCGGCCCGCCTCGACCACCCGCTGGCCCGCCACCCTCACCATCGCCGGGGTCCCCAGCACCCGCCCGGTCCGGGCCGCCACCGACTTCGCGGCCCGCACGGACGACCCGGACCTCGTGCGCTCCGTCCTCGCGAACGTCGTCCAGGGCGGCTGGTGCCACCCCCACGACCTGCACGCCGAACTGCGCGCCGCCCGGATCCGGCACCGCCCCGCCGTCCGGGCGGCCGCAGCCGAACTCGTCGCCGGCGTACGGTCGATCGCCGAGGGCCACGCACGCGACACGCTGTCCGCCACCGACCTGCCCGCCCCGCTCTGGAACGCCCGGCTCCACGAACCCGACGGAGCCTTCCTCGCCAGCCCCGACGCGTACTGGCCCGAGGAGGGCGGGGCGCTGGAGATCGACTCCGCGGAGTACCACTACACCCGCGACTCCTGGCAGGCCACGCTGCGCAGGAGACTGCGCATGGAGGCCCGGGGCGTCCTGGTGGCCAGTACGACGCCCGGGATCCTGCGCGAGCAGCCCGCGGACCTGATCGCCGCCCTGCGCGCACTCCTCGCCGTGGGCGCCGCCCGCCCCGCCGCGCCGCAGGTCACGGCCCGCGGACACGCCCAACCGGAGCTGCCGCTCCCCGGACCCTACGCGCCGAAGGCGCGGGAGACCGTGTAGATCAGCAGGCCGGCCAGGGCGCCGACCACCGTGCCGTTGATGCGGATGAACTGCAGGTCACGGCCGATGTGGGCCTCGATCTTCCGGGAGGTGTGCTCGGCGTCCCAGGCAGCCACCGTGTCGGTGATCAGCGAGGTGATCTCCTTCCGGTAGGTGGTGACCACATAGACGACCGCCCCCTCAATCCAGCCCTCCACCTTCGCCTGGAGGCGGCCGTCGGTGGCCAGGCGCGCCCCCAGGGACATCAGCGACGAGCGGACCCGCAGGCGCAGCTCGCTCTGCTCATCCTCCGCCGCCGAGATGATCATCGAGCGGATTGCGGACCACGTCGAGGCGATGACGTCCTGGACCTCGTCACGGGCCAGGATCTCGGACTTGAGGCGTTCCACCTTCGCGCGCGTCGCCGTGTCCGACTGGAGGTCGGCCGCGAAGTCCCGCAGGAAGCGGTCCACCGCCGCGCGCGCCGGATGCTCGGGCATGTCCCGCATCTCCGTGACGAAACGGAGCAGCTCCTTGTAGACGCGCTCGCCCACCTTGCGGTCCACGAACCGCGGGGTCCAGCCGGGGGCACCCCCCTGGACCGCGTCCGTGATCGAGTCCCCGTGGGTGATCAGCCAGTCGTGGGCCTTGGCGCAGACGAGGTCGACGGCACGGCGGTGGCCTCCGTCGGCGACGATCTTCTGCAGCGCCTTGCCGATGCCCGGCGCGATCTCGGCGGTCTCGGCGCGCCGGGTGATGGCCTCGCCGACGACGGCCTGGACGTCGGAGTCGCGCAGGACGGTCAGCGCTCCGCGCAGGGCCGTGGCCAGCTCGGCCGTGACGCGGTCGGCGTGCGCGGGCTCGGCCAGCCAGGCGCCCAGGCGGCCGCCGATGCCGAGGGCGTGCAGGCGGGCCCGGACCACGTCGGAGGAGAGGAAGTTCTCGCCGACGAACTCGCCGAGAGTGACGCCGAGCTGGTCCTTCTTCGTCGGGATGATCGCGGTGTGCGGGATGGGCAGGCCGAGGGGCCGCTTGAAAAGGGCGGTGACGGCGAACCAGTCCGCGAGCGCGCCGACCATGCCGGCCTCCGCGGCGGCGGCGACGTAGCCGGCCCAGCCGCCGGCGCCCCAGGCGTGCTGGGCGTACTTGGCCAGTACGTAGACCACCGCGACGAGGAGCAGCAGGCCGGTCGCGGTGGCCTTCATCCTGCGGACGCCGCGGCGGCGCTCCTCGTCGGCGGCGTTGAACACGAACGCTCCGCGGGGCGGGGGCGGGGGCGGCGCCGGGGCGGCGACGCCGCCGCCGCTGGCTGTGCCGCCGGCTCTGGTGCGGTCGTCCACGTGGTCCTGCCTTCCCCCGGGGCGCCGGGCGCCGGTTTTGTCTGCATAGCATCCGACTCCCGGGAGGGCGTCGGAGTTCCCGCCACGCCCTTCCGCTCCCGCGGGGGCAGCAGTCCGGGGTGTCCCCGCAGAGCCGTGCCCCCTGCGGGGTTGCTCGGCGGGCTCCGGGCTGGCTTCGAGGGGTCCGGATCGTCCTGTCGGGCGGGATCCGGGGCTTGCTTCGCGGGGTCGGGAGCGTGTCGCGGGCCCCGGGTTGCGGGCGCGGTGAGGCGGGGTCGGGGGGCCGGGCCCCTGCGGGGTTGCTCGGCGGAATCCGGGCTGGCTTCGCGGGGTCGGGAGCGTGTCGCGGGTCCCGGGTTGCGGGCGCGGTGCGGGTGGGTCGGGGGGCCGGGCAGGGGTGTCTCCTCGGCTCGGCGCGTGCTCTTTGTCC
>NZ_JBIVFO010000039.1:0-73477 GCF_044748225.1 Streptomyces sp. NPDC090021 | reverse complement strand
ACATCGACGAGCCGCGGGTTCTCGATCTCCTGGCCGGCCGCGAGCTGGTGCAGCCGCAACCGCTGCACGAAGTCCGGCTCGGCGTTCACCACGGTGACCTCGACCTGCGACGGCGCCAGCCGCCGCGCCAGTGTTCCCGCGACGTAGGCCCCGGCGTAACCGGCACCGAGAACCACGACGCGGTGCTTCGTGCTGTTCCTGTCAGGCATGGCTTCCTCCTCAGCATCAAGGCGTTCGGGCACAAGACACCGCACCACCGCCCCCTGTGACAGGAAGTGACCCGGATCACCTTCCGGAGGGCCCGGCGAGCGCCGGAAAGCGAGGGCCCCCGGGGCGGCCGGAGTCCGGCCGCCCCGGGGGCATCGATCGGTTCTCGCCCTCAGGGCCGTCCCGCACCGAGAGGACCACTGCCGGACCCTGGCGAACGCGCGGGGCCGGGCCGGAACGTCCCCCCTCGCGGCAGGGTGTCCAACCTCACGGCTGAATCGGCTGTGGCGCGTCCCGCGGGGCTGAGGCTGGGGCTGGGGCTGGGGCTGGTACGGCGACACCCACACCCACTACGACCTGCTGACCGAGCCGTTCCCGCACCCTGATTGCTGGAGGGCGGCTTCTCCACCCCCCTCGTCGTCACGGGCCCTCACCACGGCGGGATGTGGTTCGACGGCCGTGCCACCTGCGCCCAGATCCTCCCCTGAGACGGGCCGGTCGACCCGTGTTCTTCGCGGAGTGGGTCGAGCTGGGAATGAGCCTGACCCCGTGGTGAACCGAGAGGCTTACTGAGTCTGCCTACGGCGTCGCCCCCGGCCGCGGCCGACGAAACAACGCCGCAGCCATGCCTTCCCTGACGTGCTTACGCGAGGCTCCTGGAAGCACGGTGGACTTTGATCGCGACACCGTCTACCAGGAGCTTCGTCGTTGCGCAGGAGCGTCCAACTCGTGGCCGCTACCGCCAGGTCGGAAAAGGCTCACCGGACATCTTCCGACGGAACGGAACGAATGAGTGAACGTACGCCCGGGCGGATTGCGGCGGCGTAAAAGCTGTTAGGCCCATCCCTCGGAACCGTATTCACACAGGACTTTCCTCGTGCCCGACATCTTGCAGACTTCGAGCCAAACACGCGTCTGCTCCGGGAGGTCACCGGTCTGCCAGCCCGTGCAATAGTTTGCATTGTGACCGGCAGTGCTGGCGGTGCGAACGACTTTGCCGGTGTCTCGATTGGTCAGCCACGCCTTTATGTAATAGCCATCGCTGGCCAGGTCGCAGGCTTTCAGTGCGTCACCGGGCGTGCTCCCGATCGGATCGGCATTGAACCATCCGTACCCCGCAGTGGCGCAGTAGTCCATCGGGCACCGCCCAACGTGGACTGTGATATTTGTACTTGCCTGCGCCGGAGTCGTGGCGAACATCACCATCCCCACGGCCGCCACTGTCGCCGTGAAGGCACTCCTGGCAAAACGGGGCATCCGCACCGCATTTCCCCTCTCTGTTGATCCGCCTGGTCCGAGTGTCGCCTGAAAGCGGTATTTTTCTACTTTGCTCACGCCGGTACCTCACCGAGTGGACTGCCGCGAGCGCGTTCAAGGTACAGCGGGTGGAAGACAGATAGTTGGCATGGAGTCCGCAGCAACTATGCAATGCGTCTCCACCTGTGTGGTGCTGGTTCTGCCCGGGGAAGTCCTTCTGCACGCTTCGAAGCGCTTGAGCCTTTTCCAACCTCACGTTGAGGCGTGGTGAAGGACGACGACCGCCTTCACCACGACCGTGATCCGGTTCGTGCTGCAGCGGAGCTTCCGGAGGAGGTGCCAGCCCCTTCATCGCCGCGGCCAGGGATGGGGCGAAGGCGGCCAGTGCGTCGACGGCCTCGCGTATGTAGCGGAAGGCGGCCGCGATCCCGATAGCGAACCCAGCGGCAAGCTGGGCGGAGATCTCACCACAGTGCAAGTGGGCAAGGGCAAGCAGGGCCTGGCGCCCTGGTGCCAGTCGTCGCCACGGCAGCGTCTCAGAGTCGGGGCGCGCCGGCAAGCGACCGATTGCGGTGCTCGCGCGGCGACATCCCGTGCGCGGCACGGAAGGCACGGGTGAAGTCGGAGGCGCGGGGGAATCCCCAGCGGGCCGCGATCGTGTGGATCGGGGTGGCGAGCAACGCGGGGTCCGCGAGGTCGCGGCGGGCCTGTTCCAGGCGGCGAGCACGGATCCAGGCGGCGAGCGTCTCGCCGCCGGAGTGCCGGGTGAACACGCGGTGGAGGTGGCTGAGCGAGACGTGGTGCACGGCGGCGATGGTGGAGGGGGTCAGCTCGGGGTCGTGCAGGCGCTGGTGGACGAACGCCCGGACGCCCTGGACCAGGACCTGCTGCCGGGTCTCGGGCGGCAGCGCGGCCTCCGCCTCCAGCGTGTGGGCCAGCCAGGCCGACACCAGGTCGAGCACGGTCGCCCCGAGGCGGGGCGCGTCGGACGGACGCAGGACGTCGGCCTGCCCGCCCAGGCCGAGGAGGAAGTCCGCGAGCAGCGCGCCCATGCCCTCTCGTGCCGAGAGGCCGATGCCGCCCAGGTCCCGCAGCTGCCCCGGAGGTATGGGAAGCAGCGCTCTCGGGAAGTCGACGGCGACGCCCGAGACGGGGCGGCACTCCCCGGTGTGCGGGCAGCGCAGCTCCTGCGGCCGGAGCTCGAACGGCTGCGAGCTGTCGACGAGATGGATGTCGAGGGGGCCGAGCTGGGTCGTCCGGTCGGCACCGTGGGTCAGCGTCATCGCCCCGTCGAGCAAGAGTGTCACGTGGTAGCACTCCAGATCGTCGTTGCGCGCTGTACGCGCCGACCGCCAGAAGCGCGCCGGCGCGAACGACGTATTCATCACAGTCACCGCACCCAGCTCCATGTGCCGCAACTCCGCCCGGAAGTCGGCTGCATGAACGCTGACGACATCGGCGGCACGGGATTGGACGAGCATGTCCCGCCAACAGTCGAACCTTCCCTCCACGGGCACGTCCTCGGTCCGGAACACAGTTCCGATCATCGCAGTGATCCTCCGCTCCCCCGTCGGGTGTGTGGTCTCGTCCCGTGGAAGGTGCAAAGGGCAGGGGACGTGATATCCGCCGAGATCCTCCCATGCCACTCGGGTGCCCTGACGAGCTCGTGCACGGTTGGCGGTACGACGCTGGATCGTGATCGCTGATCACGTTCGTGTCCTGATCCGCGGGGCGCCGTACTGAGGGATCAGTACGGCGCCCCGCCGGCCCGGCCGCCGACGGCTCAGGCAGGGGCCGCGCTCAGCTGCTCGACCACGAGGTCGGCCAGCACCTGCGGTGTCGGGCACTCGTAGAGGAGGTCCGCGGGCCACTCCAAGCCGGTCAACCGGGTCAGGTGGTCGCGCAGTTCGAGCGCGGTGACCGAGGTCAGGCCCATGTCGAAGAACTCGCCCTCGGCGTCGATCTCGGACGCAGACTCGTACCCGAGCACGGCGGCCGCGAGGCCCCGCACACCGCCGAGCACGGCCTCCGCCCACTCCGCGCGGGGGAGTCCCGCGAGGGTGGCCCGGAGTTCGGAGTCCTGGGGCCGGGGACCGTCGGGCTCGGGTTCGGGTTCGGGTTCGGGTTCGGGCTCCAGTGTGAGGTCCGTCGCCTCTTCCGTAGCCTCCTCGGGCTCCGCGGCCGGCGCGGTCCGCGTCACGTGCGTGGCGTCCAGGAGGCGTACGGCCGTCTCCTCGGTGGACATGGCCCGCCACAGCCCGCTCACCGCAGCCCTCGGGTCGAGGTCGGGGTGGACCGCCACGGCGAGCGAGGCTCCCGCTTCCCGCACGGCCTCCCCCACGGACACGACGGCCACGAGCGGCGCCGCCACGTCCTCGAACCCGCTGCCGGCCCGGACGATCGCCGCCGCGAGCCGTACGGTCCCCTCAGCGTCCCCGAACTCCAGGGCGCCGGACGGGCGGTCGGCGCCGCCGGCCACCAGGCAGCGCGCCCCCGACCCGAGCACGGCGTCGACGGTCGCCGCGGTGAGCGCGTCCGCCGGGCCTGCCACCAGGACGTCCCCCTCGGGACGCCACACGCCGGTGCGGCCCAGCGGCTCGTAGGCGCGTACGAACATGCCGTCCGGCTCGATCCGGGTCTCCCGGTACCCCTCGGCGACGGCCGCGCACAGGCGGCTGCGCGCGGGTGCGTCGAACTCCTTCGGGAGGGTCACGGCGTGGTCGCAGCCGGGCACCGCGCCGCCGCCGTCGACGAGGGCCCACCGGGGCACCCCCGCCTCGGCGACCGGTTCGGTCCCGGGCAGGGCCATCACGAGGTCCGGACGCCCGGCACCGCCCGAGCGGACCCGGGCTCCGTGCCGGACCAGGGCGCCCGCGACCGCATCGGCCAGGTCCTCCTCGCCCCTGGAGGGGGCGAGCAGCAGGACGTCGCACGCGAGCTCGGGGGCGGGGCCGTCCGGCACCCGCTGCCACCGCGCCCCCTCCAGGACCGGCGCCGCCGCTCCGGAGCGCAGCCGGCCGAGGGCGTCGAGCACCTGGGCCGGTGTCTCGTCGCCCCGCAGGTCCAGCAGGTCGAGGGCGGCGCCGAGGTCGGCGCTCTCGACGGCCGACCAGAAGGGATCGAGCGCGGGTGCCCGCTCCCCCGCCGCACGTACGGATACGGGTACGGGTACGGGCGCGGCCTGCGCCACGGCGGCCGGCTCGGGCCAGTAACGGCGGTCCTGGAAGGCGTACTTCGGAAGCCGTACCGGGGTCGTCGCCCGTCCGGCGTGGACGGCCGCCCAGTCGGCCTCCACTCCGTGGGTGTGCAGGAGCCCCAGGGCCTCGACGGCGGTGCGCACGTCGTCGCGATCGCGGCGCAGCAGCGAGACGGGGCGCACCGGGTGGCCGGGCAGGCACGATTCGACGGCCGGCGCGAGGACGGTGTCGGGACCCAGTTCCAGGAAGGCCGTGGCTCCGTTGCCGTGGGCCTCGCGGACGGCGTCGAAGAAGCGCACGGGGCCGCGCAGTTGGTCCACCCAGTAGTCGGGGGTGTCCATCGGGTGGGCGGTACGGACGGTGGAGACGACCGGGATCGCGGGCCGTCCGAAGCGGACCTCTGCGGCGGCCGCCCGGAACTCGGCGAGCGCCGGGTCCACGCGGGGCGAGTGGAAGGCGACGTCCACGTGCAGCCGGCGCGTACGGTGGCCGCGCTCCGAGAGTTCCCGGGCCGCGGAGAGGACCTCCTCCTCGTCCCCGGACAGGACGACGGCCCGGGGTCCGTTGACGGCTGCGATGCCCACGCGGTCGGTGCGGCCCTCCAGGACGGCGAGGACTTCCTCCTCCGCCGCCCGTACGGCCACCATGGCTCCCCCTGCGGGCAGTTCGCCGAGGACCCGGCCGCGGGCGGCGACGAGGGCGGCGGCGTCGGCGAGGGGCATCAGGCCCGAGACGCAGGCCGCCGAGAGCTCTCCGATGGAGTGCCCGATCAGGGAGTCGGGGGTGACGCCCCAGCTCGACAGCAGCCGGAACTGGGCCACTTGGAGGGCGAAGAGGGCCGGCTGGGTGTATTCGGTGCGGTCCAGCAGGCCCTCCCGCTCGAAGACCGCCTCGCTCAGCGGGGTGTCGAGCCGGAAGTGCGCGGACACCTCGTCGAAGGCCTGCGCGTACACGGGGAAGGTCTCGTACAGGCCCCGTCCCATCGCGGGGAGCTGGCTGCCCTGCCCCGTGAAGAGCAGGGTGAGCCGCTGCCCGACGGCGCGCGCCCGGCGCAGGCCGTCGGCCGTGCCGTCGGCCGCCAGGGCCGTGAGGGCGGCGCGCCGCTGCTGTGCGTCGGCGCCGGTCACCATGGCCCGGTGGCGGTGGGCGGCCCGGGTGGTGGACAGGGCCCGCGCCACGGCGGGGAGGTCGGAGGTGTCCGACTCCAGCAGTCGCCGGGCCTGGCCGCGCAGGGCTTGTTCGGAGCGCGCCGACAGCAGCCAGGGCACGCCGTCCAGGGCGGGCAGCGGCTCCGGGGCGTCCTCGGGGCTCGGTGCCTGCTCGATCAGCACGTGCACGTTGGTGCCACTGATGCCGAAGGAGGAGACTCCCATGCGGCGGGGCCCGCTCTCCTCGGGCCAGGGCTGCGCCCGGTCCAGCAGGGCGATGTCGCCGGCGGTCCAGTCGACGTGCGGGGAGGGCCCGTCGATGTGCAGGCTCCGGGGCAGCAGGCCGTTGCGGATGGACAGGACCGCCTTGATCACTCCCGCGATGCCGGCGGCCGCCTGGACGTGACCCACGTTGGACTTGAGGGAGCCGAGCAGCAGGGGGGCCGGCCGGTCCTGGCCGTAGACCGCGAGGAGCGCCTGCGCCTCGACGGGGTCGCCGAGGGCCGTGCCGGTGCCGTGCGCCTCGACGGCGGCGACGTCGGCGGGGAGCAGGCCGGCCGCGGCGAGCGCGGCGCGCATCACCTTCTCCTGGGCCGCGCCGTTGGGGGCGGTGAGGCCGTTGCTGGCGCCGTCGGAGTTGAGGGCGCTGCCGCGCAGTACGGCCAGCACCTCGTGGCCCTGGGCGCGGGCCCGGGAGAGGCGTTCGACGAGCACCACTCCGGCGCCCTCGCCCAGTGCGGTGCCGTCGGCAGCGGCGGCGAAGGGCTTGCACCGTCCGTCGGCGGCCAGTCCGCGCTGGCGGCTGAACTCGACGAAGGGCACCGGTGTGGACAGTACGGTCACTCCGCCGGCGAGCGCGAGGTCGCACTCCCCCGCCCGTACCGCCTGGGCGGCGAGGTGCAGGGCGGTCAGCGAGGAGGAGCAGGCCGTGTCGACGGTGACGGTCGGGCCTTCCAGCCCGTAGGTGTAGGCGACCCGTCCGGACAGGACGCCGCCGCCGACGCCCGGGGCGAGGAAGCCCTCGGCGGCGGCGTTCTCCAGGAGGCGGCCGTAGTCCTGGTACATGGCGCCGACGAACACGCCCGTCCGGGTGCCGCGCAGCGAGGCCGGGTCGATGCCGGCGTCCTCGCAGGCCTCCCAGACGGTTTCCAGCAGGATCCGCTGCTGCGGGTCCATCGCGACGGCCTCGCGGGGCGCCACCCCGAAGAAGGCGGCGTCGAAGGCGGTCGCGTCGGCCATGAAGCCGCCGTGCCGGGTGTAGGTGGTGCCGGGGGCGGCCGGGTCGGGGTCGTAGAGGCGCTCCAGGGGCCAGCCCCGGTCGTCGGGGAACGGGCCGATGCCGTCGCGTTCGGAGACCAGCATCTCCCAGAGGTCGTCGGGGGTGCGGACGCCGCCGGGGAGCCGGCATCCGAGGCCGACGAGGACGACGGGGTCGTCCGCGTCGGCGGCCGGGGCGCGGACCGCGGCGGCGGCCGCCGGGGCCGTGCCCGCGAGGAGTTCGTCCAGGTGGCGGGCGACCGCCGCGGGGTTGGGGTGGCTGAACACCAGGGTGGCCGGCAGGCGCAGGCCGGTGGTTCCGGCGAGCCGGTTGCGCAGTTCGACGGCGGCGAGCGAGCCGAAGCCGGCGTCCTTGAAGGCCCGGCCGGGGTCGACCGCCTCCGGCGAGGTGTGCCCGAGGACGGCGGCGGTGTGCCCGACGACCAGGCCGAGCAGGGTGCGCAGGCGCTCGGGGGCGGTCTTCCCGGCGAGGCGGGCGGCCAGTTCGGAGACGGCGGCGCCGCCCCCGGGTGCGGCGGCGCGGCGCGCCGGTTTCCCGGACAGGTCGCGCAGCGGCGCGGGGACGTCCTCGCCCTGTGCCCGCAGGGCGCCGGGGTCGAGCCGGATCGGGGCGAGCACCGGCTCGTCCGAGGCCAGGGCGGCGTCCAGGGCGGCGAGGGCGTCCGCGGTCGGGAGCGGCTGGAAGCCGGAACGGCCGAGGCGGGCCCGGTCGACGCCGTCCGTCATGCCGCTGGTGGCGTCCCACAGGCCCCAGGCCAGGGAGATGCCGGGCAGGCCCTCGGCGTGGCGGCGGCGGGCCAGGGCGTCGAGGCCGGCGTTGGCGGCGGCGTAGTTGGCCTGGCCGAGGCCGCCGAGGATGCCCACGGCCGAGGAGAACAGCACCAGGCGCGCCTGGGGCAGCAGTTCGTGGAGGTGGAGCGCGGCGTCGAGCTTCGACCCGAGCACACGGTCGAGGCGTTCGGGGGTCAGTGCGGTCACCAGGCCGTCGTCGAGGACGCCGGCGGCGTGGACGACGGTCGTGAAGGAG
This sequence comes from Streptomyces sp. NPDC090021, assembly GCF_044748225.1. Lineage (NCBI taxonomy): Bacteria > Bacillati > Actinomycetota > Actinomycetes > Kitasatosporales > Streptomycetaceae > Streptomyces > Streptomyces sp. NPDC090021. Next base: position 65,363 of record NZ_JBIVFO010000039.1, on the reverse strand, counting down.
GCTCCGCCGGCCAGTACCGCGAGAGCGGCGCGGTCGGTGACGTCGCAGGCGACGGCCCGGACCTGGGCTCCGGCTCCGGTCAGTTCCTCCGTGAGGGCGGCCATGCCGGGTGCCTCGGATCCGCGCCGGCCGGCCAGCACCAGGTCGCGTACGCCGTGTGCGTGGACGAGGTGCCGGGCGACGAGCTGCCCCAGGGTGCCGGAGGCGCCGGTCACCAGGGTCCTGCCGAGCTCGCCGGTCCCCGCCGCAGCGGGGAGGGCGCGGACCAGCCGGGGCACGGTCGCGGTCCCGGACGTCAGGGTGAGCTGGGGCTCGTCCGTGGCGAGGGCGGCGGGGATCGCTGCGAGGGTGGTCCCGTCGAGGTCGGCCAGGTCCAGTACCCGGAGGCTGTCGGGGTGTTCGAGCTGGGCGGACCGTACGAGGCCCGCGGCGGCGGCCTCCGCCACGTCGTCGTGGACCCGGCGGGTGACGAGGACGAGCGTGGACCCGGTGTGGCTGTCGTCCGCCAGCCAGTCCCGGACGAGGGCGAGCGTGCCGCGCACGGCCTCTGCGGGCTCGCCGGCCGGAGCCGGCACCAGGACGTGGCGCGCGGGGTCCTGGGTGGGCTGCTTGCCCAGCTGCCGGGCGAGTTCCGGGTCGCGTACGGCGTAGTCCTCGTGCCCGCCGCCGGGCAGGGCCCGGGTCACCCGGTCGGGGCGCAGCAGGTCGCCCCGGTCCGGGCGGCCGAGGGCGCCGGCCGGAAGCTCGCGGAGCACCAGGGTGTCGACGGAGGCGACGGGTGCCCCGGTGGTGTCGGTGAGGGTGAGGCGGACGGCGTCGGGGCCCGCGGCGGACAGGGTCACGCGCACGGTGTCGGCGCCTGCGGCGTGGAGGCGCAGGCCCTGCCATTCGAAGGGCAGCGCGGGGCGGCGGCCGTCGCCGGTGGTGAGGAACCCGCCGAGGGCGACGGGGTGCAGGCACGCGTCGAGCAGGGCCGGGTGGAGGGTGAACGCGCCGGCCTGGTCGGCGTCGGGCAGAGCGACCTCGGCGTGGAGGTCCCCGTCGCGTCCCCGCCACAGTGCCCGCAGGCCGCGGAAGGCCGGGCCATAGGCCAGGCCCGCGTCCTCCAGGGTCGCGTAGAGGGCTTCGACGTCCTGGGGTTCGGCGCCTGGCGGCGGCCACGTGGTGGTGGCGGGGACCGGTTCGGCGACGTCGGGCAGGAGCACGCCGGTGGCGTGCGTGGTCCAGTGGCCCGCCTCGGTGAGGGTGTGCAGGGTCAGTCCGCGCGAGCCGTCCTGGGCCGGGGCCGTGATGTCCACGCGCAGCCGGATGTCGCCCTCGTCGGGGAGGAGGACCGGTGTGAGCAGGGTGAGCTGGTCGACGGCGGCGCAGCCGGCCTCGTCCGCCGCCCGGGAGGCGAGCTCCGCGAGGGCCGCGCCCGGCAGGACCACCTGTCCTTCGACCGTGTGGTCGGCGAGCCAGGGCTGGGCGGCCAGGCCGAGCCGGCCGGTGAGCACCAGGCCCTCGGCGGCGGGCAGGGCGGCTCGCAGGACGGGGTGGTCGACCTCGTCGAGGCCCAGGGCGCCCGCGCCGCCGGCACCCGGGCCGGGGCGCAGCCAGTACGGCTCGGTGAGGAAGGTGGTGGTGGGCAGGTCGATCCGGCGGGCTTCGGGCCAGAGCGCGGACCAGTCGGGGCGTACGCCCTTCACGTACAGCTGGGCGAGGGCGTGCAGCAGCTGCTCGGGGCCGCCTTCGTCGCGGCGCAGGGTGTGGGCGACGGCGGTGTCGGTGCCGAGCGCGTCGACGGTCTCCTGTGCGCCGGTGGTGACCACCGGGTGGGGGCTGACCTCCAGCAGGGTGGTGCAGTCGTGCCGGACGAGGGCGGTGACGGCCTCGTCGAAGCGGACGGTCTCGCGCAGGTTCCGGTACCAGTAGTCGGCGTCGAAGGCGTCGGCCGTCTCGATCCAGCGGCCTTCCACGGAGGAGAAGAAGGGGATTTCGGGGGCGCGCGGCCTGACGGGGGCGAGGGCCTCCAGGACCTGGGCGCGGACGCCTTCCACGTGCGCGCTGTGCGAGGCGTAGTCCACGTCGACGCGCCGGGCCCGTACGCGGTCCTCCTCGCAGGCGGCGAGGAGTTCGTCGAGGGCGTCTGTGTCGCCGGAGACGACCACGGAGGCAGCGCCGTTGACGGCGGCCAGCGACAGCCTGCCGTCCCAGCGGCGGAACCGGTCGCGTGCCTCGTCGGCGGGCAGCGCGAGGGACATCATGCCGCCGTGGCCGGAGAGGGCGGTCAGGGCTCGGCTGCGCAGGGCGACGACGCGGGCGGCGTCCTGGAGGGTGAGGGCGCCGGCCACGCAGGCGGCGGCGATCTCACCCTGGCTGTGTCCGGCGACGGCGGCCGGGCGGACACCGAGGGAGCGCCACACCTCGGCGAGGGCGACCATGACGGCGAACAGGGCGGGCTGGACGACGTCGACCCGGTCCAGGTCCTGTTCCCCGCGCAGGACGGCGGTCAGCTCGAAGTCGACGTAGGGGGCCAGGGCGGTCTCGCACTGGGCTATCCGTTCCCGGAACACCGCGTTGGTGTCCAGCAGGCGCACGGCCATGTCCCGCCACTGCGAACCCTGGCCGGGGAAGAGGAAGGCCACGCCGCCGCTCTGCCCGGTGGTCCCTTCGACGACGGCGGCCGAGGGCCGGCCGGCGGCCAGGTCGTCCAGTGCGGCGAGGAGTTCGGCCCGGTCGCCGCCGAGGACGACGGCGCGGTGCTCGTGGGAGGCGCGGGTGGTGGCCAGGGAGAGGGCCACGTCCTCGGGGCGCGGTTCCCGCGGGTGTCCGGTCAGGAAGGCGGTGAGGGTGGCGGCCTGGGCGCGCAGTGCGGCGTCGGAGCGGGCGGACAGGGTCCAGGCCAGGGGGCCGGGCCCCGCGGGCGCCGTCGCGGGACGCTCGGGGCCCTTGGGGCTCTCGGGGCTCGTCGCGTCCGCCGGTCGGTCGTCGTGGCGGTCGTCGTGGCGGTCGTCGTGCCGTTCGGCAGTCCGGTCGTCCACCGGCAGCGGAGGTTCCTCGATGATCACGTGGGCGTTGGTGCCGCTGACCCCGAAGGAGGACACGGCCGCCCTGCGGGGTTCCGTCCCGGCGGGCCAGGGCGCGTCCTCGGTGAGGAGTTCCACACCGCCCGCCGACCAGTCCACGTACGGGGTCGGGGCGTCGAGGTGCAGGGTCCGGGGCAGGACCCCGTGCCGCATGGCCATGACCATCTTGACGATCCCGGCGACACCGGCGGCGGCCTGGGTGTGACCCAGGTTGGACTTGACCGATCCCAGGCGCAGCGCCCGGGTGCGCTGCCTGCCGTAGGCGGCGAGCACGGCCTGGGCCTCGACCGGGTCCCCGAGGGGGGTGCCGGTGCCGTGTGCCTCCACCGCGTCGACCTGCTGGGGCGTCAGGCCGGCGTCGACGAGGGCCTCGCGGATGACGCGCTGCTGGGCGGGGCCGTTGGGCGCGGTGAGGCCGTTGCTGGCGCCGTCGGAGTTGACGGCGGTGCCGCGGACCACGGCGAGTACGCGGCGGCCGGCGGCCAGGGCGGTCGCGAGGCGTTCGACGACGATGACGCCGGCGCCCTCGGACCATGCGGTGCCGTCCGCCCCGGCGGCGAAGGGCTTGCAGCGGCCGTCGGGGGCCAGGCCGCGCTGGCGGCTGAACTCCACGAAGGCGGCGGGGGTGGCCATCACCGTGGCCCCTCCGACGAGGGCCATGTCGCACTCGCCGCGGCGCAGGGACCGGACGGCCAGGTGGAGGGCGACGAGCGACGAGGAGCAGGCGGTGTCCACCGTGATGGCGGGGCCGCGCAGGCCCAGCTGGTAGGCGACGCGGCCGGAGACGACGCTGCCGGCGCCCTGGGCGCCCGGGTAGTCGTGGTGCATGACGCCGGTGAACACGCCGGTGCGGCTGTCGCGCAGCGAGCTCGGGTCCAGGCCGGCGCGCTCGACGGCCTCCCAGGAGGTCTGGAGGATCAGCCGCTGCTGGGGGTCGGTGTGGAGCGCCTCCTTGGGCGAGATCCCGAAGAATCCCGCGTCGAACCGGGCGGCGCCGTGCAGGAATCCGCCCTCGCGGACGGTGGTCGTGCCCGGGTGGTCGGGGTCGGGGTGGTGGAGCGTGTCCAGGTCCCAGCCCCGGTCGCCGGGGAAGGGGGTGATTCCGTCGCGGCCCTCGGCGACGAGCGACCACAGGTCGTCGGGGGACTCGACGCCGCCCGGGTAGTGGCAGGCCATGCCGACGATGGCGACCGGTCCGGCGGATCGCTCCTCGACGTCGCGCAGCCGCTGCCGCGTCGACTGCAGTTCCGCGGTCACCCGGCGCAGGTAGTCGCGGAGCTTGTCCTCGTTGGTCATCGGGAGCGTTCCTCCAGTCCCGGCAGCGGGCTGCCGAGCTCGGCGTCGATCAGGGCGAAGACCTCGTCGTCGGTCGCCGAGGCGAACGCGGTGACGGGTTTGGTCGCGGTGTGGGGTGTCAGGTGGTCGAGCAGGCCGCGGACGCGTTCCGCGGTGCGGTCGCGGGACACGTCGTCCGTGGCCGCCGCCGTGAGGGCGGCGGCCAGGCGGTCGAAGGCCGCGAACAGGGTCGGCAGGTCGGTCGCCTCGGATTCGCCGGCGAACCGCTCGCCGAGGTGGGTGACCAGATCGGCCGGGGTGGGGTGGTCGAAGACGAGCGTGGCCTCCAGCGACAGGCCGACGGCTGTGCCCAGCCGGTTGCGGAACTCGATGGAGCTCAGCGAGTCGAAGCCGAGTTCCTGGAAGGACCGGTCGGATTCGATCATGGTGGCGTCCGCGTAGCCGAGGACGGCCGCGGCCTCTCCCCGGACCAGTGCCGACAGCCGGGCGCGCCGCTCGTCGGGACCGAGGCGGGCCAGGCCCGGGTCGGCGGCGGGGGCCGCCGCCGGGGTCCGCACCAGGCTGCGCAGCACGTGCGGTACGACGGCGGCCGGACCGCGCCCGAGCCGCAGGACGGTGACCGCCGGGTGCGGTCCGGCGAGGGCCTCGTCGAGCAGGCCGAGGGCCGCCCCGGTGGGCAGCGGCTCGATGCCGCCGCGGGCCAGGCGGTCCCGGTCGGCGGCCATGCCCTCGTCGAGCGCCCACGGCCCCCAGGCCACGGACACGGCCCGGCGGCCGGATGCGGCCCGCCGCCGGGCGAGGGCGTCCAGGAAGGCGTTGGCGGCGGCGTAGTTGCCCTGCCCCGGGCCGCCCAGTACGCCCGCCACGGAGGAGAACAGCACCAGTTCGGCTTCGGGCAGTAGTTCGTCGAGGTGAGCGGCGCCGTCGGTCTTGGGCCGCAGCACCCGCTCCAGGCGCTCCGCGTCGAGGGCGGTGACCACCCCGTCGTCGAGTACTCCCGCGGCGTGCACGGCCATGGTCACCCGACGGCCTGCCAGCAGGGTCTCCAGGGCGGCGCGATCGGCCACGTCACAGGCGGCCGCCTCGACCCGGGCGTCCAGTCCGGCCAGCCCTGCCGGGACCCGGCCGCTGCGGCTGACCAGCAGCAGGTCGCGTACGCCGTGCCGCTCCACGAGGTGGCGGACCACCAGTCCGGCGAGGGCGCCGCTCGCACCGGTCACCAGGACGGTACCGTCCGGGCGCGGTTCGGGCGCCGGCGCCGCGGCCGGTACGCGGACCAGCCGGGCTCCCAGCACCCGGCCGTCGAGCAGGCGCAGGTGCGGCTCGTCGGAACCGAGGGCGCGGTGCAGCGGCGCGAGGTCCTCGGCGTCCACGAGACCGAAGCGGCCGGGGTGTTCGGACTGGGCGGAGCGCACCAGTCCCCAGGCCGCGGCCGTGGCCAGGCCGGGGGCGGTGGTGACGAGGACCAGCCGCGCGGACGCGAACCGCGGGCCGGCGAGCCACTGCTGGAGCAGGCCGAGCACCTCGGTGGTGAGGGCCCGGGCGGCCGGGGCCGCCTCGGCGGCACCGGCCGGGGCGCCCGGGACGGGCAGGACCACCACCGGCGGCACGTCCGTCAGGGCGTCCAGGTCCCCGGCCCGCGCCAGCCGCGCCCCGGATGCCTCCAGGGCGGCGCCGATCCCCTCCGGGTCCGGACCGACGACCGCGTAGCGGGCTCCCGGTGACGGCTCGGGGGTCTCGACGGGCAGCCACTCCACCTGGTGGAGCGGCTCGGCCGGGGTGTCTGCCCGGCGCAGCACCACCGAGTCGACGGAGGCCACGGGCGCGCCCGCGTGGTCCGTGAGGAGGAGGTCGACCGCGTCGGCCCGGTGGTGGACCACCCGTACCCGGGCGGCGGTCGCACCCGGGGCGTGGACGCGTACGCCGGACCAGGCGAACGGCAGGTAGGGGCTGTCCCCGTCGAGGGCCGAGGTGAGGGCCACCGTGTGCAGGGCCGCGTCGAGGAGCACCGGGTGCAGCGCGTGCGCCCCGGGATCGCCGCCGGTGACGCCGCCGGTCGCGCCGTCGGGTACGGCGACCTCCGCGAAGACGGCGTCGGCGGTGCGCCAGGCGCGGCGCAGGCCCCGGAAGGCGGGCCCGTACTCCGTGAGCGTCTCGTAGAGGCGGGTGACGTCGAGTTCCTCGGCGTCACCGGGCAGGACCGGAGCGGCCGGGGGTTCCTCGGGAACGGGGGCGAGGACGCCGGTGACGTGGCTCGTCCAGCCACCGTCCCCGGTGCGGGCGTGGATCCGGAAGGCCCGCGTCCCGTCGGGCTCGGCGAGGTCCGCCACGAGGCGCAGGTCGGCCTCGCCCGATGCCAGCGGTGTGTGGGTGACGAGTTCGGCGATCCGGGGGCAGTGCAGCCGGGCTCCCGCCCGGAGGGCCAGGTCGACGAAGTAGGTCCCGGGGACCAGTACGACGCCGTCGACGGTGTGGTCGGCCAGCCAGGGCTGCTCCGCCGTGGAGATCCGCGTGCTGAACACGTGTCCGTCCGGCAGTTCGACCTCTTCGGCCGCGCCCGGGGAACTCCCGGACGGGGTACGGGTGGTGTCGACCCAGTGGCGCTCGCGGGCGAACGGGTAGCCGGGCAGCGAGAGGCGCCGCGGCCGGTCGGGCGCGGGCAGGCTGATCGCGGCGCCCTCGACCCAGGCCCGGGCCAGCTCCAGCAGGTCGTCGCCGTGGGCCGGTGCGGCGGAGCGGCGCCTGCGTCCCCGGTACTGGCCCGTGCCGGTGCGGAGCGCGTCGGCGAACTCGGCCGTCGTCGTGGCGACGACGGCGAGCCGCTCGTCGAGGTGGTCGCGTCCGGACCAGAGGGTGAAGGCGAGCGCTGCCGGGTCCACGCCGCCGCCGGTACCGGCGAGGCGGCGCGTCAGCTCGGCCGGGGTCGTGCCCCCGTCGACGTGGAGCCGGACGCCGAACTCCTCCTCGACGCGCCGGGCGAGGCGGGACAGGCGCGGGTAGTCGAGGCCGAGTTCCGCGAAGGGTTCGCCGGGATCGGCGGGGAAGCCCACGACCTCGGTCAGGATCCGCTCCAGGGCCTCGGGGCCCGCGCCCCGGCCGGCCCGGTCGAGGTACGCGAGCAGCCGCGCCACGCTCTCGTCGAGCCGGGCGGCGTCCTTCGCCGAGAGCACGAAGAGCCGGGCACGGTTGTCCTCCGAGGTCTGCGGTCCCGGCGCGACCGGGTGTTCGGCCAGCACGACGTGGGCGTTGGCGCCGCCCGCGCCGAAGGAGCTGATCGCCGCAGTGAGCGGAGCGTCCGCGGGCGGGTTCCAGGGTTCCAGGGTGCGCTGCACGCGGAACCGCGAACCCGCCCAGTCCACGGCCGGGTTGAGCGGCTCGGCGTGCAGGGAGGGCACCAGTTCGCGGTGGCGCATCTGGAGGACGACCTTGGTGAGCGCGGCGATGCCCGCCGCCGACTCCAGGTGGCCGATGTTCGACTTGACGGAGCCGATGGGCCAGGGCCCCCGGCCCGCGCCGACGGCGTCGAAGGCCCGCTCCAGGGCGGTGACCTCGATCGGGTCGCCCAGGCTGGTGCCGGTGCCGTGGGCCTCCAGGTAGCCGAGGTCGGCGGGGGCCACCCCCGCCCCCGTGAGCGAGTCGCGGACGAGTGCGGCCTGGGAGGCCGGGTCGGGCACGGAGAACCCGCCTGTGTGACCGCCGTGGTTGAGGGCCGTACCGCGGATCACGGCGTGTACGTGGTCTCCGTCGCGCAGCGCGTCGCGCAGCGGCCTGAGCAGCACCACGCCGACGCCCTCGCCGGGCACGTAGCCGTCGCCGCCCTCGCCGAAGGCGCGGCAGCGGCCGTCGGTGGAGAGGAAGGACGACTGGCTGAGCAGCAGGTACTTGTTGGGGTGGACGTGCAGGTTGACGCCTCCCGCGAGCGCGGCCTCGCACTCGCCCCGCCGGATCGCCTCGACGGCCAGGTGCAGCGCGGTGAGCGAGGAGGAGCACATGGTGTCGAGCGCGATGCTCGGTCCCTTGAGGTCGAGGAAGTAGGAGACGCGGTTGGCGATCGACGCGCTGAACGACGAGGGCACGAGGCCCGGTTCCTCCCGGACGCCGTGCAGTTGGTACTGGTTGTACATCACGCCCGCGAACACGCCGACGGCGCGGCCCCGCCAGGAGGAGGGGGCGTGCCCCGCCTCCTCGAAGGCGTGCCAGGCCTCCTGGAGGAACAGCCGTTCCTGCGGGTCGAGGACGGCGGCCTCGTTGGGCGAGATGTGGAAGAAGACGGCGTCGAACTCGTCGATGCCGTCGACGAATCCGCCCCAGCGGCCGTACGAGCGTCCGGGCACGCCCTTGGCGTCGCTGTGGATCGCCCGGTGGTCCCAGCGGTCGGCGGGCACCTCGGTGATGCCGTCACGGCCGGCCCTGAGGTTCTCCCAGAACTCGTCGAGCGTACGGGCGCCCGGGTAGCGGCCGCTGATCCCCACGACGGCGATCGCGTCGTCCTCGCCACCAGTGCCGCCGGAGGCTCCCGGCAGGGGGGTCGCGGGGGCGGTGACGGCGGCGACGGCCGCGGCCGGAACGGCGGGGGCCGGGGCGGCGGGAGCCGCAACGGCGGGAGCCGCAACGGCGGGAGCCGCAACGGCGGGAGCCGGGGCCGCAGCGGCCGGTGTGAACCGTTCGGTGATCTCGGCCGCCGAGCCCACGAGGGCCACCAGGTGCGGGCGGCCGCTGCCGACGGCCCGCAGCATGATGTCCACCGCGGTCGGGGTGTCCATGGCCTTCAGGCCCATCCGGCGCAGGGCGCGGTCGTCGAGCCGCATGCCTCCGTCCGACCAGCCGGGCCACCCGATCGACACGACGCCCGGCTTGCCCTCGGCGAAAGCGTCGAGGAAGGCGTTGGCGCACGCGTAGTCGGCCTGGCCCTGGTTCCCCCAGGCGGCGGCCGTGGACGAGCAGAGCACGAGGAAGTCCAGCCCCAGGTCCCGGGTGGCCTCGTACAGCAGGCGGGTGCCGGTGACCTTGGGCGCCAGCACGGCACGGACGTCCGCGGCGCTCTTGCCCGCGATCAGCCCGTCGCGCAGCACACCGGCGGCGTGCACCACCCCGTCCAGCGCGCCGAACCGGGACAGCGCCAGAGCGACCACGCGGCGCACGTCCTCGGCGCGGGAGACGTCCGCGCCGACCACCTGCACCTCGGCCCCGAGAGCGGTCAGTTCGGCGCTCAGCGCGGCGGTGGCCGCGGAGTCGGCGGCCGAGCGTCCGCACAGCACGAGCCGGGCCCGCACGGTCCGCGCCAGGTGCCGGGCCAGGGACAGGCCCACGCCGCCGAGCCCGCCCGTGATCAGGTACACGCCCCGTTCCCGCAGCCGGGCCGGGTGGTCCGGGGCCGGGGTGGGCAGGATCTCGCGCACCGAGCGCCGGCCCGCTTCGTAGCGCACCTCCACGTCCGGTACGCCCGCGGCGAGCTCGGCCAGGGCATCGGCGCGCTCCGGGGAGCACACCACCGCGGCGCGTACGCCGGGCTGCTCTCGGTGGAGGGTGCGCAGCAGACCCGCGACCGCCGAGGCGGCCGCGCTCAGGGGCAGGTGGCAGACGATCCGTACGGGGCTGCGCCGGCTGCGCAGCAGGGCGGCCGCGAAGCCGGTCAGGGCGACGGCCTCGCCCTCGACCTCCTGCGGATCGGCGGGGGTCCAGAGCACGTCGGAGGCGTCGTGCCCGGTGAGCAGGGCAGCCCAGTCGCGCGCGGTCCTCCCGTCGACGCTCAGGACGGACGCGGGAGTCGGTGCCGGCGTCGGTGCCGGCGGCAGCGGCGCGTCACGCCAGCGGGGCTCGAACCAGACCACCTCGGCGGGCACGTCCTCGCGCACGTCCTGCTCCTGCTCCTGCTCCTGCTCCTGCGGTGCGACGGCGGCCGGGCGGGCCCCGCCCTCGGGCAGTTCGTACGCGCCCAGGTACTCGACGAGGGCCTCGAAGGAGCTGTGCTCGAACAGCAGGGTGGGCGAGAAGTCGGTGCCGTACGCCCCCTCCAGGTCTGCGGCGATGCCCAGCAGCGCCGTCGAGTCGAGGCCCAGCTCGTAGAAGCCCGCCTCCTCGTCGAACTCGGCCCGGCCGAGCCGTTCGGCGAGCAGGCCGCGCACCAGGCTCTCGGAGGTCTCCCCGGCGGGCGCGGTCCCGGCCGGCTGCGCCGCGCGCGGGGAGCCGTCCAGGCGGGTGATGGCGTCCTCCTCCCGGACGCGCTTCGAGGTGAGGCCCCGCAGCCACAGCAGGACGCCGCCGTCGGCGTCGAGGAAGCGCAGGTCGCAGGTGGTCAGATCGCCGGCCGGGCCGGTCGCGCGGGGCGGGGTGGCGTGCACCCGGGTGCGGTCGCCGACCGGCCCCCGGGCCCGGAAGGAGTCGATGAGCATCGGGATGTAGGGCCGGGCCGCCGCGCCGGCGCCGGCCGTGGCGAACTGCGTCGGCAGCAGCGTCGACGAGTCCAGCGCGGCCGGGTGCAGGTGGAAGTAGTCGGCGTACGCGGCGGCCTCCGGGCCCAGCGAGAGGTCCGCGAGCAGCTCGCGGTCGCCGACGTGCAGGGTGCCCCGGGCCCGCATGAACTCCCCGTGCTCGATGCCGGTCCGGCGGACGAGCCCGTACAGGTCGGCCATGTCGGCCGTACGGGGCATGCCCGCGCGCAGGGCGGACAGGTCGACGGCCTCGGCCGGGAAGGGCACGTCCAGATGGAGCCGGCAGTCGAGGACCGGCTCGGTCTCGCCCGTGGGGCGGCGGGTTCCGGTGACGGAGACCCGGTGGCCGTCCGCGTCCGCCGTGAACTCCACCCGCAGCTCGGTGTCGAAGTCCGGGCCGGCGGCCACGGGGTTGCGGAACAGCACGCGGCGCAGCTCCACGCGGGAGGTGTCGACACCACGGGCCCGCAGGATCCGGTAGATCATGTCGAGGAACGACACTCCGGGCAGGATGCGCGTGCCGTGCACGCGGTGGTCACGCAGCACCGGGTCGGTACCGCGCACCACCACGGAGCAGATCAGGCCGTCCAACGGGTTCATTTCTTTCCTTCCGGCACGGCGGAGAACTCAAGCTCGAAGAACGGCGCGGGGGCCGGTGCGGGCGTTCGCGCGGGCGGTTGTACGGGGGTGTGCGCGGGCGGTTGTACGGGGAGGTCCGACACGGGCCGGTCGAACCAGAAGCGCCGCCGCCGGTAGCGGGGCGGGTCCAGAGGTCCGCGCGCGGGAACGTGGGCTTCGGGTGCCTGGCGCACCACCATGTGGGCGTTGGTGCCGCCGAACCCGAAGGAGCTGACGGCGGCGCGGCGCGTACCGTCGCGGCCCGTGAACCCGCGCGGTTCCCGTACGGGGAACAGCGGGGACTCCTCGAAGCGGAAGCGGCGGTTGAGGGTCGCGCAGTGCAGCGTCGGCGGCAGCTGCGCGTGGTGGACCGACAGCAGGACCTTGATCAGTCCGGCCATGCCGGCCGCGCTGAGGGTGTGCCCGATGTTGGTCTTCACGCTGCCGACGCCGCAGAAGCCGACCTCGTCGGTGCGGGCGCGGAAGGCCTCGGTGAGCGCCTTCAGTTCCATCGGGTCGCCGATCATGGTGCCGGTGCCGTGGGCCTCCACGTAGCCCAGCTGAGTCGGGGAGACACCGGCGTCGGCCAGGGCCGCCTCGATCACCTCCCGCTGTGCGCGCGGGTTCGGCGTCGTGATGCCCATGGTGCGGCCGTCGTTGTTGACGGCGCTGCCCTCGATCACCGCGTAGATCCGGTCGCCGTCGCGCACGGCGTCGGACAGCCGCTTGAGCAGCAGCGTGCCGGCGCCCTCGCCGAGGACGATGCCGTCGGCCCGCTCGTCGAACGTGTGGCAGCGTCCCGTGGGCGACAGTGCGCCCGCCCCGCTCATCCCGACGAAGGGCACCTCGTCGAGGAGGATGTCGACCCCGGTCGCGAAGGCCAGGTCGCACTCCCCGGTCCGCAGGCCGGCGGCGGCCATGTGCACGGCGACGAGGGCGCTGGAGCAGGCGGTGTCGACGACGACGGACGGTCCTCGCAGGTCGAGGTGGTGGGACAGCTGAGCGGCGATGAAGTTCTGCGCCATTCCGCTGATCGAGTGCGGACCGGCGGCTGCGACGTGCGCGCCGAAGTTCGCCGCACGGGCGCCCGCGAAGACGCCCACGCGCCGGCCCGCGACCTCCGCGGGGGTGAGTCCGGCGTCGGCCAGGCATTCCACGCCGGTCTCCAGGACCTGCCGGACCAGGGGGTCGACGTGTGCGGCGCCGGCCGGGTCGATCCGGAAGTGCTCCGGGTCGAAGTCCTCGATGGCGTCGAGGAAGCCGCCCCACTTGCTGACGGTGGTGCCGGGCTGGGGGTCGGGCCGCCAGAAGCGGTCCTTGTCCCAGCGGGAGGGCGGCACCTCCGTGACGGAGTCCGTCGCGGACATCAGGTTCCGCCAGAACGTCCCGTGGTCGGGGGCGCCGGGAAAGTGGGCGGCGATGCCGATGACGGCGATGTCCTCGCGCCGCGCGGCCGCTCCGGCGGTGGGAGCGCCGTACGCGACGGCCTCGGCCGGGGCGGGCACCGGGGCCGGAGCCGGAGCGGTGACCTCGGCAGGGGCCGCCGGGACGGCGGACGCGACGGCCGGGCCGGCGTCCTCCGAAGGGGTCGCGGGGTCCGGCACCTGGTCGCGCAGGGCCTCGGCGAGGAGGACCACGGTCGGGTTCTCCAGGATGGTCGAGGGCTCCGCGACGACGCCGAGCTCCCGCTCCAGCGCGGCGAGGATCTGGGCGATCATGATCGAGTCCACGCCCAGGTCGGCGAAGTCCTCGTCCCCTCCGATCGCCGCGGGGTCCAGCCGGAGCGTCGAGGCGATGACCCCGGTCACCCGGCGGACGAGGCCGTGCGCGGCCGGTACCCCGCGCGGGGCGGCCGACGGAGCCGGCGCGGGCGCCGTCCCGTCCGGCCGGCCCGGCGCGGGCACGGCCAGCAGCCGGGCGGCGTCGAAGCGTCCGGCGTCCACGACGCAGGGCAGCACGACCGGGTCGGGGCCGCTCATGGCGCGGTCCAGCAGGTCCAGTCCCGCCTCGGGGGCCAGGGTCCGCAGGCCGAGGTCCCGGTAGGCCGGGGTGTCGACCTCGGGCATGCCGGCCGCACGCCAGCTCGGCCACTGCAGCGACCGGATGACGGGGCCGGAGGCGCCGCCGGTGGCGCCGCCGGTGGCGGTGCGGTACTCGGCGACGCGGTCCAGCACGGAGTTGGCCAGCGCGTAGTCGCTGAGGCCCACGGCCAGCGCGGGCACGCCGCCCGCGACGGACGAGTACAGCACGACGAAGCGCAGCGGGTCGCCGGCGCAGCCGTCCAGGACGGCCTGGAGCCCCGCGGTCTTCGGTTCCAGGACCCGTTGCACGTCCTCGGTCCGCTTGCCGATGAAGGCCGGGTCGCGCATGACGCCGAGTCCGGCGCAGTGCACGATGCCGACGATCGGGCCCATCTCGCGCCGGGCGCGGTCGAGTACTTCGGCGATCCCGTCCAGCGGGCCGGTCTCGAACACCACCCGGACCCCGGGGCGTTCCAGGGCCGCGAGGTCGCGCAGCCTGGCCGCGAGGGCCGGGTCGGTGCCGGGGTCCGCGAGGAGGGCGGCCCACTCGGTCCGGGAGGGCAGCGGGGTGCGGCCGAGGAGCACGAGCCGGTCGGCGCCCCGCTCGACGAGCCGGGCCGCGAGCAGCCGGCCCAGCGCGCCCGTTCCTCCGGTGATCACGACGGTCCGGCCGGCGAGGTCCGCGGACCAGTCGGCGCAGGCGGGCGCCGCGTCGGCGGGGCGCAGCACCGGACGGTGCCGTACGCCCGCCCGTACGCAGGCCTCGGTGACCGGGTCGGTCGCCGCGAGTTCGGCGGCGGCCGCCTCGCGCAGCGCGGCCGGCTCCAGGGTGTCGAGGTCGAGGGTGCGGGCGGCCAGCCCGCGGTACTCGGCCGTGAGCATCCGGACGAGGCCCGCGTAGGCCGCGCCGCGCAGCGTGGGCCGCTCGGTCCGGAAGGTGGTGAGCCCCCGGGTCAGGTGGAGGTAGGTGAAGCCGCGGGTGCGGTTCTCGGTGACCAGCTCACGCAGGAGCGCGATCCGCGGCCAGTCGGGGTCCGGAGTGGTGAGTGGTGCGTCCGACACGTCGGCCAGGTCGATCACGGCCGGCGCGAGGCGGGCCGCTTCGGCGATCCGCCGGGCGGCGTCCTTCTCGCCGCCGTCCACGCGGACCACTGTGGCGGTGGGCCCGAAGGCCCTCGTGGCGAGGGACTCGTTCTCGGCGCGGGCCAGCACCAGGATCCCGGCGGGCAGTTCGGCGGGCGGCAGCGGAGCGGCCTCCCACCGCTTGACCAGGAGCAGGGAGGAGTCCACCGGGGCGGACGCGCCCCCGGTGGCGGCCGGCGTCGTGAGCCAGTGCCGCTCGCGGGCGAACGGGTAGGTGGGCATGGACGCCGGCTGCGGCCGGTCGGTGCGCAGGGCGGCCCAGTCGATGTCGGCGCCGTCCTGCCAGAGCCGCGCGAGCCGGTCGAGCCGTCCCTCCCGGACCAGACGCGCGAGGTACTCGGCGCCTTCCGGTTCGGACAGCCAGGCGTGGTCGCCGTCCATACCGGCGTGGGCGTGTTCGGCCGCGAGGTGGCCGGCCAGCTGGTCGCGCAGGTCGCGGGTGGAGCGGGCGACCACTGCGAGGCGGGCGGCCATGGGGACGCGGGCGACCTGGGAGGTGTACGCGAGTGAGGCGAGCGACGGCGCGTACGGGTCCGTGCCGCTGCCCCTGCCGCTGCTGTTGTCCGCGTCCGCGTCCGCGTCCGCATCGAGGAACTCCACCATCGCGGCGGCGTACCGGCGCAGGGCGGCCTCGTCCCTGCCCGACAGCAGGAACACCTCGTCGGCGTCGTACCGCAGCGGGGCCGGGGGCGTGGTGGTGGGCGCCTCTTCCAGGACGACGTGCGCGTTGACGCCGCCGAAGCCGAAGGAGCTGACGCCCGCGCGCAGCGGCAGGGGCGCGCCGTCGGCGTCCGCGGGCGCCCACGGGGTCGTCTCCCGTACGGGCCGGAACGGCGTACCGGTGAGGTCGATCAGCGGGTTGAGCGTCTGGAGGTGCAAGGTCTTCGGCAGGGTCCGGTGCCGCATCGCCAGCACCACCTTGATGACCCCGGCGACGCCTGCGGCGGGCTCCAGGTGTCCGATGTTGCTCTTCACGGTGCCGATGCCGCAGGGCGTGGCGGGTCCGTCGGCCAGGGTGCGATGGGCCCGGACGAGGCCGTCGATCTCCACCGGGTCGCCGAGGGAGGTGCCGGTGCCGTGGAGTTCGGTGTAGGACACCGTCCCGACCGGTACCCCGGCGTCCCGGTAGGCCTCGACGAGCAGGGCGGCCTGGGCCAGCGGGTTGGGGGCGGTCAGCGAGGAGGCGTGCCCGCCGTGGCCGACCGCGCTGCCGCGGATCACCGCGTGCACCCGGTCGCCGTCGGCGAGGGCGCGGGAGAGCGGCTTGAGGACGAGTACGCCCACGCCCTCGCCCTTGACGTAACCGTCGGCCGTCGCGTCCAGGGCCTTGCAGCGGCCGTCCGGGGAGAGTACCCCGAGCTGGTTCCCGGCCACCACGGTCTGCGGCGAGAGCACCAGGCTCACGCCGCCGGCGACGGCGAGCTCGCTCTCCCCCGCGCGCAGGGCCCGGACGGCGCGGTGCAGCGCCACGAGGGAGCTGGAGCAGGCGGTGTCGATGCTCTCGCTCTGGCCCTTGAGGTCCAGCAGGTACGAGATGCGGTTGGCCAGGATGGTCCGTGCGAGGCCGGTGCCCGCGTGGGGGTTGACCTGCTCGCCGCGCAGGACCATCGACTCGTAGTCGTTGAACTGGACGCCGGCGAAGACGGAGACGCGGCGGCCGGCGAGCCGGTCGGCCCGGCAGCCCGCGTCTTCCAGGGCGGCCCAGGTGTGTTCGAGGAACAGCCGGTGCTGCGGGTCCATGACCTCCGCCTCGGCGGGCGAGATCTTGAAGAACCGAGCATCGAACCGGTCGACGTCGCTCAGGAATCCGCCCCAGCGGGCGGTGCCGCCGAAGCGCCGGGACACCTCCTGCCAGTCCCAGCGGTCGGCGGGGGTCTCGGTGATCAGGTCCTCACCGTCCCTGAGGTGCCGCCAGAACTCCGTCAGGTCCGCCGAGCCCGGGAAACGTCCGGACATGCCGACGATGGCGACGGCGTCCTCCCGGGTGGGCACGGTGGACGAAACGGCGGAAGGAGCGGTGGCAGGGGAGGGGGCGGCGGAGGGGGTGGTGGCGGTGGAGAGGGCTGTGGCGGTGGCCGGCGTCCGGTTCCGTTCTGCCAGGGAGGGGTGCTCCGCGAGCAGGTGCCGGGCGAGCCTCTCGACCGTGTTCTCGCCGAACAGGGTCGTCGTCGGCACCGAGACGCCGTAGCGCTCCTCCAGTGCCACGGAGAGGGACTGCAGCCCGAAGGAGTCCAGTCCGTACTCCCCGAAGCCGGCCTCCGGGTCGAGCGCCTTGGGCGCCAGGCCCAGCAGTTCGGCGACGAGCTCCCGCAGCCGCTCGGTCAGATCGCCCGCGTGCACGGGAGCGGCGGGGGCGGCGGGGGTGTCGGAGGGCGCCGGGGCGGCCGGGCGGGCGCGGTGCCCGTGCTCCCGGATCCGCAGCGCCTCGACCTGCTCGCGCATCCGCTCGGGCGCCCCGGGCAGTACGGCGACCTGGGGGCGTCCCAGCCGCAGGGCGAGGTCGAGCAGCCGTTCGCCCTCCTCGGCCTCCAGGTAGCGGAAGCCCGTGTCGGCGAGGTAGCGGCGCTCGTCCTCGGCCTCCACGTGCATGCCTCCGGCACGCCACATGGGCCAGTCGATTGAGACCGTGTGCCCGCTGCGGCGGCCGGCCGTACGCAGGGCCGCGCGCTCCTCGGCGAAACCGTCGAGGTAGCGGGCGCCGACGGCGTAGTCGACCAGGCCGTAGTCGCCGAGCTGCCCGGCCAGCGAGGAGTACAGGACGAACAGGTCCAGCGGTTCGTCACGGGTCACGTCGTCGAGGACACGGGTGCCCTCGATGCGGGCCCGCAGGTGGGAGCGGAACTCCGCGAGGTCCTTGCCGGGCAGCGGTGTGCGCGAGGCGGTCGCCGCCAGGTGGAAGACCCCGTGCAGGGCGCCCCACTTCTGCTTGACGTCCGCCACGACGCGGGCCATGGCGGCCTGGTCCTCCACGGACGCCTGGAAGTAGGCGACGTCGCCGAGGGCGCGCAGGCCGGCGAGTTCCCGGGCCCGGTCCTCGGCGGAGGACCGGCCGGTGAGGGCCACCCGGGCGCCGCGCGACAGCAGGGTGCGGGCGAGGAGCAGTCCGAGACCGCCGGCGCCGCCGGTCACCAGGTGGACGGCTCCCGGGCGCAGCGGGGACTCCGTGACGGGGCTCGGGTCGGTCTCCGTGAGCACGCGCACGGTGCGGCCGGCCGCGGAGAGGCGGACGGCTGCCGCGGAGAGCCGCTCGGCGGCCACCTCGGCGAGCAGGGCGGCCTGTTCGACCCGTCCGGCGACGCGGACGACGCCGAAGGCGGTGCCGGGCAGGGCGGCGCGCAGCGAGGTGTCGAACCCTCCCCAGGCCTCGGCCATGGCGCCCTCCGGCACCAGGACCTGGATCCGTGCGGCGGCCCGGGAGGACGTCATGGCGCGTACGAGCAGGAAGGCCGACTCGATGCCCAGGTCCGGGCGCTCGGGGTGGAGCAGCGGCCACTGGTGCACGATCCGGTCCGCACCGGCGGCGAGCAGCCGGGTGTAGTCCTCGGCCTCGCCGGGGCGGATCGTGACGGTGGAGCCCTCGTCGGCGTACGCGGCTCCGGCCCGCACGGTGACGGCACCGGGGACCGGCAGGTCGCCGAAGACCAGCACCCGGCCCGGGTGCGGGGCGGCGGGCGGCGCGGGCTCGGCCACCCATTCGGCCGTGAACAGGCTGACGGGTGCCGGGCCGTCGGCCTCCCCGGAGCCGGACTCGGGAGCGGACCCGGAAGCGGTGCCGGCGCCGGTCCGTGCGACGGACCCGGCGGCGGCCTTCGCCTCGGTCGCCGGGACGGTCGCGGTGGCCGTCGCCGGGTCGGTGGCCGGCGCGGTGGCCGCCGCGGGAGCCCCGTCGGTGAACCAGTACCGGTCGGCGGCGAAGGGGTACGGCGGCAGCGAACGCAGCTTCGGCGTCCGCTCCCACCGGGCGGACCAGTCGACCGTCGCGCCGCGCACCCATGCGGCGGCGGTCTCCTCGTCGCCCCGCCCGTCGAACGGCGCGCGGTCGGCGTGCCGTTCCACGCGCCCCTGGTGGATGCCGGCGAAGTCCCCGGCGAGGTAGCGGCGCAGGGTGTCCACCGCGTGCGCGCCCGAGTCCGCGACGAAAGCCAGGCGTTCGGCGTGTTCGGTGCGGCCGGACTGGAGGGTACGGGCGGTTCCGGCGAGGTCGTGCTCCCAGCCGTCCCGGGTGTCGACGAGGGAGCGGGCGGTGGCCCGCAGCCGCTCCGGGTCGCGGGCGGAGAGGACAAACACGGCCGGGCGGCCGGACGGCGCCGGTTCGTCGGCCGGGTACTCCTCCAGTACGACATGGGCGTTGACCCCGCCGTAGCCGAAGGAGCTGACCCCGGCGCGGCGCGGGACACCGGGGGCCACGGGCGTCCAGTCACGTGCCTCCACCGCGATCTCGCAGGCCGTGCCCTCCAGCGCCAGGTGGGGGTTGAGTTCCGGGCCGTGCGGGTCCCCGGTGATCCGTCCGTGGCGCATCGACAGCAGGACGCGCAGCACGGCGGCGATGCCGGCCGCCGGTTCCAGGTGGCCGATGGTGTTCTTCAGGGCTCCCAGGGCGCAGTGCGGGGCCGCCGGAGCGGGGTGGCCCCAGTCGCGGTAGAGCTCGGCGAAGGCCTGGCGCAGGCCGTTGGTCTCGGCGGGGTCGCCGATGACCGTGCCGGTGCCGTGGGTCTCGACGTACCCGATGGTCGCCGGGTCCACGCCCGCCTCGCGGTGGGCCTTCACGATCACCTCGGCCTGGCCGCGCGGGTTGGGCGCGGTCAGCGAGTTGGAGCGGCCGCCGTGGTTGACGGCGGTGCCGCGCAGGACGGCGAGCACCGGGTTGCCGTCGGCGCGGGCACGGCTGAGCCGCTTGAGCACGACGGCTCCGACGCCCTCGCCGCGCACGTACCCTGCGGCGTCCTTGTCGAAGGCCCGGCCCACGCCGTCGGGGCTGAGCATGCCGGCCCGTTCGAGGGAGGCGAAGGTGACCGGGGACAGCATGAGGCTGACGCCGCCGGCGATGACGGTGTCGCAGTGTCCGAGCCGCAGGGCCTCCGCCGCGCGGTGCAGGGCCACGAGCGAGCTGGAGCAGGCGGTGTCCACGGGTTCGCTGGGGCCGCGCAGGTCGAGGTGGTACGAGATGCGGTTGGCCAGCATGGAGGGGGTCAGGCCGGTCGAGGAGTAGGCGTCGGTGGCCGTGTCCGAGCGCTGCACGAGCTCGGCGTACTCGGACGAGCCGACGCCGACGAACAGGCCGGTGTCGGTGCCGGCGAGGCGGGTCGGGTCGATGCCCGCGTCCTCCAGCGCCGACCACACCGTGCGCAGCAGCAGCCGCTGGCGGGGGTCCATCCAGCGGGCCTCGCGGGGCGAGATGCCGAAGAACAGCGGGTCGAAGCGGTCGATGTCCGGCATGAAGCCGCCCCGGGTGATCCGGGTCCGGTCGGGGTGCAGGGCCGGGTCTCCGTAGTGGGCGCGGCTGTCCCAGCGGTCGGCGGGCACGTCGGAGAAGAGGTCGCCGCCCTTCTGGAGGGCCGCCCAGAACTCGTCGAGGTTCCGTGCGCCGGGCAGGGTTCCCGCCATGCCGACGATCACGACGGGGTCGTCCTCGGCCGGCAGGTCCCGTGCGGGCTCGGCCGGCCCGGGCGGGGCGGCGTCCGGGTGCTCGTTCTCCAGCCACTCCGCGAGTGCGGAGGGGGTGGGGGTGGCGAGCAGCTGGTCGGGGCCGACGGGTACGCCGAAGGCGTTGGAGACCTCGTCGGCGAGCCGGATCAGGCCGAGGGAGTCCAGGCCGTGCTCGTGGAAGGAGCCCGCCGGGTCGAGGTCGGCGGGGGCGTATCCGCTGACCGTGCCCAGCAGGGTCAGTACGGCGTCCCGGAGCCGAGTGCCCCGGGCGGGGGCGTGCGCGGTCCCGGATGCCGTCGGGGCCACCGGGGCCGCGGAGGCCACCGGGGCGGCGAGGGCGGCCGGGGTGACGGCGTCGATCCAGCAGCGGGTCCGGGCGAAGGGGTATCCGGGCAGGGACAGGGCCGGTACCGGGCCGGGCCGGCCGGCCTCCCAGTCGAAGACCTCTCCCCCGGCCCAGCGGCGGGCCGTGTCGTGCGGATCCGCCGCGGAGGGGCGGGAGGCGGCCCCCGGCTCGGCCGTCACGACGCCGGTGTGGCCGCCGGGCCGCCCGTCGAGGAACGCGTCGAGCGCCTCGGCGAGTTCGCCCGCCGAGCGTGCGACGACGGCGAACCGGTGGGCCATGGCCTCGCGGCCGGTCTGGAGGGTGCGGGCGAGCCGGACGAGGTCCACACCGGCGCCGCCTCCGGCGCGGCCCGCGAGTTCGCGCAGGGTCGTGCCGCCGTGCACGGAACCCGCCCCGACAACGTCGCCGAGGCCGATCAGCCGCACCATCGTGGTCGGGTCCAGGCCCAGTTCGTCGAGGGGTTCGTCCACCGCCGTGACGGGGACGCCGGCCGCGGCCGCGATGTCCCGGGGATCGGCGCCGGTACCCGTCGAACCGAGCCAGGTCCGCATGCCCGAGACGACGCGGCGCAGTCCCTCCGCGTCCCGCGCGGAGAACGGGAAGACCTCCGGTCCCTCCGGGCCGCCGGACCGCCGGTCCGTGGTCCGGTACTCCTCGACCACGAGGTGGGCGTTGGAGCCGCCCGCGCCGAAGGCGCTGACGCCTGCGCGCAGGGGCCCGGCGCCCGTCCAGGGGGCGAGTTCGCGCTGCACCCGGAAGGGCACGGTGTTCCAGTCGACGGCGGGGTTGAGGGTGTCCGCGTGCAGGGAGGGCGCCAGTTCGCGGGCCTTCATCTGGAGCAGGACCTTGGTGAGGGCCGCGATACCCGCGGCCGACTCCAGGTGGCCCACGGAGGACTTGACCGAGCCGAGGGCGACCGAGCCGGCCGGCAGGTCGCCGAAGGCCCGTACGAGTCCGGCGACTTCGGCCGGATCGCCGAGCGGGGTCCCGGTGCCGTGCGCCTCGACGTACGAGATCCCGTCGGCCGGCACACCGGCCGAGCGCAGGGCCCGGGCGATGACCTCGCCCTGGGCGCCGGGGCTGGGCACGGCGAATCCGCCCGTCTTCCCGCCGTGGTTGACGGAGCTGCCGAGGATCACGCCGAGGATGCGGTCCCCGTCGCGCTCGGCCGCCGCCAGCGGCTTGAGCAGGACGGCGCCGACGCCCTCGCCGGGTACCATGCCGTCGCCGTCCGCCGCGAAGCTGCGGCACCGGCCGCTCTCGCCGGTGAACCCGCCGGCTGCCAGCTGGCGGTACTTGCGCGGGTGCGGGGCGAGGTTGACGCCGCCGGCGAGCGCGTACTCCGCCTGACCGGTCGCCAGGGCCTCGCAGGCGAGGTGGATGGCGGTGAGGGAGGAGGAGCACATGGTGTCGACGGCCAGGCTCGGCCCGTGGAAGTCGAAGAAGTACGAGACCCGGTTGGCGATGGACGCGTAGCCCATGCCGCCGGCGAGGCCCCGCTCGTCCTCGAACAGCTGGTAGTGCCCGTACATGACGCCCACGTACACGCCGACGCGGCTGCCCCGCAGGCGGGCCCGGGTGTAGCCGGCGTCCTCCAGCGCGTGCCAGGACGTCTGGAGGAAAAGCCGTTCCTGAGGGTCGGTCAGTTCGGCTTCGCGCAGGGACATCTGGAAGAAGCGGGGGTCGAACTCGTCGATCCCGTCCAGGAATCCGCCCCAGCGGCTCACCGGCCGGCCGTCCGCGCCGGCGGGAGCCCGGTGGTCCCACCGGTCGGCGGGCACCTGCCCCACACAGTCGCGGCCGGACCGCAGGTTCTCCCAGAAGGCGTCGAGGTTCTCGGCCTGGGGGTAGCGGCCGGCGACGCCGACGATCGCGACGCGGTGGTCGGCGGCCGGCACGGACTGCGCCGGGCGCGCGGCCGGACGTACGTCGCCGCCGGGCGCCTGGACTGCCGGGACGGCGCCCGGCGCGGGGGTGGGAACGGCGACCGGCGCCGGAGCGGGCTCGGGAAGGAGTGCGCGCACTCGGTCGGCGTGCCGCTCGACCAGGTAGTCGGCGACCTCGCGGACGGTCGGGTATTCGAACAGAAGGGACACCGGCAGCTCGCCCATGCCCTCGGCGAGGACGTCCACGATGAGGGGCACCGTCAGCGAGTCGACGCCGAAGTTCTCGTACGTTTCGTCCAGCCAGAGCCGTTCGCGCGGCACCTGGAGGATCTGCGCGAAGGCGTCCTTGACGTACTCCCGCGCGGCCTCCAGCAGCGCGTCGCCGTCCGTGCCGGACGGCCCGGACGACGGGAGCGGGGGCTCCGCGGCGCGCGGCGGCGCGGCGGGCGCCGCGGCGGCGGTGGGCGGCGTGCCGCCCGGTGCCGTCTCCGCGACCACCACGTGCTGGCTCAGCCCCTCGTCCGCCGGCACGGCCCGGCTGCGGGTGAAGCCGGCGAGGGCGAGGGCCTTGCGCCATCCGGGCGCGGAGAGCAACGGGGAGCCGGGCAGGCGTAGTTCGGCGTCCTCGTGGAGCCACCAGCCGTCGAGCAGGCCGAAGGTGAGGGTGGCGGTGAGAACGTTGCTGCTGGCCTCGTTGAGGACCAGCCGTCCGCCGGGCTTGAGCAGCCGGGTCACCGCGCGCAGGGTGGCGAGCAGGTCGGCGGTCGCGTGCAGGACGTTGGCCGCCACGACCAGGTCCGCGCTGCCCGGGGTGAAGCCCTGGGTCTCGGGGTCCGCGGAGATGTCGAGCCGCTGGAAGCTGACGTACGGGTGCGCCTCGGCGAACCGCTGCTCCCCGTGCCGCAGGAAGGCGCGGGAGATGTCCGTGTAGACGTACGTCACCTCCGTGCCCGAGGCTGCGAGGGCGGGGAGGACGCTCGCGGTGGTGCCGCCGGTGCCCGCGCCGATTTCGATGACGGTGAGCGGGCCCTCGTGGCGTGACAGCAGGTCCCGGACGGCTCCCACGACGAGTTCGTTGGCGCGGTCGACGACCGGGCTGCCCCGGTAGGCGCCCTCGACGAGGGCGCTGGAGCCGCCGGGGAACATCACGTCGGTGGCGCGGACGGTGCCGCGCAGCACGCCGAAGAGGTTCTGCATGCAGGGGCGCAGCAGCCGGTCGAAGCGGTTGAGCGCGGGCTTGCGCTCGCACAGCTCGACCAGGTCTGCCTCGGGGTCCTCGGCGGCCCGGCGTCCGGCGGGGACGAGTGCTCCGCCCCGGTCGTCGAGGAAGCCGCCCTCGGTCAGCTGGCGCAGGAGCTCGGCGAAGAGCCTACGCTGCGCGGGGACGACGCCGAGCCGCTCGGCGAGCGCGTCGGGCTGCCAGCTCTCGGCGTCGCCGAGGTACACCCCTTCACGCTGGAAGAGCGTCCACAGCCAGTCGCACATGACCTCGGTCAGGCGGGCGTCGTCGGCCTCGGTGAGCAGCCGGGCGACCGGGGGGAGCTGGGCCAGCGACGGCACCAGGGACACGTCGTCGGAGGGCGTCCCCGGGTCGGACGGCGTCGTCTCCGGGCCGGCCGGTTGCCCGGCGGCCCGACGCGGCTGGGCGCCGACCGCGGCGAGTGCGGCCGCGTCGGCCTTGACCACGACGACCTGCCGGTCCTCGCGTCCGAGCACCGCGTGCACGGCGGCCATCCCCTCCTCCGGGGTGATCGAGTGGATGCCGGTGGCGGCGAGCCGCTCGCGGTAGCGCTCGTCGGCGACGATGCCGACGGTTCCCCAGTAGCCCCAGTTGATGACGGCCACCCGGGCCCCGAGCATCCAGTCGAGGTGGTGGGCGAAGGCGTCCTCGAAGGTGGATCCGGCCGCGTAGTTGCCCTGGCCTGCGCTGCCGGACAGGGCGACCGCCGAGGAGAAGAAGAGGACGAAGTCCAGGCCGCCCACGCCTCTCAGGGCGGCGTGCAGGGCGACCGAGGTGTGCGCCTTGGCGTCGAGGACGGAGCGGAAGGTCTCCTCCGTCATGGTGGCGACGGTCTGGTCGCGCAGGACGATCGTGGCGTGGAAGACGCCGTGCAGGGCGCCGTGGGTGCTCCTGGTCCACTCGACGGCCTCCCGCAGCGCGGCGGGGTCGGTCGCGTCGGCCCTGCGGTAGGAGACGAGGGTGCCGTCCGGGTCGATGGCGCGCAGCCGTGCGCGGCGGTCGGCGTCCAGTTCGCTGCGGCCGAGGAGGACGACCTTCGCCCGGTAGCCGCGCACCAGCCATTCGGTGAGTTCCAGGCCGATGCCCCCGGCCCCGCCGAGGATCAGGTAGGTGCCGTCCCGGCGGATCCGCTCCTGCGGCGGCGTGATGGCGACCGGGGCGAGTCGGCGGTGGTGGAGCACGCCCCGGCGCAGTGCGTAGGGGCCGCCGGCGGGGGCGTCGAGGACGTCCGCGGCGGGCGCGTCGGCGGAGGAGCGGTCGACGACGGCGACCTGCCAGCGGGGGTGTTCCTGGGCCAGCGACAGGGCCAGGCCGTGCAGGCCGGCCGCGTACGGGTTGGCGACGGGTTCGTCCGCCGTGGTGAGGGCGTCCTCGGTGACCACGGTGAGGCGGACGGCCGAGCGGGTCCGCTGGAGGACCTTGGCGAGCCGGAACAGGGCGAGGACACCGCGTTCCTGGGCCGCTTCGAGCGCGGCGGTGTCGTCGGTCGCGCCCCCGGCGCGGGGGGCGAGGAGGATCACGTGGTCGGGCCGGCCGGTCGCGGTGGCGACGCGGTCGTGGTCCAGTTCGACGACGGCGCCGCCGAGGCGGGCGCGCAGGGCGGCCGCCAGCGGTGCCGAGTCCGGTGCGCTCACGAGCCAGGTGGTGGCCCCGTCGGGGAGCGGTTCCGGGGCCGGGCCGGACAGCTCGGTCCAGCGCGGTACGAACATCAGGTCGTCCGCGGCGGCCGCCGCCGCGGCAGAGACGGCCGCTGCGGCGGGGGATCCGGCCGGCCGGGCCTGGGCGACGCCGGGCGCGGGCCTCAGCGACAGGTCGCGCAGTCGCACGCGGATGTTCCCCTCGGAGTCGGTCAGGGTGAGGTCGTAGCGGTCGGTGCCGACGGTGCGGACGTGGGCGTACCCGAGGTCCGTCACCGGGGCGTGGACTTCGGCCGCGGTGAGGGCGTACGGCACCATCGCGGGGCCGTTGTCCCGGTCTCGGAGGACGGCGAAGGCGTGCAGGGCGCCGTCGACCACTGAGGGGTGGAGGGCGGAGCCGGCGAAGCGGGCGGCTTCGGCGGGGATCCGCAGGCGTACGAGCGCCTCTCCGTCGCCCGCGGTGATCGATTCGACGGCCCGCAGGGCGGGGCCGTAGAACAATCCCGCCGCCGTGAGGTCGGCGTAGAGGCCGGCGCCTTCGTGGCGGCTGCCGAGGCGGGCCCGTACGGCGTCGATGTCCAGGGTCTCCCCGGCGGGCGCGGACAGGGGCTCCACCCGGCCCTCGGCGAGGAGTTCGCCGCTGTCGTCGCGCAGGTCGAAGCGCATGCCGTTGTCGCCGCTGCGCAGCCGTGTCCTGGCCGTGCGCTCGGCGCCGGCCACGACGAAGGGCCGCAGCCAGCGGACGTTCGACAGCCGCAGCCGCTCCCCCGCCCCGGCTGCCCCGGCGGCGGCACGGGCCATCTCCAGGACGGCGGCGGCGGGCAGCAGACGCGTCTCGCCGAGCCGGTGGCCGCCGATGTAGGGGTGCTCGGGGTCGAAGACGGTCCGGTAGGTCAGGCCGTCCAGGCTCTCGGCCGGGTCGATCGCGTCGAGCAGCGGGTGCACCGGACCCGCTGCGGTGCGCTCGGCCGCTCGTGCGGCCGGTACGGGCGGCGACCAGATGGTGTCGGTGAGCCAGCAGCGGAGTTCCTCGAAGGGGTAGCCCGGCAGCGGCACGCGGCTGCCGTTCCCCGCGGGCCACGTGACCGGGGCTCCGGCGACCCAGGCGGCGCCGATCGACGCCGGGTCGCTGCTCGTGGGTGCGGCGGCGCGGGAGGCGGCGCGGCCGCGGGCGCTGCCGGTCCAGACTCCCGTCGGGTCGTCCCCGCGCAGCCGGGCCACCAGCTCGGTGACGGTGGAGGCCAGGACGACCATGCGGTCCGCCCACTCCTCGCGCCCCTGCTGGAGGGTGAACGCCACGTCGGCGAGGTGGGGTGACGATCCGTCCGCCAGGCCGCGTTCCAGGGCGTCTGCCAGTTCGGCGGCGAGCACCGGGAGCCGTTCGGGCACCCGGGTGGAGAGCGGGAACAGGTACGGGCCGGGCTCCTGTCCGGCGGCCGGCGGGGCGACGTACTCCTCCACGACGAGGTGGGCGTTGGCCCCGCCCGCGCCGAAGGAGCTGAGGCCTGCGCGCCGGGGGGCGCCGTCGGGCCGGGGCCACGGGGCGAGGTCGCGCTGCACGTGCAGCGGGGTCGAGTCGAAGTCGATGTTCGGGTTGAGCGGGTCCGCGTGCAGCGAGGGCACGAGCCGGCCGTGCCGCATCTGGAGCAGCACCTTGCACAGCCCGGCCATGCCGGAGGCCGATTCGAGGTGGCCGACGTTGGACTTGACCGAGCCGATCGGCAGGCTGCGCGGGGGCAGTCCGGCCTCGGCCAAGGCGCGGGCGAGTCCGCGGATCTCGACGGGGTCGCCGAGGGCGGTGCCGGTTCCGTGCGCCTCCAGGTAGCCGAGGGTGGCCGGGTCCACGCCCGCCTCGCCGAGCGCCTGTGCGACGAGGTCGCCCTGGGCGACGGGGTTGGGCACGGTGAAGCCGTTGGTGCGGCCGCCGTGGTTGACGCTGGTCCCGAGGATGACGCCGTGGATGTGGTCGCCGTCCCGGACGGCGTCCGCGAGCGGCCGGAGCAGCACCGCGCCGACGCCCTCGCCGGGGACGTAGCCGTCGCCGTCCGCGCCGAAGCTGCGGCAGCGGCCGTCGCTGGAGGTGAAGCTGCCCTGGCCGAGGAAGCGGTACTTGTACGGGTGGACGTGCAGGTTGACCCCGCCCGCGACGGCCAGGTCGGTGTCCCCGGCGCGCAGGTCGCGCACGGCCAGGTGAATGGCCGTCAGCGAGGAGGAGCACATCGTGTCCACGCCCAGGCTGGGGCCGGTGAGGCCGAGGGTGTAGGAGACGCGGTTGGCGATGGAGGCGTGCGAGGAGGCGCCGATCCGGCCGTCCTCGGCCTCGTGAAGCTGGTAGAGCCCGTACATCGCGCCGACGTACACGCCGACGCGGTGGGAGCGCAGGTCCGCGCGGGTGCGTCCGGCGTTCTCCATGGCGTGCCAGGCGGTCTGGAGGAACAGCCGTTCCTGGGGGTCGACGATCTCCGCCTCGCGGGGCGAGACGCCGAAGAAGAGCGGGTCGAACATGTCGACGCCGCGCAGGAAGCTGCCCCAGCGGCTGTAGCGGGCCGCCCGGTCGGCGGGGGTGGCCTGGTCGTAGTCCCGCCAGTCCCATCGGTCCGCCGGGATCTCGGTGATCAGGTCCCGGCCCGCCTGAAGGTGGTCCCAGAACTGGTCGAGGGTGTCCGATTCGGCGAAGCGGGCGGCAACGCCGACGATGGCGATGGGCACGGGCCCGGAGGGGGCGTGGGCGGGGGCCTCGGCGGCTCCCGGGAGCACGGCAGGGGCGGCGGCCACCGGCTCCGGAGCCCCGTCCGCCCGGGGTGCCGGCACGGTCACCGGTTCGGGCGCGGGTGCCAGTTCCGCGAGGCGGGAGCCGTGGTGCTCGGTGAACCAGCCGGCGAGGGAGCGCAGGTCCTGGTACTCGAAGAACAGGGTCTTCGGCAGGGATCCGAAGTGGTCCTCCAGGCGGCGGGTCAGGTCCATGATCAGCAGTGAGTCGATGCCGAACCGCTCGAACGGCGCGTCGGCCTCCATCTCCTCGGCCGGGAACTCGAAGACCTCGGCGAGCACCCCGCGCAGGAACTCCTCGGCCGCGTCGGCGGACGGCGCCGTCGGCTCCGCCGTCGGGACGGACGGGACGGACGGGACGGACGGGACGGCGCGCGGGGCGGGGACGGAGGGGGCCGAGGGCGCCGGCGCGTTCAGTACCTCGCGCAGGCGCGCCAGGTTGCCGTGCGCCACCAGGACGTGGTCGCCGCCGTGGCCCAGAGCCCGGTCGAAGGCCTCCAGTCCGGCGTCGGTGGGCATGGCCACCAGTCCGACCTGACGGGCCATCCGGGCCGCCGAGGCCTCGTCGGCGTCGACGCGTATGCCCCCGTCGGCCCACAGCGACCAGAGCACGGAGAGGCTGCGGCCGGGCCGGCCGCTGCCCCGGCGCCAGGCCGTGAACGCGTCCAGGAAGCGGTTCGCGTAGGCGTAGTCGGTCTGGCCGGGGCTTCCCGCGGCCCCTGACATGGAGGAGAAGGAGATGAAGAAGTCCAGCGGGTCGCCGGCGGTGGCCCGGTCCAGCTCCACGGTGCCGCGGACCTTGGGGCCGAGCACGGCCGCGCTCTGCTGGTCGCTCTTGCCGATCAGCAGGGCGTCACGGGTGGTTCCGGCGAGGTGCAGGACCCCGTGGAGCGGCCCGAAGGAGCCGTGGATCCGCTCGACGAGGTCCCCGGCGGCGCCGGGAACGCCCAGGTCGGCGGGTACGTAGTGGACGTCGAGACCGGCGGAGCGCAACTCCGTGAGGTCGGCCTGCGCCGAACGGCCCGTCAGGACGTAGCGGGCGTCGCCTCCCAGGTGGGCGACGAGCCGGCGGCCGAGGGCGCCCGCGCCGCCGGTCACCAGCACGGTGCCGCGCGGGGCGAGCGGCGCCGGGTCGGGGGCCACGGGCTCCCAGCGCGGCACCTGCCGGCCGGCGGCTGTGTAGCGGACGCGGAACTCGTGGGCGGCGCGCGCCTCGGACTCGACGGTGGCGGCGAGGCCCGCCGTGCCCGCGTCGACCGCGGAGACGAGGAACTGCGGGTCCTCGTTGGCGAGGGCCCGGGCGAACCCGTCCAGGGCCTCGGCGCGCGCGTCCTCGACCCCGCCGGACGTGCGGAACACGTGCAGGACGCGCACCGGGTGGCGGGTGGGCTGGGCCGCCCAGGACCGGTACAGCCCGGTGAGGGCGGGCAGCGGGTCACCGCCCGCGGTGTGGACGAGGAGGAGTTCCCCGTCGCAGGGGAAGACGGAGTCCTCGGTGGTGCGTTCGGCTCCGGTGAAGGTCTCCTCGCCGAGCAGGAGGGTGCGCACGGTCCGGCCGGCGGCCGGCGCGGGGGCGTCCTGCCAGCGCTGTGCGAGCAGGTGGGCGCCGATGGTGCCGTCGAGGCGGGCGGCGCCGTCGACCGGCCGGGTGACGACGGCCCGCAGCCGCACGCGGACCCGGCCCTGGTCGTCGGCGAGGGCGATGTCGTGGCCGGCCGGGGTCCGCACGGCGTGCACGTGGCCCTGTTCGGGGAGCGGTCCAAAGATCTCGACCTCGTCCAGGGAGAAGGGCAGTTCGCGGGCGCGCGGGGCCGAGGGGGCCTCGTCGGTCCACAGGCAGGCCTGGAGCATCGCGTCGAGCAGGGAGGGGTGAAGGGCGAAGTCGGAGAAGGGAAGGTCCGCCGCCGCGGGTACGGCGACGTGCGCGAGGACCTCGCCGGGCGCGGACTGCACCGAGCGCAGCCCCTGGAGGCTGGGCCCGTAGCCGCCGCCGAGCACGCGGAAGACCTCGTAGCACTCCTCGGCGGTGGCCGTACGCGGCAGCCGGGCCCGGATCGCGTCCAGGTCGAGGCGCGGTGCCTCGGGACGAGGGCCGAAGCGGAGGGTGCCGGCGGAGCAGAGCGCGCCTTCGGCGCCGCCGTCGGTGAGCCGGACCTCGTAGGAGACCCCGTCGGCCGTGGGCGCGAGGTGCAGGCGCACGCGGGCCGGCTCGTCCTCGACGAGCACGGGGCGGGCCCACAGCACGTTGACGATGCCGGTGGCGCGGCCGTGGCCCTGCTGTTCGGCCGCGGCCACCGCGAACTCCAGGGCTGCCACGGCGGGCAGGATCCGGATCCGGCCCAGGGCGTGGTCGCGCAGGTAGAACTCCTCGCCGGTCAGCAGCCGTTCGCCGGGGCCGTCGGCCAGGGCGGCGGGCGGCTTGATCCAGTAGCGGCGGGTCGGCCGGGGCGGCAGGGGCAGGGAGAGACGGGCGGGGCGGTCGCCGGAGGGCTCGGGCAGGACGACGTCCCGGCCGGTGACCCACAGGCGGGCGGCCTCTGCCGGATCGCCGGTGGCCGCGGGCGCGGCCCCGCCGCCGGAGGCCGCGGCGGCGCCGGCCGTCGCGGTGCCGGTCACGAGGCCTTCCCCGTCGCGCAGGCGCGCGGCCAGTTCGGCGACGCTCCCGACGACCAGGGCGATGCGCTCGCGCAGGGGTTCCCGGCCGACGCGCAGGGTGTGCGCGATGCCGTCCAGGGAGGCCGACGGGTGCTCGTCGAGCCAGGTGCACAGCTCGGCCCGGTACCGGTCGAGCTGTTCGGGGCCGTCGGCGGACAGGAGGACCAGTCGGGCGGTCCTGTCCTCGGTGGTGCCGCTCATCAACGCTGTCCCGCCTCTTCGACTACCACGTGCACGTTGCTGCCTCCCATACCGAACGAGCTGACGCCGACCCGGGCAGGCGTCCCCTCGCGTGTTTCCCATGTCTGTGCGGCGGCCTGGATCCGGAACGGACTGCCGTCGAGGTCGAGCATCGGATTCGGCGTCCGCAGGTCCACCAGGCCGGGAAGCGTGCGGTGACGCATCGCCAGCAGGACCTTCACGACGCCGGCGACGCCCGCCGCGGCCTCCAGATGGCCGATGTTCGTCTTGACCGACCCGAGGCCGGTGCGTCCCGGAACCACCGGGATCCCCCAGTCGGCGTACAGTCGGCCGAACGCCTCCTTGAGGGCGTCGATCTCGATCGGGTCGCCGAGCGGGGTCCCCGTGCCGTGCGCCTCGATGTAGTCGATCGTGTCGGGCGCGACCCCGGCCGACCGGTGTGCGGCGAGCACGACGTCGCGCTGCGCCTGCGGGTTGGGGACCGTGAGCGAGTGGGTGTGCCCGCCGTGGTTCTCCGCCGAGCCGATCAGCACGCCGTGCACCGGGTCTCCGTCGGCCAGGGCCCGGTCGAGGCGTTTGAGGGCGAGGAGCACGACGCCCTCGCCCCTGCCGTAGCCGTCCGCGCGCTCGTCGAAGGTCTTGCAGCGGCCGTCGGGGCTGAGCATCCCGGCGCGCCGCAGGCCGGTGAACCCGTGCGGGGACAGCAGGAGGTTGGCTCCGCCGGCCAGGGCCATGTCGCAGTCCCCCTGCTGGAGGGCGCGGGCCGCGCGGTGCACGGCGACGAGCGAGCTGGAGCAGGCCGTGTCGAAAACGGCGCTGGGGCCGTGCAGGTCGAACACGTAGGAGATGCGGTTGGCCGCGATCGAGGGGACGTTGCCGATCAGGAAGTGGTCGCCCATCTCCGGTGAGCCGGGGCCGAGCAGGCTCAGGTAGTCCGTGCCGCTGAGTCCGACGAACACCCCCGTGCGGCTGCCGGCGAGCGCGCCCGGGACCTGGCCGGAATCGAGCACGGCCTCGTGCGCGGCGTGCAGCAGCAGGCGCTGCTGGGGGTCCATCTGCGCCGCTTCCCGGGGGGAGATGCGGAAGAGCGCCGCGTCGAAGGCGTCCACGTCCTCGACGAAGGAGCCGCGCAGGCCCTGCGGGAACACCCGTGCGGAGAAGCCCCGCTCCATGGGGTACGGCCGGGTGAGGTCGCGTCCGGCGGCGAGGTGCTGCCAGAACTCCTCCAGGCCCGAGGAGGAGGGCAGCCGTCCGCCGATGCCCACGACGGCCACCGGCGCGAATCCGGGCTGCGCGGGGGCCGCCGCGGCCACCGGCTCGGACGTGGTCCGGGAGGCGGTCCGGCGGTCCGCCGTGGCGAACGCCTCGGGGTGGGCCGCGCTCAGGTGGGCGGCCAGCGAGGTGAGGTCCGGGCGTGCGTAGAAGACGGTCGGGCGCACCGTGACGCCGAACCGCTCGCGCAGCGCCACCGCGAGGCGGGTGAAGCCGATCGAGTCGAAGCCCACCTCGCCCAGCGGCCGGTCGAGCGGGATCTCCTCCACGGGCAGCCCGGCGACGGCCGCCGCGCTGTGGCGCAGCCGCTCCGCGAGGTCTCCGTTCCCGGCCGGCCGGGGCCGCCGGTCCGCTTCCCCGTCCCGTTCGGCGGGGCGGTCCCCGTGTCCGAAGCGGTGTACGAGTTCCTCGATCGGCAGGCGCATCAGCGGACCGGTGTCCACCTTGGCGTTGGGGGTCAGGGGGAAGCGCGCGAGCGCGACCGTGCGGGAGGGGACCATGTACGCGGGCAGCCAGGCCCGGATCCCCCCGACCGCGGCCTCCGCAGCCTCCGGGGCGGCCAGGACGAAGGCCACCAGACGCGGCTGCCCGGGCAGGTCCTCGCGTACGGCCACCCGGACGTCGCCGATGCCGTCGGCGGCACCAGCCGCTCCGGCGCGCCGGACGGCGGCCTCGATCTCGCCGAGTTCGATGCGGTGGCCGCGCAGCTTGACCTGCCGGTCGGCGCGCCCGAGCAGCACCATGTCCCCGTCGGCCGACCAGCGGGCGAGATCGCCCGTGCGGTAGAGCCGTTCCCCGGTCGCCGGGTCGTGCACGAAGCGTTCGGCGGTCAGCTCCGGCTTGCCCCGGTAGCCGCGGGCGACGCCGTCGCCGCCGATGAGCAGTTCGCCGACCGCGCCGAAGGGCACGGGGGCGCCGTCGGGACCGGCGGTGCGGAAGGTGGTGTTGGCGAGCGGGGTGCCCACGGTGACGGGTCCGCCCCGCCGGATCCGCTGGGCGGAGGACCAGATGGTCGTCTCGGTCGGCCCGTACATGTTCCACAGCTCGTCGCACCGGTCCAGCAGCCGGTCGGCGAGTTCGGCGGTGAGCGCCTCCCCGCCGCACAGCAGCCTGCGCACGCGTCCGGTCCAGCCGACGTGCAGCAGCATCTCCCAGGTGGCCGGGGTGGCCTGGACGACCGTCGCGCCGGCTACGCCGATGAGGTCGGCCAGCGCGAACCCGTCCCGGACCACGTCCTCGGACGCGATGTGGACGGTGGCGCCCCGGGTCAGCGGGAGCAGCAGTTCCAGACCCGAGATGTCGAACCCGGCGGTGGTCACCGCCAGCAGGATGTCGTCCTCGGAGCAGCCGGGCCGCTCGGCCGTCGCGGCCAGCAGGTTGACCAGGTTGCCGTGGCAGACCTCTACGCCCTTGGGCTCGCCCGTGGATCCGGAGGTGTAGAGGACGTACGCGAGGTCGTCGTCGCGGCGGGCGACCGGGGCGACGGTCTGCGCCTCGGGCTCCAGGCCGGTCAGGGGGACCCGCACGCCGGGTGCGTCCTCGGGCAGCCGGTCGGCCAGGTGCGGATCGACGATCACGGCGGCCGGTGCCGCGTCGGCGGTGATGTGGGCAAGCCGGGCCGCCGGGAACTCCGGGTCGAGGGGGACGTAGGCGGCCCCCGCGGCCTGGACGGCGAGCAGGGAGACGACCAGCGCGGCCCGGCGGGCGACGAGGACGCCCACGACGTCGCCCCGGCGTACACCGTGCTCGGTGAGGATCCGGGTGAGGGCGTGCACCTGTCCGGCGAGTTCCCCGTAGGTCAGCGAGCCGGTCGCGTCGACGAGGGCGGTGCGCCCGGGGGCGCGGCGGGCGCGGGCGAGCACCAGGTCGGCGGCGGTGACGTCGCGCGGCCGTTCGGTGCGCGTGGCGTTGGCCCGCTCGACCGTGCGCCGTTCGGCGGGGGTGGCGGGGTCGAGGTCCCCGAGGCGTACGGAGGGGTCGGCCGTCACCGTGTCCAGCAGCAGCCGGTAGTGCTCGGCCAGCCGCTCGACGGTGGAGCGGTCGAAGCGCTCCGGGTCGTACTTGAGGTAAAGGAGCACGCCGGTGTCGCGCACGACCACCTCGGCGACGAGGTCGTTCTCGCCTTCCTGGGTCAGGTCGAGCGCGTCGCGGAAGACGGTCTGACCGGCCGCCATGTCCTGGTCGCCGCCGACTCCCTGCTGCATGTAGAAGCCGATGTCGAAGCCGGCCGCGGTGCCGGTCGCCCGGCGCAGGTCGTCGACGACGGAGGCGAAGGGGTACGCGCTGTGCTCCTCGGCCTCCGCCATCCGGGCTCCGACGGCGGCCGTGAGCTCGCCGAAGCTGTGGCCGGGGTCGCAGTCCACACGCAGGACCACCGGGTTGATCAGGTAGCCGACGGTGCGGTCGAAGCGCTGCGCGGGACGGCCGTCGGTCGGCACCATCACGCTGAGGTCGCGGTGCCCCGAGTGGCGGTGCAGCAGCGCGAGGAACGCGCCGAGCACAACACTGAAGGGCGTCAGCCCGCCCGCACGGGCGGTGTCCTGGACGGCCGCCCAGGTGGAGTGCGGGAGCCGCAACTGCACCATCTCGCCGCCGGTGTGCGAGGCGGATCCGGTGCGCCGGCGATCGGCGAGCGCGTCCAGGACCGGCGCCGTGGAAGCACCGGTCAGCCGGTCGAGCCACCAGCTCCGGTGCTCCTGCGTCTCGGGGGCGGCGAGCATGGTCCGCTGCCACTCCACGAACTCGGCGTAGGAGGCGGCGTGTTCGACCGGCGGCAGCTCCCGTCCCCCGGCGAGCGCGTCGTGGCAGGCGACGATGTCGCGCAGCAGCAGGTGGCTGGAGACCCCGTCGGTGATCAGGTGGTGGAACACCAGGAGCAGCAGGGTGGCGCCGCCGGGGGCGGCGACGAGCCACATCCGGTACAGCGGGTCCTGCTCCAGGTCGAACGGGCGGCGCACCAGATTGCGCACGCGGGCGGCGAACTCCCCGTCGGTCACGTGGCCGAGGTCCAGGCGGGCGACCTCCGGGGCGCGGCCGGTGACCTCCTGTACCGGCCCCGTGGCGTCCAGGCGTACGGAGACGCCCAGTTCCGGGTGCCTGTGCACCATCGCGGCCAGCGCCTCGACGAGCCGGTCCTCCTCCACGTCCTGCCCGAGCCACAGGCCCAGCGGCAGGTTGTAGGAGACGGTCTGCGGATCGTCGGCGTGCAGGGCCCACAGCGCGGCCTGCCCGCGGCTGAGCGGGTACGGCCCGGAGGGCGCCTTCGGGACGGCGGCCGCCGGCGGGGCCGGGGCGGGTGCGGCGGCCGGTGCGGTCGGGTCGACCAGGCCCCGTACCAGCAGTTCGGCCACTTCGTCGGACAGCTTGCCGGCGGCGATCGCCGCCAGCAGTTCACGCAGGTCGGTGCTCATCGGCCCGCCCCTCCCTCGAGTACGGCCAGCGCGTCGTCCACGCGGACGGTTCCGTCGCGCAGCCCGGCCAGCAGAGCGGCCACCTGGTCCGCGGCCGGTGCGGCGGCGGGGGCGGGGCCCGGCTCCCGGTCCTGCGTCAGCCTTCGGGTCTGCTGCTGTGTCTGCTGCTGCTGTGTCTGCTGCGGTATCTGCTCCTGGGGCGCGGGCAGTGGCCCGTACGCCTCGAACACGGCCCGGGCCACCGCCCGTACCGTCTGGGCCACCCCGAACATCCGGGTCGGCACCTCCACCCGGTAGTCCGCGCCGAGGCGACGGCTCAGCCGGCGCAGGCCCAGCGAGTCCACTCCCGCGTCCGACAGCGCCCGGTCCAGGGGCAGGCGCTCGGGCCGCATGCCCAGGTGCGCCGCGAGGAGCCCGCGTACGTGCGTACGGACGGCACCCTCGGCGTCGTCTCCGGCGGGAGCCCCGGCCTCGGCCGGCCGAGCGGGGTCAGGTGTCCCCACGTCGGCGGCTGTTCGCGCCGCAGCCACGACTGCGGTCGCGGTCTCCGATCCGGTACGGGTCTGTGGCGCGGCCTCGGCCGCGGTGTCGGCCGCGGTGTCGGCCGCGGCGTCGGCGACCAGGCCCGACTCGGCCGCCTGGAGGG
Organism: Streptomyces sp. NPDC090021; assembly: GCF_044748225.1. NCBI lineage: Bacteria > Bacillati > Actinomycetota > Actinomycetes > Kitasatosporales > Streptomycetaceae > Streptomyces > Streptomyces sp. NPDC090021. The sequence continues at coordinate 29,078 of NZ_JBIVFO010000039.1, read as the reverse complement.
CGTCGAAGCGGGCTCCGGGCGTGAGCCAGTAGCTCTCCCGGGCGAAGGGGTAGGTCGGTGCGGGCACCCGCCGGGGCGCCGTTCCCGGCCACAGCTCCGCCCAGTCGATCGGGGCGCCCCCGACCCACAGCCGGGCGACCTTGTCCAGCCGGCCCGCGTCCACCACGGCCCGCAGGTACCGGCCGCCCTCGGGGCCGTCCAGCAGCAGGGCGGTGGTGGCGTCCTTGCCGTCCCCGGCGAAGACGCCCGGGACCGGTCCGCCGGCCTGCCACGCCTCCAGGGCGGCCACCAGCGCTCGCGGCGAGTCGGCGACGACCGCGAGACGCTCGGGGAAGGCTTCCCGGCCGGTGCTCAGCGTGTGGGCCAGGGCCGCCGGGTCCACGTCCTCGTGGTCCGCGGCCCAACGGGCCAGGCGCGCGGCGTAGTCGCGCAGCCGCTCCGGGGTCTTCGCCGACAGGACGAACAGCCGCTCCCCCGCCGTCGGGAGCACCTGCGCCTCCCGGTACTCCTCCACCACCAGGTGCGCGTTGACCCCGCCGAGGCCGAAGGAGCTCACTCCCGCCCTCAGCGGTGCCTCGGCCCCGTCGGCCGTGCGGCCCCGGTTCCAGGGCTCGTTCCCGGACGGCAGGCGCAACGGGCTGCCGTCGAGACGCAGGTGCGGGTTGAGCTTCTCCAGGTGGACGTTGCCGGGGATCGACCCGTGGCGCATCGCGAGCAGCGCCTTGATCAGGCCCGTGACGCCCGCGGCCGCCTCCAGGTGGCCGGTGTTGGTCTTCACCGCGCCCAGCACCACGTGCGGCCGCCCGGGTGCCGCGCCGTGATCGGCGTACAGCTCCCCGAAGGCCGACTTCAGGCCCTCGACCTCGACGGGGTCGCCGAGTTCGGTGCCGGTGCCGTGCGTCTCGACGTAGCCGACGGTCCGCGGGTCCACACCGGCGCGGCGGTGGGCCTTGACGATGCAGGCGGCCTGCGCGTCCGGGTTCGGGGCGGTCAGCGAGTTGGTGCGGCCTCCGTGGTTGACGGCGCTGCCCCGCAGGACGGCGTGGATGACGTCGCCGTCGGCGATCGCCGTTTCGAGGCGCTTGAGCACCACCACGCCCACGCCCTCGGCACGGACGATGCCGTTGGCGCGCGCGTCGAAGGTACGGCAGCGGCCGTCCGGGCTCAGCATGTCGGCCTGGCTCATGTCCACGAACAGCGTCGGGGAGGCGATGACGTTCACGCCGCCCGCCAGCGCGACCTCGCAGTCGCCGCCGCGGATCGCCTCGGCCGCCCGGTGGACGGCGACGAGCGAGGAGGAGCAGGCTGTGTCGATGGTCTCGCTGGGGCCGTGCAGGTCCAGCAGGTACGACACCCGGTTGGACATGATCGCGTGGGCCCTGCCCACCGTGCTGTAGCCGTCGAGCGGGACGCCCAGGGCGTGCTGGAGTTCGAAGTAGTCGTAGGTGCTGCTGCCGATGAAGACGCCCGTGTCGGTGCCGGCGAGCGCGGACGGCCGGATGCCGGCGTTCTCGATCGCGCTCCAGGCCGCCTCCAGCACGAGCCGGTGCTGCGGGTCCATCGCCACGGCCTCGTGGGGGGAGATGCCGAAGAACTGCGGGTCGAACAGGTCGACCCGGGGCAGGAACCCTCCCCACTTCGCCGTGGTGCGGAACTCGCCGGGCGTCGGTTCCCCGTGCAGGCGGCGCCAGTCCCAGCGGTCGGCCGGGATCTCGTCGACGAGGTCGTCGCCCGCCGTCAGGTGCTCCCAGAACTCGTCCAGGTCGTTCGAGCCGGGGAGCATCCCGGCCATGCCGACGATGGCGACGGCGACGGGCTCGCCGGTGACGGGCGCCGGGGCGGCGGCCCGAACGGAGGCGGCCGGGAGGGACTCTGCGGCCACGGCCTGCGCGCGGGCCGGTTCGGACGCGCGGGGCGGCTCGGCTGCCGGGGCCCGGTCGGGCGCCGGGGCGTCGTCGGATGCCACGGATCCGTCGGATGCCGTGGCCCCGGGCGCTGCGTCCGCGCTCCCGTGCGCCGCGAGAGCGGCTCCGTGGTGCTGGAGGATCTTGCCGATCAGGTCGTCGGCGGTGGCCACGCCGAAGAAGGTGGCCGGGGTCAGGTCGAGGTCCCAGCGCGCGTTCATCCGCGAGCTCAGCCTCGTGTACGTGATCGAGTCGAAGCCGAACCGGCTGAGCAGGTCGTCCGGCGCGAGTTCCTCGGGCCGGATGCCGGCCACCTCGCGCAGGACGGCCAGAATCTCGTCGGCCGCTGCGGCGCGCCAGGAGGACCCGGCCTCGGACGAGACCGCGGTCGCGGTCGCGGTCGCGGGCTGCTGCCGTACGTCCGCGCCGGCCGCCGGGACACCGATCCGGCCGAGGAACTCGTCCGTGCCCGAGACCACTGCCACCTGAACCTCCTGTCGGCCGAGCACCCGGCTCAGCGCTTCGAATCCCGCCTCCGGCGAGAGCGGGTGGACCCCTGCCGCGGCCAGCCGGCCCCGGTGCCGCTCGGTGAGGGCCGAGCCGGCCCAGGCGCCCCAGTTCACGACGCGGACGGGGTAGGGGAGCCGCGCGGCGAGCGCGCGGCCGATGGCGTCCTGGGCGGTGCACCCGGCCGCGTAGGCCGCCTGGCCGGGGTTGCCGAGGAAGGACTGCACCGAGGAGAACAGCGCCAGGAAGTCCGGCCGCCGGTCGCCCAGCGCCTCGGCGAGGGCCTCGGTGGTGCGGCTCTTCGCCGCCATGCCGCGCAGGAACCACTCCTCGTCCATGGCCGCCAGCGACCGGTCGCTCGGCACGGTCACCGAATGCAGGACGCCGTGGACGACGCCCACCCGGTCGAGCACGGCGCGCAGCCGGCCCGGTTCGCAGGCGTCCGCCCGGTGGACCTCCACCCGGGTGCCCGAGGGGTCGAGGGCCCTGATCCGGGCCGCCCGGTCCCCGTCCGGCGCGGAGCGCCCGACGAGGACGACCCGGGCGCGGTGGCGCCGTACGAGCTGCTCGGCGATGTCCAGACCGACGTCGCCGGTCCCGCCGACGATCACGTACGTACCGCCCTCGCGCAGGACGGGCGCGGCCCCGGCGGTCGCGTCGACGGGCCGGAGCACCTCGCGGTACCAACGGCCGGCGTGCAAGGCGTAGTCACCGGGGGCGGCGACGGGGACCGCCGTCGGGTCCTCGGCGCCGATGTCGACGGTGGCCACCCGCCAGCGCTCGCACTCGCTGCGCACCGACCGGGCGAGGCCCAGGGCCGCGGCCGACGCCGGGTCGGTCGCGGCGCGGGTCACGACGGTCAGCGCCAGCTCGCCGCCCGCTCCGGGGCGCGCCTGGAGGTGGTGGACGATCCGGAAGAGGTCGAGGACCCCGCGCTCGCCCTCTACCACGGCGTGGACCGCGACGGGGGTCGGCAGGGACTCCAGCGGCGCCGCGCCGATCCGGTGGACCTCGGCCCCCGGCAGCTCGGCGGGGCCGAGCACCCAGACCGGGCCGGTGACCGGGCCGCGCAGGGCCACGTCGGCGACGGGCTGCCGGCGTAGGGCGTACGCACCTGCCGAAACCGGTACCGGGACCGCAGGCGCCGACGCGGGGGCCGTGCTCGCCGGGGCCGTGCTTGCCGGAACCGGGGCCGCTGCCGCCGGGGCGGCGTTCGCCCGGTCGGCGTCCGCCCCCGGACCGGCGGGCGCCGCGGGGGCGACCCAGCAGCGGCGGCGTTCGAACGGGTAGGTGGGCAGCGGGATCGAGACCCCGCCCGCCGGCCAGTCGACCGCCTCTCCGGCCACCCAGCGGTCGGCGTCCGCCCCGCCCGCGGGCCGGGCCAGTGCGGGGTGGTCGGCGCCGTCGGCGGCGGCCTTCAGGGCGGCGACGAGCGTGGACCGGTCGGCGGCGGTGACCGCGAGCCGCTCGGCCATGGCGTCGCGGCCGTGCTGGAGGGTGTGGGCCACGTCGGCCAGTTCCGGTGTCCGGTCGGCCCGTTCGACGGCCGCGAGCAGTGCGGTCGCGTACCGGCGCAGGGCCTGCGGGGTGCGGGCGGACAGCGGGAACACCCAGGGCCCGTGCGGCCGCCGCGCCTCGGGCGCGGCTCCGGCCTCCTCCAGGACGACGTGGGCGTTGACGCCTCCGTAGCCGAAGGAGCTGACGCCCGCGCGGCGCGGCCCGGCGGCCGGCGGCGGCCAGGCCCGCGCCGAACGGAGCAGCTCGAAGGGGCTGCCGTCGAGGCGCAGGTGCGGGTTCTGTTCCCGCAGTCCGGCCAGCGGCGGCTGCACGCCGTGCTCCATCGCGAGGAGCACCTTGATCACACCGGCGGCGCCGGCGGCGGATTCCAGGTGGCCGATGTTGGCCTTGACCGCGCCGATGGCGCAGTACGGCTCGGCCGGCGGGGGCGTGCCCCGGCGGCTCAGCAGTTCGTCGAAGGCCAGCCGCAGGCCGTTGATCTCCACCGGGTCGCCGAGCTCCGTGCCGGTGCCGTGCGTCTCCAGGTACCCCAGGGTGGCCGGGTCGGTTCCGGCACGCTCGTGGGCCCGGACGATCATCGCCGCCTGGGCGGCCGGGTTGGGGGCGGTCAGGGACCGGGCCCGGCCCCCGTGGTTGACGGCGCTGCCGCGCAGCCAGGCCCGGACCTGACGGCCCCGGGCCCGCTCGGCGCGGGCCAGCACCACGAAGCCGTAGCCCTCGCCGCGCACGAAGCCGTCCGCGCGGGCGTCGAAGGTCCAGCACCGTCCGGTCGGGCTCAGCATGCCCGTGCTGCTGAGGAGGACGTGGTTGTGCGGGGACAGCACCAGGTTGATCCCGCCGGCCACGGCGATGTCGCACTCGCCCGAGCGGATGGACTCGGCGGCCCGGTGGATGGCGACCAGGGAGCTGGAGCAGCCGGTGTTGACCGGTTCGCTCGGCCCGTGCAGGTCGAGCTGGTAGGAGACCCGGTTGGCCAGGATGGAGTGGGCGGTGGCGGTGGCGGCGTGCGCGTCGACCTGCAGGCCTGCGGCCTCGCGGATCTCGTCGTAGTCGCTCGATCCCGCCCCGACGAACAGTCCTACGTCGGTTCCCGCGAGGCTGCCCGGCGCCAGGCCGGCGTCCTCCAGTGCCGTCCAGACCCCTTCCAGCACCAGCCGCTGCTGGGGGTCCATGCCCTCGGCCTCGTGCGGGGAGATGCCGAAGAAGAGGGGGTCGAAGCGGTCGACGTCGTGGACGAAGCCGCCGCGGCTCGCGTGTACGCCCTCCGGGAGCGCGTCGCGGTCCCAGCGGTCCGCGGGGACGTCGGTGACCAGGTCGTCCCCCTCCACCAGGTGGTCCCAGAACTCGCCGAGGTCGGCGCTGCCGGGCATCCGTCCGCTCATGCCGATGACGGCGATCGCCTCCGGGCCGGCGGGGTGCGCGGCCGAGGTCGTGGTGGGCCGGTCCTCCGGGGCCCGGGCGGCGGGCGGCGCGGCGGCGGGCAGCGTCCTGCGGTGGTCGCGTGCGAGGCGGTCGGCGAGGGCCCGCAGGGTGGGGGTCTCGTAGAAGAGCGCGGGCGTCACGTCCAGGTCGAAGGTCTCGTTGAGCCGGCTGGCGAGGAGGCTGTAACTGACCGAGTCGAAGCCGTAGTCCCCGATCTGCCGGTCGAGGTCGAGTTCGCCGACGGGGATGCCGGCGGCGTCCGAGGTCAGGTCCAGCAGCGTGTCGGTGAAGGCGGCCGTGACGACCCCTGCGGCCTGTTCGGCTGCTGTGGCCGGGGCGGTTCCGGTGGACTGCGTGGTCCCCGTCGCCCGCGTGCCGGCGGGTGCGGTGATGCCGGCCGCCGCCCTGGCCACCAGGACGTGCTGGAAGTTGCGGGTGGTCCGGGCGGAGTCCGGTGAGGCCGTCACCGCGTCGTACCCGGCCTCGCCGAGCACTCCGGTCCAGCCGGGAACGTCCAGCAGCGGGGAGCCGGGCAGGCGCAGGCCGGTGTCACCGTGGGCCCACCAGCCGTCGAACAGCCCGTAGGTGAGCGTGCCGGAGAGGGTGACCGTCGTCAGCTCGTTGAGGAGCAGTTCGCCTCCGGTGCGCAGGACCCGTCGCAGGTGGCGCAGGGCACGGCCGACGTCCGAGGTGGCGTGGAGGACGTTGGCGCCGACCACGAGGTCGAAGCCGCCCTCGTCGAAACCCTGGCCGACGGGGTCGGTGTCCAGGTCGAGGCGCTTGAACCGGAGGAAGGGGTACCGGGCGCCGAACTCCTGCCTGCCGTGGGCGAGGAAGGTCACCGAAAGGTCCGTGTACCAGTACTCGAGTCGGCCGCCGTACGGTGCGAGGGCGCTCAGGAGTCCGGCGGAGGTGCCGCCGGTGCCCGATCCGACCTCCAGGATGCGCACGGTGGCGCCGGCGGGCAGGCCGGCGAGGCGTTCCTCCACGTACGCGACGAGGCGGCGGGTGAGCAGGCCGTTGTAGAGGTCGCTGATGGGATTGCCGCGGTACACGCGTTCCATGAGCGAGGTGCCGGAGGAGGGGAACAGCAGGTCGGTGGCGAGGAGTTCGCCCCGGAGCAGCTCCGGGTAACGCTCCAGGCACAGGGCCAGCAGCCGTACGAAGACGGCGGACTCGGGGTGCGCGTCGGCGAGGGCGGCGAGCTGTCCGAGGTGTCCGCCGGCACGGGCGCCGGCCAGGGCGTGCGGGGTCGGGCGCAGGCGTCCGGCGTCGGCCGTGAGCAGGCCGCCCTCCACGAGCGCGTCGAGCACGGTGCGCAGCAGGCGTTCGTACCGGGGGGTGACGCCCACCCGGCGCAGGACCTCGTCCGCGTCGGGGTCGGGTCCGTGCCAGGTTCCCAGGTCGTCGAGCAGGGCGAGCAGGGCCCCGCCCGCGATGCGGGTCATCTGTCGGTCGAGCGCGTGGAAGTCCTCCACCACGCGCAGGTCGGCGGCGTTCGGCCGCCCGCTGGTGGGCGTCACGTCGGTGCTCTCCGTTTTCCTGTTCGCTGCCATGCGCGCGCGCAGGGCCTCGGTGCCGGGCACGACGACGCTCTGGGGCGCCGGCCGCCGGAGCGTCTCGACGAGCGCGGCGAAGCCCGCCCGGGGTGTGATGGACCGGAAGCCGGCCGCGGTCAGGCGGTCCCGGTGGGTGTCGTCGGCCACCGCCCCGACGGTGCCCCAGAAGCCCCAGTCGACGGCGCGCACCGGGTAGGGCAGGCGGGCGTCGAGCGCATGGGCGTAGGCGTCGAGGAAGGTGGAGCCGGCGGCGTAGTTGGCCAGGCCGGGGTCGCCGAGGAAGGACTGGGCGGAGGAGAAGAACACCAGGAAGTCCGGGTTCCGTCCGCGCAGGGCGTCGGTCAGGGCCGCGGCGACGCCGGACTTGGCGGCCAGGCTCTGTGCGAGGTCCGTGTCCGTGAGGTCACGTACCAGCCGGTCGCGCCGCACCAGGGCCGCGTGGACGACGCCGTGCACCGGGCCCGCCTCGTCGAGTACGGCCGCCAGCCGGCCCGGGTCGGTGGCATCGGCGCGGGCGTAGCGGATCCGGTCCCCGAGGTCGGGGTCGGCGAGCTCGCTGCGGCCGACGAGCACCACGTGGGCGTCCCAGTCCTCGACGAGGCGGCGGGCGATGGCCAGGCCGATGCCCCGGGCGCCTCCGACGATCACGTAGGTGCCGCCGCGGCGCAGCGGGACGGGCCCGGCGGCGGCCGGGGCGGGGCGCAGGACCTGGGCGTGGCGGACGGTTCCGGTGTACGCGACGCGGGTTCCCCGGGGCTCGGGCGCCAGGAGGGCGGCGGACGCGTGGGCGGGGTCGAGGTCGACGCAGGCGACGGACCAGCCACGGTGCTCGTTCTCCATGACCCGGGCGAAGCCGGTGATCCCGGCGGCGTAGGGGTCGGTGACGGAGCGTCCGGGCGGGGCGGCGGCGCCGGTGGTGACGATCACCCAGTCCAGGGTGTGCGCACGGGACCAGGCCCGGGCGTACGGGGCGAGTGCCTTCACGCCCGCGGCCTCGGCGCGCGCGACGCGCGCGACCTCGTCCACGGTGGTGTCGGTGGGCCCGGTCAGGACGTAGACCAGACGGGGTGTCACCCGCAGCGGTGTGCCCAGTTCGGCGAGAACGGCGTCCTCGTGGCGGGCGGCCAGTTCGCGGGCCAGGTCCGCGCGGGCGGGGGCGTGGAGCACCACGACCGCACCGTCCGGGGCCGGCGTCGCGGTGGGCGCCGGGACGGCCTCCCAGGTGGGGACGTCCAGCGGGAGTGTCTCGGCGCGGGGCTCGGCAGCGGCCCCGGCGGACGGAAGGGCGCTCTGCCGGGGGGCCGGTACGTCGACCCAGCACCGCACGCGGGCGAACGGGTACTGCGGCAGCTCCACCTTGCGGGGCCGCCGGTCGCGGTGCAGGGCGCGCCAGTCGGGTGCCGCGCCCTCCGCCCAGCCGGCCGCCCACGCGGACGGGTCGGCCGGGAGCGGGTCCGCGGCAGGCGGGGCGCCGGCGGGGCGCTGCCCGGTGACGGTGCCCCGGTGGAGGCCCGGCGCCGGCGAGCCGGCGAGGAAGGCGTGGAGGGCGGTACGAAGTCCGGCCGTGTCGGAGGCGACCACGGCGAGCCGCTCCTCCAGCGGCTCCCGGCCGATCTGCGTGGTGTACGCGATGTCGGCCAGCGCGGCCTCCGGTCCGGCGCCCGCCGAGACGGCCTCGGCGAGACCGGCGAGGGTGGAGCGGGCGTCGACGTGCGGGGCCCGTCCCGGGAACCGGTCGGCGAGGACCCGCGCGAGCCTGCGCAGGTCGGCGACGTCCAGGCCGAGTTCGTCGAGCTCGGCCTCCGGGTCGGCGCCGGCGAGACCGGCCGCTTCGGCCACGTCGGCCAGCGCGTCGAGCGGGTCGCCCGCCGTCGGCTCCGCGTACCGCTCGGCGAGCTCGCGCAGCGCCTGCGGGGTGCGGGCGGAGAGCAGTACCACCTGCGGTCCGGGGGTGGCGGGGCCCTCGGTGGCCGGCGTCTGCTGCTGGAACTCCTCGACGATGACGTGGGCGTTGGACCCGCCCGCGCCGAACGCGCTGATTCCGGCGCGGCGCGGGCCGCCGGCGGCTCCGGCGGGCCACGGCTCGCTCTCGCGCTGGACGCGCAGGCCCGCGGTGTCCCAGTCGATGCTCGTGTTGGCCGGGTCGGCGTGCAGGGAGGGGACCAGGGTGCGGTGGCGGAGCTGAAGGAGGATCTTGGTGAGCCCGGCGATGCCCGCGGCCGACTCCAGGTGTCCGATGCCGGACTTCACCGATCCGAGCCGGCTCCGCGCGTCGCCGTAGGCCTGGGAGAGGGCCGTGATCTCGATGGGGTCGCCGAGGGAGGTGCCGGTGCCGTGCGCCTCGATGTAGCCGACGGAGGCGGGGTCCACGCCGGCCCTGCCGAGGGCCCGGCGCACCACGTCGGCCTGGGCCGCGGGGTTCGGGACGAAGAAGCCCCCGGCGCGCCCGCCGTGGTTGACGGCGCTGCCCTTGATCACCGCGAGGACCCGGTCGCCGTCCTCCAGGGCGCGGGCGAGCGGCTTGAGCACGACGACCCCGACGCCCTCGCCGGGTACGTAGCCGTCCCCGCCGGCGCCGAAGGCGCGGCACCGGCCGTCGGAGGAGACGAATCCGACCTGGCTCAGGTGCAGGTACTTGTACGGGTGGACGATCAGGTTCACGCCGCCCGCCAGCGCCAGCTCGCTGTCCCCGGACCGCAGGCTCTCGCAGGCGAGGTGCAGTGCGGTCAGGGACGAGGAGCACATGGTGTCGAGGGCCAGGCTGGGGCCGCGCAGGTCGAGGAAGGCGGAGACGCGGTTGGCGACGGCGGAGGAGAAGGAGGTCGGCAGTACGGGCAGCCGGTCCTCGGCGCCCAGGCCGAGCATCTGGTACTGGTTGAACATCACTCCGGCGAAGACGCCCACCATGCGGCCGGCCACGTCGGCGCGGGTGAGGCCCGCGGACTCCAGGGCGTGCCAGGAGGTCTGGAGGAACAGCCGCTCCTGCGGGTCCATCCCCGCGGCCTCGCGCGGGGTGATCCGGAAGAAGCCGGGGTCGAACTCGTCGATTCCCTCCAGGAATCCGCCCCACTTGCTGTACGAGTGTCCGGGCGTGCGGTCGGGCCGGTAGAACCCGTCCGAGGTCCAGCGTTCCGCCGGGATCTCGGTGACGCAGTCCCGCCCGGCGCTCAGGTTGCTCCAGAACCGGTCGAGGTCCTCGGCCATGGGGTAGCGGCCGGCGACGCCGATCACTGCGATGTCCCGGTCCTCGTCCTGCGGTGCGCCGTGGTTCACCCCGGGCCGCGGGGCGGCAGGGGCCTCGGTGGGGGTGGTGCCGGTGGGGACGGCGTCGGCGGGGGTGAGGCCCAGGGCTTCGCGGGCCCGTTCCGGGTCTCCGTGGAGCACGACCAGCTCGGTGCCGGACAGGGCGAGGGCCCGCTCGAACACGTCCAGGCCGGCCGTGGTCGGCAGCGGGGCCTGGCCCTGCCGGGCGAACAGGGCCTCGGCGGCGGCGTCCGTGCGCATGCCGCCCTCGGCCCACAGCGGCCAGGCGAGGGAGAGCAGTCCGCGGTCGCGGGCGTAGGCGTCCAGGAAGGCGTTCGCGGCCGCGTAGTCGCTCTGCCCCGCGTTGCCGGCGACACCGGTCACCGAGGAGAAGAGGGCGAAGAAGTCGAGGTCCAGGTGGCGGGTCGCCTCGTCCAGCAGCACGGCTCCGCGCACCTTGGGCGCGAGGACCGCCGCCAGGTCCGTGGCGGGCTTGGTGGTGAACAGGCCGTCGCGCAGGACGCCGGCCGCGTGGACGACGCCGTCCAGCCGGCCGTGCCGTTCGAGGATGCCGCCGATCAGGGCGTCGACCTCGGCGGGCACCGTGATGTCGGCGCGGACGTAGGGGCCCTCCGCTCCCGGGCGCGGTGTGCGTCCCACGAGGACGGCAGTGGCTCCGCGCGCGGCCATCCGGGCGGCGAGTTCCCGGCCGATGCCGCCCGCGCCGCCGGTGATCAGGTAGACGCCTCCGGGCCGGAGGGGCACGGCGGGGCCGGGGTCGGCGTCGCGGTAGCGGCGGACGTGGCGGCCGCCGGGGGTGTGCCGTACCCAGGGCTCCCCGTGGTCCGCGAACTCCGCGAGCAGGGCGTCCGGATCGGCGGGGCCCTCGCACTCGACGGCGGTGATCGCCAGGCGCGGCTGCTCCAGGCGCACCGTGCGGGCCAGTCCGGCCACGGCGGCGGCGACGGGGGCCGGGCCCGCGTGCACGACGGGGACCGGACGGTCGGTGAGGGCCTGGGCGAGGGCGAGCACCTCGCCGCAGGCGGACCGTACGGCCTCGGGGAGGTCGGCGGTGTCATGGTCCGCGACGTGCAGGACCGCTTCCGGGGCCGTGCCGAGGTCGGCGAGGTCGGCCAGGAGCAGCCTCAGGTCCCCGGTCTCAAAGGGGCGCAGCTCGTAGGTGCGGGGGGCGATCCGGCGGAAGGCGGGACCGCGCCGGACGGTGATCTGGTCGGTCCGCACCCGCTGGTCGCCGATGACCAGAAGGGGTCCGGCGGCCGGTGCGAGGGGGCGCGGTGCCGCCTGCCACAGGCCGGTCAGGCAGTGGGTCCGGGCGGGGGTGGCCGCCGCCGGGGCGGGGGTGGCCGGGCCGGCGGGCCGTTCGGCGGGCAGCAGTCCGGTGAGGTGGGCGGCGACCGCGTCGACGGTCGGGTACTCGAACAGCAGGGTCGGGTAGAGCGTGATGTCCCAGTGCTCCTCGAACAGTCTTACGAGGGTGAGGAGTTGGGAGGAGTCCAGGCCGAGGTCGTAGAAGCCCCGGTCGCCCTCCACCACCAGTGCGGGGTTGCCGACCGCCCGGCGGACCAGCTCGACCACCTCGGCCCGGATGTCCACCGGTCCGGCATCGGCGCTGGCCGGGGCCGCGGGGCCCTCCGGTTGCGCGGGGCCGGCCGGGGCCGCGGCGCGCGGGGCCGGCTCCGTCCGCTCGACGGCGAGCCGGGTGATCGCCGCGGCGGAGCGGACCCGCTTGAAGGTCAGGTCCGTGAACCGGGCGGCCGGCGCGCCCGACCCGTCGCGCAGTTCGATGTCGGCCTTCACCACGTCGTCACCGGCGCCTTCCCCCGCCGGGTGCATGCGCAGGTCGACGGTGCAGGCGTCCCCGAGGGTGCGGGCGGCGCGGAAGGAGCCGATGTGCAGGGGTATGAGGGGGCGCCCGTCCGCGTCCGCGCCGTCGAAAGCGAGCGCGTACGACTGCATGGTCGAGCCGTCGAGCAGGGCCGGGTGCAGCAGGAAGTCGCCCACCGTGCTCCGTGCCTCGTCACCGAGCGCGATCTCGGCACGCACCCGGTCCGCCGTGGCCCGCAGGGTTCCCGCGCAGCGCATGAACGCCCGGTGCTCGATGCCGGCCGACCGGCCGGTGGCGTAGACCTCGCCGACGTCCCGCGGCGTGCCGGACGGCTGGGGTCCGGGGGCGCCGGCCAGCGGGGGCAGGTCCGTGCGCAGGGTGGCCCGGAGGTGGGTGGTCACGCCGTCGTCGACGGGCACTCCGTCGCGGATCCGGCGGCTGGTCGCCGTCACCCGGAAGACGGCGCCGTCGGGTGTGATGTCGACGGTCAGCTCACGGTCGAACGAGTCCGTGGTGACCACCGGCTCGACGAACAGCACGTCGCTCAACTCGGTGCGGTCCAGGGGGACGTCGCGGGCGGCGAGCAGCCGGTAGACGATGTCGAGGAAGGTGACACCCGGCAGGGTGCGCACCCCGTGCACCCGGTGGTCGTCGACAATCGGGTTGTCCCGCTTCAGGTGCAGGGCACAGCGAACGGACCTTCGGTCCACGTGTTCTCTCCTGGTGGTCGGCGATGCGGGGGCGTGTTCGGGCCCGGCCGCGCCGGGTTACGGGAAGGTCAGGTCGAGCCGGGCCGAGCGGACCGGCGCGGGGGCCGGTCCGGGTGCGGTGGGCCGGCGCCAGAATCTGCTGCGCCGGTAGGCGGGCTTCGGCAGCGCCGGCCGTCCGGGTTCCCCGGGGGCGCCGGGGCCCAGCAGGACGTGGGCGTTGGTGCCTCCGAAGCCGAAGGCGCTGACGCCCACCCGGCTCCCGGCCGGCAGGTCCGTGACCCGGGTGACGGGGAAGAAGGGCGAGTCGGCGAAGGCGAAGCGCGGGTTGGGCCGGTCGCAGTGCAGGGTGGGCACGAGCCGGCCGTGCCGCAGGATCTGCACCGCCTTGATGAACCCGGCGACGCCCGCCGCGCTGAGCAGGTGCCCCATCGAGCTCTTGACGCTGCCGATGCCGCAGTAGCCGCGGTCCTCGGTGTACGTCCGGTGCACGGCGGTCAGGGCCTGGAGCTCGATCGGGTCGCCGATCATCGTGCCGGTGCCGTGGGCCTCGACGTAGCCGACGGTGCGGGCGTCGGCCCCGGCGCGCTCCAGTACACCGGAGATCAGGGCCCGTTGGGCGCGGCCGCTCGGCGTGGTGTGCCCCATGGTCCGGCCGTCGTTGTTGACGCCCGAGGACTCGATCACGGCCAGCACCCGGTCTCCGTCGTGCAGGGCGTCGTCGAGGCGCTTGAGCAGCACCATGCCGGCGCCCTCGCCCGGCACGAGGCCGTCGGCGGACTCGTCGAAGGTACGGCAGCGGCCGCTGGGCGACAGCGCCTTGCCGGCACTGAGCATGAGGTAGGGCTCCTCGTCGAACAGCAGGTCCACGCCTCCGGCCAGGGCCATCGACGACTCCCCCGCCGCCAGGCTCTGCGCGGCCAGGTGGATGGTCACCAGCGACGAGGAACACGCGCTGTCGACCACGAGGTTCGGCCCCGTCAGGTCCAGGAAGTGCGAGATGTGGGCGGCGACGAAGTTCTGGTTGACGCCGGCGATGTAGGGCCGCTCGGGGGGCTGCAGGTGCGCGCGGTGGTTGCCCGTGCGCGTGCCGACGAAGACGCCGACCGCCCCTCCCCGTACCTCGTCCTCGCGGTACCCGGCGTCCCGCAGGCATTCCACGGACACCTCCAGCGCCTTGCGCGCCAGCGGGTCCAGGTGGCGTGCCCCCTCGGCGTCGAACCCGAAGAACTCCGGGTCGAACAGGGCTGCGTCGTCCAGGAATCCGCCCCATTTGCCTTGGCTGCGTCCCCGTCCGCCGTCCGGGCTGTAGAAGGAGGCCACGTCCCAGCGGTCGGCCGGCACCTCGGTGACCATGTCGCGGCCCGCCAGCAGCGCGTCCCAGAACTGCGCCGGGTCGGCTGCGCCCGGCAGGCGACAGCCCATCCCGATCACGGCGATGGGCGTGGGCCGCCCGTCCGGGAGCGGGGTCGGGAGCGGGGCCTGGACCCGGGGTTCGACCTGGGCCCGCGGTTCGGCCCGGTCCGGCTGTGCCTGCGCCGCGGGGGCGGGCGGGCCGGCGGGCTCGGGTACGAGGGCGGCGGGGGGCGCGCCGAGCGCTGCGGCGAGGCCGCCGAGCGTCGGGTGCTCCTGGAGGAGGCTCGGATCGACCGGGTGGCCGAGGATCTCCTCCAGGTCGCGCACGAGTTCGGCCATCAGCAGCGAGTCCACGCCGATGTCACCGAGCAGGGTGCCGGCACCCAGCAGGCCGGGGTCGACCTTGGTGGTGCGGGCCACGACGGCGTACAGCCAGTCCGGCGCCGCCGCCGGGGCGGACGCGCCGTACGGTGCGGTCTCGGCCGCACCGGCCATGGCCGATGCGGTCGCGGCCGATGCGGTCACCGTCTGCGCGGTCGCCGCCCGCACGGCCACGGCCGGCACCGCCGGGCGCGGTTCCGCAGAGCGCCGCGGTGCCAGGAACAGCTCGTCGGCGGCCACGGCGGCGCGCTCCACCCGGCAGGGCAGGGACACGGGGTCGCCGGGCACCCGCAGGGCGAGGTCGAGCAGTTCCAGAGCGTCGTGGGCGGCGAGGTCGGGGATGCCGAGCGCGCCGCTCGCACTCGTACGCTCCAGCCCCATGCCCACGCCCCGCCACAGGGGCCAGCGCAGGGCGCGCACCACGCACCCGGAGGCGCCGGTGTCGTGGGCGGCGGCGAAGTCGTCGAGCACGCCGTTCGCCGCCGCGTAGTCCAGGTGGCCCGCGGCGAGGGAGGGCAGCGCTCCGGCGACGGAGGAGAACAGCACCATGAGCCGGGGTGGCGTGGACCCGAAGGCCGACCAGAGCACCCGCAGCCCGTCGGTCTTGGGCCGCAGCACCCGGGAGATCTCCTCGGGCGTGCGGGACAGGAAGGACGTGGGCGGGTCCATCACCCCGGCGCAGTGGAAGACGGCGTCGATCCCGCCGGCCTGCTTCCTGACCCGGCCGATCAGCCGGCGCAGGGAGGCGACGTCCTCCAGGGCGTCGGTCCGTACGGTCAGCGTCACCCCTCGCTCGACGAGGGCGAGCAGCGCCGTGAGGCGGGCGCGCAGCACCGGGTCCGTGGCGGGTGCGGCGACGAGGGCGGCCCACTGGTTGCGGACCGGCACCCGGGAACGGCCGACGAGCACGATGTGGCGGGCTCCCCGGTCGGCCAGGTGCGCCGCGAGGCGCAGTCCGATGCCGCCGAGGCCGCCGGTGATGAGCACGGCGCCCCGGTCGACGCCCGCGAGCAGGTCCTCGGCGGCCCGCGCCGGGGCGAAGGCGGCCACGGGCCGGCGGCGGCGCGTGCCCTCGTACCGGATCTCCGTCTCCCGGTCGACGGCGCCGGTCTCGGCCCGGACGGCGGCGGCGAGTTCGGCGGCGCCGCCGTCGACGCGCACGGTGCGGCCGTGAAGGGCCTGGAACTCGCCGGACAGGGAGCGGTAGAAGCCCGCGAGCGCGGAGCGTTCGGCGCCGCTGACGTGGACGCAGCGCAGCCCGACGCGGGGGTTCGAGGTGAGCGTCCGCTGCAGCAGGGCGATGCGCTCGGTGACGAGGGCGCCGGGGGCGGACCAGTCGACGAGGTCGACGATCCCGCCGAGGCCGGCCAGGTCGGGGACGGGATCCCCCGGGACGTGCGCGACGGCGCGTTCCCCGAGCACCGTACGGGCCAGTTCCGGGTCGGTGGTGACGACCAGCAGCCGGCCGGTCTCGCCGGTGTCGGGCGCGGGTGCGTCCGCCCACTCGGTGGTGAGGAGTTCCGCGCCCGCGACGGGTGCCACCCAGTGCTGGTCGCGGCCGAAGGGGTAGGTCGGCAGGGACACGGGCGGTGCGTCCGGGGCCGACCGGGCCGGTTCCGCCCCCTCGGACTGCCCGTTCACGGGCGCGTTCGGCGGGGTGTCGAGTACCGAGGCGAGCCGCGCGGCGAGTTCGCCGAGGTCCGAGGCCTCGACGGCGACGCGGAACGGCAGTGCCGCGCGCCCGGTGTGCAGGGTCCGCGCGATCGACGCGAGCGGCGGGGCGTCCGGTGCGCGGACCGCCTCCAGCAGCCGGGCCACGGCCTCCCGCAGTGCCTGCGGGGTCCGGGCGGAGACGGGCACGACCACCGGAGCGGTCGTGGCGGGGGCCGCCGCCGCGCGGGGACCTTCCTCCAGGACCACGTGCGCGTTGGTGCCGCCCATCCCGAAGGAGCTGACTCCGGCCCGCAGCGGGCCGCCGTCTGCGGGCGACTCCCATGCGCTGCGGTCGCGTTGGAGCCGCAGCGGAGTACCGTCGATCTTGATCATCCGGTTCGGGCGGTTCAGGTTGCGCGCGGCCGGCAGCGTACGGTGCCTCATGGCCAGGATCACCTTGACCATGCCGGCGATTCCGGCGGCCGCCTCCAGGTGGCCGATGCTCGTCTTGACCGAGCCGACCGCGCAGTGCGGCTCGGCGGGCCGGGCGAGACCCCACTGCGCGTAGAGGCGCTCGAACGCGGCGACCATGCCGGAGACTTCGATCGGGTCACCCAGGCGCGTGCCAGTGCCGTGCGCCTCGATGTAGCCGACGGTGCGGGGGTCGACGCCCGCCTCGTTGTAGGCGGCGACGAGCAGGTCGGCCTGCGCGTCCGGGTTGGGGGCGGTGAAGGACTGGGCCTGCCCGCCGTGGTTGACGGCCACGCCGCGGATCACCGCGTGCACGCGGTCGCCGTCGGCCAGTGCCCGGTCCAGCGGCTTGAGCAGCAGGGCGGCGACGCCCTCGCCCCGGACGTACCCGTCCGCGTCCTCGTCGAAGGTGTGGCAGCGGCCGCGCGGACTCAGGACGCCCGTGCGCTGGTAGGCGTGTTGCCGGGCGGGGTCGCACAGGACGTTGACGCCTCCCGCGAACGCCTGGTCGCAGGTGCCGGCGCGCAGCGCGGCGACGGCCTGTGCGACGGCGACCAGGGACGAGGAGCAGAGGGTGTCCACGGCGACGCTGGGCCCGCGCAGGCCGAGTGCGTACGAGACGCGGTTGGCCACCAGGGAGGGTGAGACCGCGACGCTCAGGTGCGGCTCGTCCCGTCCGGCGTGCCGGGCGATCAGCGCGGCGTAGTCGGAGTGGCACACGCCCGCGTAGACGCCGGTGCGGCTGCCGGTGAGCGAGGCCGGATCGCATCCGGCGTCCTCGGCCGTCGCCCACACGGTCTCCAGCAGCAGCCGCTGCTGGGGGTCCATCAGGGCGGCCTCACGGGGGCTGATGGAGAAGAACTCGTGGTCGAAGCCGCGGATGTCGTCGAGCAGGGCCGCCTTGCCGATCAGCCCGGGGTGGTCGGCCGCGTTCCAGCGGTCGGCGGGAACGTCGCGGACGGCGTCCTCGTCGCGGCCCAGGAGGTCCCACAGTTCGGGCACGCTCGGCGCGCCGGGGAACCGGCCGGCCATGCCGATCACGGCGATCGGCAGGGCGGCGCCGTCCGCCGCCGACGGTACGGCGGCCGGCGCTGCCGACGGCGGGGCCGCGGCCGGAACCGGGCGTTCGCCGCGCAGGACGCGGGCCATGGCGGTGACCGTGAACGCCTGGAACAGGGTGCTGGGGTCGATCTCGCAGCCGATCTCGTCCTCGGCGCGTACGGCGGCCTCCGACAGGGACAGGCTGTCCAGTCCGCGCGGGCGCAGGTCGTCGTCGGCGGTCAGCGAGCCTGCGGGCTCCCCGAGCACGGCCTCCAGCAGGGCCAGGAGCCGGTTCTCGAGGTCTTCGGGCAGGGAGGCGCGCGGCGGCTCGGAGGCAGCAGGAGCGGCGGCCCCGATCGCGATCGGGGCCGCGCCGTCGCCCGGGAGGGCCGCGAAGGCCTCGGGCCGGACGAGCCGCTTGACGGTCTCCAGTCGGGCGAGTGTCCGGCCGTCGCGCTCGCGCAGGAGGGAGGAGGTGAGGACCACCCGGTCCCCCGACTCCCGGCGGCACCCGTCCAGGCGGTAGCGCACGGCGTCGGCCAGGTCGCAGTTGCCGAGGTAGACGATGTCCCGGCTGAGGGTGACGGCGTCGACGGCCCACTCGCCTCCGGGCACCACCGACCGTACGTACTTGCGCTCGCCGCGGTCGTTGATGTGCGGGTACGAGGCGAAGTAGAGCAGGCCCGCCGCGTTCACGTCCGCGAAGGGGTTCAGTTCGTACGTGTCGGCGTAGAGGCCGGTGGCGCCGTCGGGCTCCAGCCGGGTCAGGGCCCGGAACTCGTCCTGGAAGTGGCGGTGTTCCGTGCTCGCGTCCGCCACGGGACCGCGGCCTTCGTGCCGCGGGGTGCCGGGGACGAGCCAGTTGCCGGGGCCCCTGCGCACGAAGGAGGTCAGGAGCCGGACGTCGACCGACGTCGTGGGCGTGGCGAAGCGGATGTCGCTGGCGAAGGCGTGCTCGTCGAGTCGGGCGAGCGTGCCGGTCAGTTCTCCCTCGTCGTGCTCGGTGAAGAAGCGGAGGGAGTCCGCGGCGGTGAGCCGGGCACGCGTGAAGGCGGGCAGCAGCCGTTCGCCGCCGGCGTCGGCGAGTTCGGCGACGGGGAGACCGAAGTGCTCGCCGATCAGCGACCAGTGGAGGTCGCCGGCTTCGCGTAACAGCCAGTTCTCGGAGAGGCCGCCGACGGAGAGTGCGGGAAGGCCGAGGACGATCCGGCGGGTCAGCATATGGGTGCCCGTCCGGCCGCAGTGCGCTCGGCGGCCGCTGCGGGCCGGCGTGCAACCCGACCCGGATGCGACCACGACTGATGGCAGCGCTGAATCATCCACATCCCCCGATGCATTTCCCTGAACCTGTCTAGCACACCGGCCACCGAAGTAGTTGACCATTGAAACCACTCCCGCAAGGCCCTGTATAGCACAGTGACCACCGAGGTGGTTGACTACTGAAACTACCCTCGGCCAGGCCCTCTTTCCCGTCACCGGAATTCGAGGACCGGCGAGAATGCATCGTGGATGATCATGCGTGGTTACGCAAGTGGAGGGGGCGCTCGTGTCAGGAATTCCAGAGCCGGATCCCGGCATCCGCCATCCGGGACGGAAACCCGGGCCGACCTGGCCGGATGACGTGAACCCCGTACCCCCCACGGGGCCGGGGCCCGAGCCGTACCCCGTCGCCGGGGGGCCCGGCCTACTCGTCGGTACGCTGCCGGACGTCGAGATCGTGGAACTGTTCGCCGACCCGCCGGACATCCACCTGTACCCGGAGGAAGCGGACAGGGTGAAGCGCGCGGTCGACAAGCGCCGTCGAGAATTCGCCACTGTCCGGCTGTGCGCCCGCACGGCCCTGGCCCGGCTCGGGATGCCACCCGGACCGATCCTCCCCGGTCCCGCCGGGGCTCCGGCCTGGCCCGAGGGCGTCGCGGGCAGCATGACCCACTGCCCCGGCTACCGGGCGGCGGCGGTCGCCAGGACCACGGCGGTCGCCGCGGTCGGGATCGACGCGGAACCGAACTCCGTGCTGCCCAGGGGCGTCGAGAGGATGGTGGCCTCGCCCGAGGAGCGGCGCACCCTGGACCGCCTCACGCTGTCCCATCCCGCCGTGGCCTGGGACCGGCTCCTGTTCAGCGCGAAGGAGAGCACGTACAAGACGTGCTTCCCGCTGATGGGCCGGCTGCTGGATTTCAGCGACTGCACCATCACCCCCGATCCGGAGCAGGGGACCTTCAGCAGCTCGCTGCACGTGCCGGGCCCGGTGGTCGGCGGGCGCCGGGTGAACACCTTCACCGGGCACTGGCGAACCGTCGTCCGGGAGGGCGTCGAGTACGTGGCGACGGGGATCGTCGTACCGGCCGTCCCCGCACCCGCGACGTCCGGTAACCGGTGATGACACCCTGGATTCCGGCCACTGTCGACGAGTGGCTGAAATTCATGGGATGCGGGCGCATTCGCTTGCTGGGTTCCGCAGGAAATCAGCCAATTAACTCGCCGAACCCCCGCGCAGCCGACCCGCACGGGGCCGCCGGGCCAATGGCCGGAACTCGATCACACCCTTGGAGGGCCCATCTTGCGCCAGTAGGGTGATCGACATGCTGCAAGAAGTAAAAGGAACGCAATATTTGACGGCCCTGCGCGAGGGCGGTTCACTCCCCGGTATCGTCGAGGCCGACAATGACGGCACTTATGTCGTCAAGTTCCGGGGAGCCGGCCAGGGAAGCGCGGCTCTCGTCGCCGAGATCGTGGTCGGCGAGCTCGGCCGGCACCTCGGCATCCGGGTCCCCGACCTGGTCCTCCTCGACGTGGACGCCGAACTGGCCCGCCGCGAGCCGGACCAGGAGGTGCAACAGCTCCTCCAGGCCAGCACCGGCCCCAATCTGGCCATGGACTTCCTGCCCGGCTCGGTCGGCTACGACGGCATCGCCTGGCGGGCTCCGGCGGAGGAGTCCGCCCGGATCTACTGGCTGGACGCCCTGACGGCCAATGTGGACCGCACCTGGTCCAACCCCAACCTCCTCATCTGGCACCGCCAGTTGTGGGCGATCGACCACGGCGCGGCGCTGATCTTCCAGCACTCGTGGCCGTCGGTGGACGGCTGGGCCAACCGGGACTACGGACTGGGCTCGCACGTCCTGTCCGAGCGGGTGTCCACGCTGGCTCCCCCGGTCCTCGACGCCCTCGACGCCGAGCTGGCCGCCCTCGTGACGCCGGAGGCGCTGGAGCGGATCCTCGGACTCGTGCCCGACGACTTCCTGGTCACCATGAACTCGGCGAACGGCGCGGACCCGCAAACCCTGCGCGAACGCTACTGCGAATACCTGCTGGCCCGTCTCGCGGGTGAGCGCGCCTGGTGGCCGGAGGTGGCGGCATGAGCACTCATGTCTCGCCCTCCCTCGGTTTCGACTACGCGCTGCTGCAGGCCGTTCCCCGCGTGGACCGCGGCGAGCGGATCAACGTCGGCGCGCTGCTCTACTGCAAGCAGGCCGACTTCCTCGCGGCCGAGATCCACGTCGACGCCGCACGCCTGCGCGCCCTGGACCCCGAGGTCGACCTGACCGGTGTCACCGACGCGCTCGAAGCGATCCGCGCCATCTGCGCGGGCGAGCCGAAGGCCGGCCAGGCCGGAGCCGGCACGCTGCGCTCGCGGTTCGGCTGGCTGACGGCCCCACGCAGCGCGGTCGTCCAGACCGGACCCGTGCACGGCGGCCTCACGGCCGACCCGACGGCCGAACTGGCCCGGCTGATGCACCGTCTGGTGCGCTGAGCCGCCCTCCTCCCACTTCGCGAACTACCGGGAGTCCTGGGAGTCGAACCGGCTGATCTCCAAGGGCAGGATCCACCCCACGCTGTCCAAGGTCTACGCGCTGGAGGACACCGGCCAGGCCCTGTACGACGTCCACCGCAACCTCCACCACGGCAAGGTGGGGGTCCTCGCGCCGGCCCCCGGGGAGGGCCTGGGCGTCCGCGACCACGAACTGCGCGCCCAACACCTCGACGCCATCAACCGCTTCCGGGTCCCGGCACCGGCCTCCGGCTGACCCTGCGACTCGGCCACGGGCTGCCACCACGCCTTCGGGCACCGGTGGCAGCCCGTTCGCATGTGCGCCCCCGCGGCGCGGCCGCCCTCCCTGAATGCGTTTCAGATACATCTCTGTATTGGGATACAGTCTCGTATCTGGGAAGCGCGTCAAGGAGGCGATCACCATCACCAAGCGACTCACCCGGCAGCAGAGCCGGCAGGTCACCCGCGAGCAGATCCTTCAGTCGGCGGCCGCACTCTTCGCCGGCCAAGGGGTCAGCGGCACCTCGGTGGAGCAGATCGTCGAGGCCGCCGGCTACACCCGGGGCGCGTTCTACGGCAACTTCGAGGGCAAGCACGAGCTCGTCCTCGCCCTGCTCGAACAGCGGACCCAGCACGAGCTGGAAGAGATCCAGGCGATGAGCCGCCAGGCGGCCACCTTCGAGGAGATGCTCGACCACCTCCGCTCCTGGCACCGCCGGCGCGACGAGAACCTCGCCAGCTGGCTCGCCCTGCGCACCGAACTCTGGCTCTACGGGCTGCGCGACCCGGAGCTGCTGCCCGTACTGGCGGACCGCGAGCGCCGCTCCCGCGAGGCCATCGCCCAGTCGCTGGAGCAAGGCTTCACCGCGCGCGGCGTGAGCACGCCGGCTCCCGTTGAGCTGCTGGCCCTGATCGTGCACGCGCTGAACGACGGACTGTCCATCCAGCGCGTGCTCTCCCCCGCCGACAGCGGCATGGACTCCGTCGTGGACGTGGTGGAACTCCTGATGAAGTCCTGGACCGCACTCGCCCGCAGCACCGCAACCGCTGCCGAACCCCCCGCGGAACCCACCGCCGAACCCCCGATCGAGAACCTGGAGAAGAACCCATGAACAAGGCAGGGCAGGCAGAAAAGCCGGCGAACGCCGGCCCACCTGCCACCCCCGACGCGCCCGAGCCCGACCCGAAGCGGTGGCTCGCGCTGACCGTCCTGCTGGTCGCCACCTTCATGGACCTGCTCGACGCCAACATCATCACCGTGGCGATCCCGAGCATCCAACGCGACCTCGGCGCCTCGACCGTCGCCATCCAGGCGATGACGGCCGGCTACACCCTGAGCTTCGCGGTCCTGCTGATCACCGGCGGCCGGCTCGGTGACATCTTCGGCCGCAAGCGGATGTTCCTCATCGGCGTCAGCGGCTTCGTCCTCGCGTCCGCCGTGTGTGCCGCGGCGCCCACCACCGAATTACTCGTCGTCGCCCGCGCGCTCCAGGGCCTCACCGCCGCGATCATGGTGCCCCAGGTGCTCGCGCTCATCCACGTCTCCTTCGCCCCCCAGGAGATCGGCCGCGTCGTCAGCCTCTACGCGAGCATGGTCGGCCTGGCCATCGTCTCCGGTCCCCTCATCGGCGGCGCCCTGATCAGCTGGAGCCCGCTGGACCTCGGCTGGCGCAGCATCTTCGTGGTGAACCTGCCCGTCGGCGTGGTGGCCCTGATCGGCGCCGCGAAGTGGATGCGGGAGTCGAGCTCCCCCCACGCGAAGCGCCTGGACATCATCGGCATGCTGCTGGTGATCCTCGGACTGCTGCTGCTCATGGTGCCGCTGACCCTCGGCCGCGAACTCGACTGGCCGCTCTGGAGCGTCGTCTCGCTCGCCTCCGCCGCCCCCGTCCTCGTGCTGTTCGTGGTCTACGAACGCCACAAGACCCGCAAGGACGGCTCGCCGCTGGTGACGCTGGCCCTGTTCAAGGTCCGCGCGTTCGGCGCCGGCATCGGCGTGCAGCTCCTCTTCAGCGCCATCCCCGCCGGCTTCTTCCTCAGCTGGACCCTCTACCTCCAGGCCGGTCTCGGCTGGTCGGCCCTGCACACCGGTCTGACGGCGATCCCGTTCTCCCTGTGCGTGCCGGTCGTCGGCGGTCTCGCCGTCCGCAGGTTCGCCCCGCTCTACGGCCGTTACTGCCTGCTCGCGGGGGCCGTCCTGATGTTCGCGGGCATCGTCTCCTACGCCTGGGCGGCCGACCACTTCGGTACGGACATCACCTCCTGGCACGCGATCCCGTCGATGCTCCTGATCGGCTCCGGCATGGGTCTGCTCATGCCCCCGCTGACGGCGCTGGTCCTCAGGGAGGTCCCGCCGCAGGAGGCCGGCGCCGCCTCCGGCATCATCAACGCCACCGGCCAGCTCGGTGCCGCGCTCGGCGTGGCGGTCCTCGGCAGCCTCTTCTTCGCGGCGCTCGCGGCCAACGCCGGGCCGCAGGCCGAACGGGTCGCCCCCACCGTGCAGTCGGTGTCGCCCCAGCAGGCCGCGGACCTCCAGGACTGCGCGACCGAGGCACTCGGCCAGGACGACCTGGCCAAGGTTCCGGACACGTGCTCCTCCCTGGTGCAGGGCGCCGACGGCGGCACCCGGGATACGATCAATGGCGCGCTCGGCGAGATCCGCGCGAAGACGTTCGTGTCCACCTACAGCGAGACGCTGTACTGGGCGGCCGGTGGCCTCGTCCCGGTCACCGCCCTCGTCCTGCTCCTGCCGCACCACCGGGTCCGGCGGGAGGAAATGGCCTAATGTGCCGCGCCTCTGACGACCAGTCGAACCCGAGAACCACCTCTGGAGACCTCCCATCATGAGCAGCAGTACGACCTACCAGGTCCTCACCCGGGGCAAGTTCGCGCCCCTCGACGAGGAGCAGCGCGCATCGCTGCTCGCCCAGGCCGACAACCACGGCGTGCTCAGCGCCCGGTTCACCGAGGAGGGCACGGTGAACTACGAGCGCGGACTGCACGGGTTCACCTTCCGCGTGCTGATCCCCGCGACCGACGACGACACCGAGGAGCTCGTCCTGTCGCAGGCCGAGGAGCTCGCCGTGGCGGCCGTCGCCAAGCTCGGCGCCGGATGCCTCGACCTGAAGTCGGTCTCCACCGACCTGGCCAGCATCAAGATCAAGCGGAAGGGGCGCTGACCCGAAGGTCCCGGCCGGCGCGGCGCCCGGGCGCCACGCCGGTCCGCACCGGCGGGAACGCGGACATGATGACACCTGACGAATTCACCCTCGTGCTGTCCGACCCGACACTGCGCCGCGTCTTCTCCGCGGTCGCGCTCGGCTCGTCCACCTCGTCCGAGATCCTCAAGGCCGCGGGGCTCGACACCCCGGTGGCGGCCAAGGCCATCGGGCAGCTGACCCGGACGGGTCTGCTCGTGCCCGAGGGGCGCGGCCGGCTCGTCGTCAACGAAGGCGCCCTGGAGGAGGCGGCGCAGACCGCTGCCCGCCGCCGTGAGGAAGAGGCCGCCGCCGAGCAGCCCGACGCCCGGCTGCGCGGCTTCGTACGCGACCGGGTACTGGTGGGTCTGCCCGAAGAGGCCGACCACGAGGCGCGGCGCACGGTGCTGCGGCACGTGGGGGAGGCCACCTTCACCCCGGGCGAGGACTACGACGAGCGCACGGTGACGGAGCGTCTGGAGCCGTGGTGCGAGGGCGGTGTCCTGGACGCCGTGTCCCTGCGCCGGGCCCTCGTCGACCTCGGCGTGCTGCGCCGGGAGGCGGGGCTGTACGGCCTCACCGCCGCTCCGGTCGGCGCCGCCTGACCCGAGGGGCCCCGGCCGGCCGGACGGGGCCCCTCGGGTTTCACTCGCGCCAGGCGGCGCCCCGGCCCGCCGCCGCGGGTACCGGCCGGGGCCGGCGTGCCGCCTCCAGTACGGCGGCCTGGTACGGGGTGAGGGAGCTCGCCCGCTCCTGCGGGAACAGCGCGGCCCAGTCCGGCTCCCGCCCGCAGGCGTACAGGGACCCGAGCGAGGCGAGCATGGAGCGGACCTCGGCCCGCCGCCTGCCGGAGGGCAGCAGCCATCCCTGCCGTTCCCCGTGTTCGAGGGTCTGGCGCACCGGGCTCAACAGCACCGGATGGGCGCTGACCTCAAGGAACACCTCGTGTCCCGCGGCGCCCAGATGCTCCACCGCAGCCGCGAACCGTACCGGTTCCCGCAGGTTGCGCATCCAGTACGCGGCCCCTAGCCCGGCGCCGCGCACGGGCTCGGCCGTCACTGTCGAGTACATCGGCAGGCGGGTGGGGGTCGGCTCCAGGGTGCGCAGGGCGGCGTGCAGGTCCTCGCGCAGCTCCTCCACGTAGTGGCTGTGCGAGGCGACCGTCCCCTTGATCACCCGGCAGTAGACGTCCCGCGCCTCCAGTTCGCCGACGAGCGCGGCGAGCGAGTGCGAGTCCCCCGCCAGGACGGTGGAGCGGGGGCTGTTCTCCCCCGCCACGCTGATCCCGCCGCCGCTCGACTCGGCCACCGCCCGCGCCTGCGCGGGTGAGAGTTCCGTCGTGGCCAGCGCCCCCTTGCCGGAGATCCGGCGCAGCAGCGCGCTGCGCCGGCAGGCGACCGTCATGGCCTCGCGCAGGGTCAGTCCGCCGGCCGTGTGGGCGGCGGCGATCTCCCCCATGCTGTGCCCGACGACCGCGTCGGGTGTGATCCCCCAGCTGCGCCAGAGCGCCGTCAGGGCGATCTGCAGGGAGACCATCGTCGGCTGGAGGACGTCCAGTTCGTCCAGCCGGGCCTCCTCGGCCGGCAGCTCCAGCTGCTCGACGACGGAGAAGCCGGCGAACTCGCCCACCAGCCGGTCGCAGTGGTGCATCGCCTCACGGAACACCGGCTGGTGCACGAGGAGTTCGCGGCCCATCCCGTACCACTGGGCGCCCTGCCCGGCGAAGACGAACACCAGGCCGGGGCGCCGGGCCGTGACCTCGGCCGGGACCCGCCCCACCTCGCCCGCGCAGGCCTCTTCGAGCTGCGTGCGCAGGTCGTCGTACGAGTCGACGACGAAGGCGATCCGGTGGATGCCGGCCGTGCCCGTCGCCGCCTCGTGGCAGTACCGGGCGAGCGAGGGCAGTTCGCGGCCGGCACGGATCCTGTCGATGTGGGCGTACAGCAGGACCCGGAGCAGGTCCTCGCTGCCGGCGGCGACGGCGAACAGTCGTGGACTCATTGTTCCCTCCTTTCGGTTACGGCCGGGGCGGCGGGTCATCGGCGGACGGCGATCCGGTGGCGGTAGCTCTCCATCGGCAGGCCGCTCATCCACGGCACGATGCCCAGCTTGCTGAGCGCCTTGATGGCGGGCGGCGGCTGGTAGCCCGCGAACATGCCGCCGAACATGAGGATCTGGCTGTGCGCTGCGATCTGGCGCACCAGCGGGTTCATGCGCTGCTTGCCGAGAGTGGTGCGGAAGTGGCTGCCGGGTGCCATCCGGCGGCGGACGGCGGCGCGGACCCGGTCCGAGATGTCGTGGTCGGCCGTCCACTCCAGGCCCTCGGTCTCCTCCGCCGTGCGCCGCATGGTCTCCGTGCGCTGCCGGGTGTAGACGTCGATGTGGCTGAGGAAGCCGCCGGGGCGCAGCACGCGTGCCGCCTCGGCGAGGAACCTGCCGAGGTCGGGGTAGGTGTGCGAGCTCTCGATGTTGACGAGCACGTCCACGGAGCCGTCCTCGAAGGGCAGGTCCTCCGCGTCGCCGTGGACGAAGGTGAGCGCGTCGCCCCGGGACAGGGTGGCGGTGGCCCGTGCGACGGCCTTCGGTGACAGGTCCAGGCCGGTCATGCGGGCGCCGGGGGCGATGCGGGAGAGGAGGTTGAGGCCCTCTCCCATGCCGCAGCCGACTTCGAGGACGTGGCGTCCGGCGTAGTCGTCGAGGTCGATGGGGAGCTCGCGCAGGGCGAGGAAGTAGAGCTGCTCGCTGAAGCCGTCGGTCCAGGGCTCGCCGAAGCCGGGCACGCGGGCGCGGATCTCCTCGACGAGGGCGGGGTCGTGCATGCCCCAGTTCCACAGGGCCCCGTGGCCGGAGAGGGTGGCGGCCATGTCGTAGATGGTGGCGCTGGCGGACTTCATGCCGGCGGCGTTCTCACCGCGGCGGGCCGTGCCGGACTCGTCGAGGTTGATGTCCGCGAGACCGCTGGTGAAGGCGGTCATGACGTCAGGGGTGGCACTCATGTGGGTCTCCGGTGAGCGGGGTGGGTGGTCAGGCGGTGACGGTGTCGCCGCGCACCAGGCCGAATCCTTCGGGTACGTCGGCGGGGTCGGTGCCGGTCGTGACGGGTCGGTTGTCGGCGTCGACGAACACCACGCTCGGTTGGTACGAGCGGGCGTGCTCCTCGCTCATGGAGGCGTAGGAGATGATGATGACGAGGTCGCCGGGGTTGACGAGGCGGGCCGCGGCGCCGTTGATGCCGATGACCCCGCTGTCGGCCTCGCCCTCGATGACGTAGGTGCTCAGGCGGGCCCCGTTGTCGATGTCGACGATGTCGACCTTTTCGCCGGGCAACAGGTTCGCGGCGGCCATCAGGGTGGAGTCGATGGTGACGGAGCCCACGTAGTGCAGGTCCGCCTGGGTCACCGTCGCACGGTGGATCT
The DNA here is from genome assembly GCF_044748225.1 of Streptomyces sp. NPDC090021. Taxonomy (NCBI): domain Bacteria; kingdom Bacillati; phylum Actinomycetota; class Actinomycetes; order Kitasatosporales; family Streptomycetaceae; genus Streptomyces; species Streptomyces sp. NPDC090021. The sequence continues at coordinate 1,085 of NZ_JBIVFO010000039.1, read as the reverse complement.
TGGACTTGAACATGGTGCGCAGCAATTCGAGCTCCTGGAGGACGGCTCCCTGCCAGCTTTCTGCAGGTCAAGGGCGTTCTGCACTCTACACCGGCGGGCGTCGGGTCGGAGATCCAAAGGAAAATCCATCGCCTCGGACGAGAAGGCTCCTGGCCTGCACTTCCGTGGGCACCAGGCTGATGTGACGCCGCCGAACAAGGATCGCATCGGACAGCCGGTTCGGAAGGTGGGGGGGCTGATGCTGACCAAGTGCTGACTTCCCTGACGGTTCGTCACGCGGTCTAGGAAGGGCCAGGCCAACTCACTTCCCCTCGGACGCATCTCATGATGCCCGCCGCGATCAATCAACCGACCATGCGCAGGGCATGTCGCACCATTTGCATCCGGGCTGGCTGCTGCACCGCCGCGATGCAACTCCATCAGTCCTTCACTTGCCGCATACGGTGCCAACTCGGTGGCCCCAGCCCCGAACTGGACAAGACCAGGGCCCGCGCGACCACGCAGCACCTGACGGACCAGGCGAGCACCTGCAGTCGTGGGGGTCGATAGAGTCCGATCATGACGTACGTAGTGACCCTCACCTCGGCCCAGATGGCCGAAAATGAATCCGGCTGGCTCGTAGCGGAACGCTTTACGAAAGGGCTTCCCGCAGGGCTCGACACCTCAGACACCGGTACCCGGTTAGCGCTCATGGTGTGCGACAACGACGATACATATGCCACGGATAGCAGCCCCACAGAATTCCCTAGAAACGGCCGCTTCATCACCTGGATCGGATCGGTTCAGCGCTTCAACACCGTGGGACCTGTCGACAGCAGCATCACCATCGATCCCATGCGCAGATGTCCGCGGCCAGTGCCTCTGGACGGTCCCGACGGGATCTTGGCCTCCCTTTCCTCAACGCATCGTTCCCCCGTGGAGCAGGCCCTCTCCGGAAGCGCGGGACACTGCAGCATGGCAACACTCGGCGTGGCGGATGAAGCACACGCGGGGGGGGTGCCCCTATCTGTTTGGTCAACCTCGTCAGGGTCGCTTTATGAGGGTTAATCCCGGTTTTCGGGAACGTCCCGCGAAGCGGGATGTTC
>NZ_JBIVFO010000038.1:0-73770 GCF_044748225.1 Streptomyces sp. NPDC090021 | reverse complement strand
GTACGAGGACGACCCTCCGCCTTGCGATCGCACGCACCAGACGCCGCGGGGCCCGCCCTCCGGGCGGACGGCGCTACTTTCGAAACACGCCCTAGGCCTGTCGAGCGGGTCTGTCCGGGCGGACCGCCCGCGTCCGGTGTCAGTCGAAGACCGAGGCGCAGGTGGTCCGTTCGGCGTTGGCCGGGTCGAGGGCGTTGAGCGCCTCGTGCCAGGCGATCCGGTCGGTGAGCCCGATGGCCACGTGCTCCGAGAAGTCCAGGAAGCACAGGTCCTGGAGCACGACGTTGCGTACGTTCGGCCCCTCCAGGAAGCCGCTCCGGTACGGCGTCACCACCTGGTCGTACTTGGTGGCGATGACCGTGTACTTCACCCCGGGCACGGTGTCCCCTCCCTCGTTGAGCTTCTGCAGGAAGGCGGAGCCGGCGATCTGGTCGGCGAGGCCGGGGGTCGCGCTGCTGATCAGGTCCTCGGCCCCGGGGAAGTACGGGAGGAGCTTGGTGAAGCCGAGCAGGGTGGTGCCGTGGTTGTCGGGGGCGAGCCCGACCAGCGCGTTGACCTTCTCCGCGCCGCCGAGGAACTTCAGGTAGTAGCGCGGCATCATGCCGCCCTGGGAGTGTCCGATGATGTCGGTCTTGGAGGCGCCGGTGGCGGCGAGCACCCGGTCGACGAAGACGTCGAGCTGTTCGGCGGACTTGTCGATGGGGCCGAGCCCATTGAAGAAGGGCACGCCGGGCAGCTGGCCGTAGTCGAGCGAGTAGACGCAGTACCCGCGGTGCACCAGGTACGGGGCGAGGCCGAGCCAGTTGTCCCAGGAGTTACCGAAGGTTCCGTGGACGAGGACGACGGGGCGGGGGTGGGCGGCGGACGGCTTGCAGGACCAGTTGTTCCAGCCACTGCTGGGGGCGGACGCGGCCTGCGCCGTGCCGGTGGGGGCGACGAGTGCGGCTGCGGTGAGGGCGAGGACGGCCAGCGGGCGGAGCAGGCGTCTCCAGGGCAGCATCGTGTGATCTCCTTGCGTTCGGCTCAAGGGGATGAGCGGGGGGATTCGTCCCGTGATCCGGATCACAAGAGGGCGCTGCTGCCGCTAAATTACGGGTGAGTAGCAAAACTGGGAAGTTACGCGTCGGTAAAAACTCGCGTGTCGCCCGACGCGTCGTGCGCCCGGCAATGCGACCGTCCGTCAGGCGGCCAGCGTGCCACGGGCGATGGCGTGCGGGCCGAAGCGCCTACGGACCCGGTCGGTGACGGCCTCCAGGCGGCGGGCCTTCTCGTCCTCGGGGTCGAAACTCAGCTGCCGCACGGCCCGTTCGGCCGGGATCAGCTCCTCGGCCCGCAGGGACAGCGCGCGAACCCGGGCCCGTTGCAGGCCGAGGCCCTCGTACAGGGCGTAGGCCGTGGCGGTCAGGGCCGCCGAGTGCGCGGTGGGTTCGGCCAGGGTGCGGGTCCGGGTGAGCGTGGTGCGGTCGGCGCAGCGCACGGTGAGCGACAGGACGCGGCACACCTGCCCGTCCTCTTGTGTACGAAGCCTCGCGCCGAGCTCCTCCGTCAGCGAGAGCAGGGCCCGCCGGTGCCGTGCGGAATCCAGCTCGTCCCGGTCGAAGAGCCGCTCGGCGGCGAGGGCGCGGGCGGGCGCGCCCGCCCGGACGGGGGTCCGGTCGATGCCGAGGGCGCGCTCGTGCACCTCGCGGCCGAGCCGGGCGCCGAGGATCCGCCGCAGGGCGGCGGGCGGCGCGGCGGCGACCCGGCCGACGGAATCGAGGCCGTAGGAGCACAAGGTGCGGGCCGTCCCGGGGCCGACCCCGTCGAGCGCGGTGACGGGCTTGCCCGCCAGGAAGGCCCGTACGGCGGCGGGGTCTTCGGGGAGCACCACGGTTCCCCCGGGGCGGGCCTCGCGGGCCGCCGCCCGGGCCAGCATCGGATTGCCGGCCACGCCGACGGCGGCGTCCACGCCGTACAGGGCGAGGGCCCGGACCCGGAACACGGCGGCCAGCCGGCGGGCGTCGCAGCCGAAGTACCGCAGTGCGCCGCGGACATCGGCGAGGGCGGCGTCCGGCGGCAGCGCCTGCACGGAGGGGGTGATCCCGCCGAGCAGCGCGAGCGCCCCGGCGTACTCCCGGGCCCCGAGCGGTCCTCCGCCGGCGGAGTGCAGCCGCAGGCACATCACGGCGTTTCCGGTGGCGCTCATCCCGCGCTCCCCGGGCTGGAGTGCCACAGCTTGCGGCCGGTCGCGGGGCCGGTGCCCGGTGGCCGGAGGTCGGCCCAGGGGTTCATCTCGTACCCCGTGGACATGCGGATCGTGCGCCCGGGCCCCTTCGCCGGCGGCTCCCCGTCGGCCGGTCCCGCACCCGCGGCGGCCGGTTCGCCGGTGCCGTTGCCGGTGTCGGTGCCGTTGCCGGGCGGCTCGGCGAGGCGGGCCGCGACCGCGTCCAGGCCGCCCGTCGCGCGCAGTTCCACCAGCTCCGCCAGGTTCCACGCCGCCGCCCCGACCACGCTCAGGCTCTGCGGGCCCCTGCGCTGCACGACACCTCGTACCAGCAGCAGGAAGGAATGGAAGACGGTGTGCGCGCACCGCTCGTGGCTGTCGTCGAAGAAGGCCAGGTCGACCAGGCCCGTGCCGTCGTCCAGCGTCGTGAAGACGACCCGCTTCCCGGACCGGATCGGCGGGGTCTGGGTGGCCGCCTTGGCTCCCGCGACCAGCACGGTCCGTCCGTGCTCGGCCTCCCGCAGCCGGCGCGCCGGAATCACCCCCAGCTCGGCCAGGAAGGCGTGGTGGTCGCCCATCAGGTGGCGCGAGGCGTCCATGCCGAGGACGCCCAGCTCGGCGCTGAGCCGTTCCGCGTCGGACAGGTCGGGCAGTCCGACGGACGCCGTGGACCGGCCTCCCTCCAGGGGGAGTTGGGGGCCGCGTACGCCGGCCGCCCGCTGCGCGCCGTGCAGTTCCGTCACGTGCAGGAGCAGGTCGCGCCGGTTGGCGCCGAAGGAGTCCAAGGCACCCACCTGGGCGAGCCGTTCGGCGACCGGGTGCCCCGGACGGGCCCGGTCCCAGAAGTCGCGCAGGGAGGCGTACGGCTGCCCGGACTCGATCCGGGCCGCCTCGGCCCCGCTGATGCCGTGGACGTCGGCGAGCCCCAGCCGCAGTCCCCACACACCACCGGCATCGGACACCAGTTCGATGCGGTGGGCGACCGCCGACCGGTTCACGTCCAGCGGCAGCACCGGCACGCCCCGTCGCCGGGCGTCCGCCAGCAGCAGCCGCTTCGGGTACATCCCCGGGTCGTGGGTCAGCAGCCCGGCGTAGAAGGCCGCCGGGTGGTGCGCCTTCAGCCACGCCGACTGGTAGGTGGGCACGGCGAAGGCCACCGCGTGCGCCTTGCAGAAGCCGTAGCTCCCGAAGGCCTCCACGATCTCCCAGGTACGGGCGATCACCTCCACCGGATAGCCGCGCTCGGCGGCCTTCGCCGCGAACCAGACCTTGATCCGTGTCTGCGACGGCGGGTCGGACAGCCCGCGCCGCACGCGGTCCGCCTCGTCCCGCCCGCAGCCGGTCATGACGTCCACGATCTGGATGATCTGCTCGTGGAAGACCACCACCCCGTACGTCTCGCGCAGCGCGTCGGCGAGGTCCGGGTGCGGGAAGCGCACCGGCGCCCGCCCGTGCCGGGCCTCGATGAAGGGCCGCACCATGTCGGCGGCCACCGGCCCCGGACGGAAGAGGGAGATGTCGACGACCAGGTCGTGGAAGGTCGCCGGCTGGAGCCGTCCCACCAGGTCCCGCTGGCCCGGCGATTCGATCTGGAAGCAGCCCAGCGTCTCTGCCGAACGGATCAGCTCGTACGTGGCCCGGTCGCCCGGCGGCACGTGCGCCGGGTCGTCCAGATCGAGCTCCTCCCCCGTGCCGCGCCGGATCTCCGCGACCGCGTGGGCCATCGCGGACTGCATCCGCACGCCCAGCACGTCCAGCTTGAGCAGCCCGAGGTCCTCCACGTCGTCCTTGTCGAACTGGGACATGGGGAAGCCCTCACCGCTGGTGGGCACCACCGGCGTACGGGCGAGCAGCGAGGCGTCGGACAGCAGTACCCCGCACGGGTGCATGGCGATCCCGCGCGGCAGCGCGTCCAGCGATTCGACGAGCTCCCACAGCCGCCCGTACGACTCCCCGCGTACGTCGCGCAGTTCCGGCAGCTCCTGCAGCGCGGCGCGGGCGTCGCGGGCCCGGATGTGCGGGAAGGCCTTGGCGAGCCGGTCGACGACGGCCGGGTCCATGGACAGGGCGGCGCCGACGTCGCGGACGGCGTGCCGGACCCGGTAGGTCTCGGGCATGGAGACGGTGGCGACGCGCTCGGCGCCGAACCGGTCGATGATCCGCCGGTAGACCTCCAGCCGCCGGGCGGACTCCACGTCGATGTCGATGTCGGGCAGGACGCGCCGGCGCTTGGACAGGAAGCGCTCCATCAGCAGGCCGTGCTCGACCGGGTCGGCGTGCGCGATCCCGAGCAGGTGGTTGACGAGGGAGCCGGCGCCGGAGCCGCGGGCCGCCACCCGGATGCCCATCTCCCGTACGTCGTCCACCACCTGGGCGACCGTCAGGAAGTACGAGGCGAAGCCGTGGTGGGCGATGATGTCGAGCTCGTGGTGCATCCGCTCCCAGTAGGCGGGGTCGCCCGCGTAGCCGCGCAGCACCATGCCGGCGGAGACCCGGGAGGTGAGGACCCGCTGGGCGCTGCGGTGGGCGGCGCCGACGAGGCGGGCCTCGGGGAAGTGCACGGAGCCGATGCCGAGGTCGTCCTCGGGGTCCACGCAGCAGGCCTCGGCGGTGTGCCGGGTCTGCGCGAGCAGGCGTCGGGCGTCGGCGGGGCCGAGGCCGGCCGCCCGGGCGATCAGGTCGGCGGCCTCGGCCATGGCGGCGGGGGCCTTGAGCCAGCGCTCACCGGTGTCGAGGGGGCCGCGGGGGTCGACGGGCACCAGGCGGCGGGCCGCGTCGAGGATGTCGGCGACCGGGCCCTGGCCGGGGTCGGCGTAGCGCACGGCGTTGGTGAGCACGGCCGGGACGCCCTGCTCGGCGGCGAAGCCGACGGTACGGGCGGCCAGCCGCAGCGAGCCGGGGCCGGTACCGGTACGGCCGTGGTGGACGGCCTCCAGGCGCAGGGAGTCCCCGTAGACCTCGCGCCAGGGCGCGAGCAGCCGGGCGGCACGGTCGGGACGACCCGCCGCGAGCGCCCGCCCCACCTCGGAGCCGGGTCCGAGGAGCACGAAGACGCCCTCCCCGCGCAGGGCGTCCCAGGGGACGATCGGCACCTCGGCGGCCGTCGCGTGGGCGGCGGTGACCATCCGGCACAGCTCTGCCCAGCCGGCGGCCCCGTCCCGGGCCAGGAAGACGGCCCGGGCGGCGGACTCGTCCAGGAAGGCCCCGCCCTTGACGGGGGTGCGCCGCCGGTACGAGGCCTCGCCCGGACCGCCGCCCGCGGAGGACGCGGTCGAGCCCCCCGGCCCGGCCGAGCCCGCCGCGGGGGCACCGGCGGGCGGCACCGCCATGTCCACGCCGAACAGCGGCCGGATGCCCGCCTCGGCCGACGCCTTCGCGAACCGGACCGCGCCCGCCAGGGTGTCGCGGTCGGTCAGGGCGAGGGCGTCCATGCCCCGCTCGGCGGCACGCTCCGCCAGCCGTTCCGGGTGGGAACCTCCGTAGCGCACGGAGAACCCCGAAACGGTGTGCAGATGCGTAAAACCAGGCACCCGCGGCCTCCTGCTTCGCTCGTAGAACACCACCCCCGCTCTCCACCATAGAGCAATTCGAATATCCGTGCGAAACACATGTTCGATCAGGTGCGCGGCGAGGTCATCCGTTCGGCCCGCCCCTGCTGCGGCCCGCCCCGCGCACGCCGAGCGTGTGAGACATGACCCCGTCCCAAGGCTTCCTCGCCGAGATCAAGGACGCCGTGACCACCCGGGCGGCGCTGCTCGTCCTGGGGGTGCTGGCGCTCCAGCTCGCCTTCATCACCTCGTACATCGGGGCCTTCCACCATCCGAAGCCCAGCGGGATCCCCCTCGCCGTGACCGCGCCCGCCGCGCCGGTGGCCGAGCGGTCCGCGCAACAGCTGGGCGCCCTGCCGGGAGACCCGCTCGACCCCCGTGTGGTCGAGGGCGAGGCCGCGGCGCGCGCCCAGGTCGAGAACCGGGACGTGGACGGCGCGCTGATCATCGACCCGGCCGGCCGGACCGACCGGCTGCTGGTCGCCTCGGGCGCCGGAGCCTCACTGTCCCAGGCCCTGGAGGAGGTCGTCGGCGCGGCCGAACGGGCCCAGGGACGGACCGTGCGGGTCACCGACGTGGCCCCGGCCGCCAAGGGCGACAGCCGCGGCCTGAGCTCCTTCTACCTCGTCATCGGCTGGTGCGTGGGCGGCTACCTGTGCGCCGCGATCCTCGCGATCAGCGCCGGCGCGCGACCCGCCAACGGGCACCGCGCCGTCATCCGGCTCGGCGCGCTGCTCGTGTACGCGCTCGCCGCCGGACTGCTCGGCGCGGTCATCGCCGGCCCGGTCCTGGACGCGTTGCCCGGCAGCATCTGGGGCCTCTGGGGGCTGGGCACCCTGGTCGTCTTCGCGGTCGGCGCGATCACCCTCGCCTTCCAGGGGCTGGCGGGCGTGATCGGCATCGGCCTGGCGATCCTGGTGATCGTGGTGCTCGGCAACCCGAGCGCGGGCGGCGCCTATCCGTACCCGCTGCTGCCGCCGTTCTGGAGCACCATCGGTCCGGCCCTGCCGCCGGGCGCCGGTACGTACGCCGCGCGCTCCATCAGCTACTTCGACGGGAACGGGGCCGGCGGGCCGATGCTGGTGCTCAGCGCCTGGGCGGTGGTCGGCGCGGCCATCACCCTGGCCTGCGCCACCCTCCGCCGAGGCCGCCCGACCTGACCCCTGCGGGGCCCCTGCGGGGTTGCTCGGCGGGTCCGGGGCTGGCTTCGCGGGGTCGGGAGCGTGCCGCCGGGCCCCTGCGGGGGTGCTCGGCGGATACGGGGCTGCTTCGCGGGGTCGGGAGCACGCCGCGGGCCCCGGGATACGGGCACGGTGGAGCGGGGTCGGGGGGCCGGGCCCCTGCGGGGTCGCTCGGCGGAATCCGGGCTGGCCTTGCCGGATCCGGAGCACGCCGCGGGCCCCGGGATACGGGCACGGTGGAGCGGGGTCGGGGGGCCGGGCCCCTGCGGGGTTGCTCGGCGGAATCCGGGCCGGCCTTGCCCGATCCGGAGCGTGTCGCGGGTCCCGGGTTACGGGCGCGGTGCGGGTGGGTCGGGGGGCCGGGCAGGGGTGTCTCCTCGGCTCGGCGCGTGCTCCTTGTCCCGGCTGTACCCGGTGGTCGCGCCTCGTCCTGCGGGGACACCCCTGCCCGTCCCCCCTCCAGCGGCACGGGCAGGCTCCGGGAAACCGTGGCGCCGCCCGAGCGGAGCCGCGGCGTGAGGCGGGGACACCCCTGCCGGGCCTCCCTCCAGCCGTACGAGCAGGCTCCGGAAAACCGTGGCGCCGCCCGAGCGGAGCCGTGGCGTGGGGCGGGGACACGGCGGAGTGTCCCCGCAGGACGAGGCGCGACCAGGGCCGCCTGGCCGGGACAAGGAGTCCGCGCCGAGCCGAGGAGACACTCCGGCGGGGCACCGACCCACACCCCCACACCACCGACCAGCCCAAACCCCACCCACACCACCGAGTCCGCCACAGGCACAGGCACAGGCACAGGCACAGGCCGTACCGACGAGCCCGCCGCAGGGGCAGTGGCCACCCCCGGCGGGAACCGCCCCGCACCGACCCACACCACCGACCCGCCGAGCCCTCCACAGGGACAGTGGCCACCCCCGGCGGGAGCCCACCCGTACCGCCGAGTCCGGCGCAGGAGTGGCCACCCCCGGCGGGAGCCGACCCGTACCGCCGCGCCCGGCGAAGCGGCAGTGGCCACCCCCGAACACCTCTGAGCGGATCCCGCTCTTCGGCATCGGCACGCCCCCGTGCGGGACCGGCACCGGAATCGCCCCCTGAGTGCGCCCTACCGCACTCCTCCCCCAGCGAGCACAATCGCCCTGACGACTCACACCGATCGTGAGGGAGGGAGCGCGTGCGCCATCAGGTGCGCACGGCGGACGGGCGCGCTCTGACCGTGGAGCGCCGGGGCGATCCGGAGGGCAAGCCCGTCTTCCTGCTCCACGGCATGCCCGGAAGCCGCCTGGGCCCGGCCCCCCGGGGCATGGTCCTCTACCAGCGCCGGATGCAGCTCATCGCCTACGACAGACCCGGCTACGGCGGCTCCGACCGTCACCCGGGCCGCACCGTCGCCGACGTGGCCCATGACGTGGCCGCCGTGGCCGACTCCCTCGGTCTGGACAGGTTCGCGGTGGCGGGCCGCTCCGGGGGCGCCGCCGGCGCCCTCGCCTGCGCCGCGCTGCTGCCGGAGCGGGTCACCCGTACCGCGGCGATGGTCGGGCTGGCACCCCGGGACGCGGAGGACCTGGACTGGTTTGCCGGGATGACTGCGTCGAACGTCAAGGAGTACACCACCGCCTTCACCGACCCCGAGGAACTGGCCGCCCGGCTGATCCCGCGCGCCGACGGCATCCGCAAGGATCCGGGGCGGCTGCTGGACGAGCTGCGCCGGGAGCTGACCGACAACGACCGCATGATCGTCTCGGACGCCGGGCTGCGGTCGATGCTGCTGCGGAACTACCGCGAGGGGCTGCGCCATTCGGCATACGGCTGGATCGACGACGTCCTCGCCTTCAGCCGGCCCTGGGGCTTCGACCCGGCCGACATCCGCTGCCCGGTGCTGATCTGGCACGGGGAGCTCGACGTGTTCTCCCCAGTGGGCCACTCCCGCTGGCTGGCCCGCCGGATCCCCGGGGCCACCGCCACGATCGAGCCGGCCGCCGCCCACTTCGCGGCCCTGCGCGCACTGCCCGACGTACTGAACTGGCTGCTGCGCGACCTGCCCGCTCCGGAGGTGACCGAACAGCAGCCCGCCTGAGGGCTGTTCGCCCTTGTACGGCTCTTCACGGCACGCTCCGGCCTGACTTCGATCGATCACCTGACCGACCGTCATGTCTTGGTTGGGGAATGGCCGGCTACGGACAGCGGTGCGTCGCTCGACGGAGCCGGACCGCGCGAGCGCGGAAGGGCCGCTCCCGCGATCCTCGGGTCGACGGCATCGGCATGGCGGCAGTCGGCGTCGGGCTCCCCGTCCACAAGCGCTCGCGGTCCGCTCCGGCCCGGCGCGAACCCCTGCCGGGTCGGCCGTCGGGAGAAAAGGATCTTGCCGTCCGGCGAACGGCCGAACAAGCCACCTCGGGAAATACGCCGCACTCGCTATAGAACGGTTGACCAGGCGTCATGTCTCGGTTGCCAATGGGGTGCGGCCGAGTAAAGTCCACGCTTGACGGCAGCGCGTCGCTGTTGTCATTCACATGCCCATTCCACTGACTTCCCCGAGGACGGTGTCGTGAACACTTCCGCAACCCCCCCGACCGGCACGGCCAAGACCCGCCGGGTCCCGCTCGCCAAGATCGACGTCGAGACCGCGTCCGCGGCCGCGACGCTCGGTCGCGTGCTCCCGGCCGCATCCGGCCGTCCGGTTCAGGCACCGATCTTCAACTCCGCACTCTGAGGCGGAGCAAGAGCTCTAGACTGGCGGAATGACCGGCCTGATCGCATTTCGCGAGATCGTCCTGAAAGTTCACAGCAGATGCGATCTTGCTTGTGATCACTGCTATGTCTACGAACACGCAGATCAGAGCTGGCGAGCCCGGCCGAAAGTGATCTCCCCCGAGGTTATTTCACGTACCGCGTCCAGGCTCGCCGAACATGCCCGTGACCATGCACTCCCCTCCGTCACGGTGATTCTCCACGGAGGGGAACCCCTGTTGGCGGGCACGGCCCGGCTCCGACTCGTCTGCGAGGAGTTCAGCCGGGCGCTCTCCGGGATCGCCGCACTCGACCTGCGGATCCACACCAACGGGCTCCAGCTCGGCACCCGTTGTCTCGACCTCTTCGCCGAGTTCGACGTCCGGGTCGGCATCTCCCTCGACGGGGACCGTGCCGCCAACGACCGCCACCGCCGCTTCGCCGACGGCCGTACGAGCCATCCGCTGGTCCTCGCCGCCGTCGCACGGCTGCGTTCCGCGCCCTACCGCCACCTCTACCAGGGCCTGCTCTGCACCGTGGACGTGGCCAACGACCCCGTCGCCGTGCTCGACGCGCTCGTCGAACTCGAACCCCCGCGGGTGGACTTCCTCCTTCCGCACGCCACCTGGGAAACGCCCCCCGCCCGCCCGGACGGGGAGCCGGACGCCTACGCCCGCTGGCTCCTGCGGATCTTCGACCACTGGGAACGGCTGGGCCGCCCGGTACCCGTACGGCTCTTCGAGTCCCTGCTGTCCACCCTGCGCGGCGGGCCCAGCCTCACCGAGTCGCTCGGCCTCGCGCCCACCGACCTCGTCGTCGTCGAGACCGACGGCACCCTGGAGCAGGTGGACTCCCTCAAGAGCGCCTTCGAGGGGGCCGCGGCCACCGGGTTCAACGTCTTCGACCACTCGTTCGACCAGGTCGCGGCCCACCCCGGGGTCCGCGCCCGGCAACTGGGCCTCGCGGGCGTCAGCGACCCGTGCCGCCGCTGCCCCGTCGTTCGTTCGTGCGGGGGCGGGCTCTACACCCACCGCTACCGCGACCGCAACGGCTTCGACAACCCCTCCGTGTACTGCACCGACCTGCGTGAACTCGTGGACGGGGTCGAGGGCCGCACCGCGCTCCGGGAGACCGCTCCCCAGCTGTCCGACCCGGCCGAACTGGCCCGCTCCCAGGAGGAGCTGACCCGGATCCTGCTGGCCCGGCTGAACGCGGACCTGGCCGCGGACCCCGCATGGGCGCACGCCTGGGAGCTGGTGGCCGCCGTGGAGCGGGCCGGGGAGGCGGGCGCCGACGCACTGGACGCCGTACTGGACCACCCCTTCACCCGGACCTGGGTGCTGGCGGCCCTGGACGCCGCGCGGGACGGCCGCCCCGGCGGCCCGGAAGCGGCCCGCAGGCTCACCGCGCTGGCCGCCGCGGCGGTGCTGCGCGGGGGGCTGGACCTGCCGGCCGAGGTGGCCTACCGGGACGGCGAGGTGTACCTGCCGACGCTCGGGCTGCTGCGGCTCGGGGAGCCGGGCACCGAGGGCCGGGCCTCGCTGCGCGTCACCGACGACGGCTACGCCGCCCGGGACGGCCGCTCCGAGCACCGCTTCGGGCGGGCGGCCGGCGACGCCCGCTGGCTGCCGGTACGCACCTGGTCGCCCGGCCCGGACGCGGCGCCGGTGGCACTGGAGGACCTCGACCCCTACCGCAACTGCTTCCCCCGCCCGCCCAGGCTGCGGCTCGGCGCCGGCGAGACCGAGGAGTGGCGGGGCAGGCTCGACCGGGCCTGGGCCCTGCTGCACAAGGCGGTGCCCGGATTCGCACGGGCGGCGGCGGCCGGACTGACCACCCTGACCCCGCTCGCGGGCGGCCCGCGGGCCGGCGGCTGGGGCGAGGCGGGCCGGCACGGTCCGGGAGCGCTCGGAGTGCCGTACGCGGCGGGCGTACGGGAGACCGCGCTCGCGCTGCTGACCGGACGGCGGCGGACCCGGCTGCGGGCCCTGACCGAGGTCACCGACCTGTACGCGCTGGACGGGGAGTGGCAGCACCCGTCGCCGTGGCGGTCGCGCCCGGTGCCGGTGTCGCGGCTGCTGGCCGACGTGCACGAGCGGGTGGCGGTGGAGGCGTACCGGCGGGCGACGGCGGGTCCCGAGCCGGACGGCGCGGACCGCATCCACGAGGCGCTGGACCGGCTCTCGGCAGCGGCCGAGCTGACGGTCACCGGCAAGCATCTGGTGGCGGAGCTGCGCTACGAGCTGAAGGCGGTCGACGCGTGAGCGCCCACTCCCCCTCCCCGGCGGGCCCGGGCCGGAGCCGCCGGACCACGGGTGCCCTGCAGCTCGCGGTGCAGCTGCGGCTGCTGGGGGTGCGGCCCGGGATGCGGCTCCTGGTGCACGCCTCGCTGCGTGGGACCGGACTGCGCGCGGAACAGCTGCGCGAGGCCCTGAGGGGCGTCCTGGGCCCGCGCGGGACCCTGGTGGTGCCGACGTTCACGCCGCAGAACTCCAGGACGTCCAGCGCCCATCTGGAGCGGATCGCCGGTATGGACGAGGCCGAGGTGCGGGCCTTCGTCGACCGAATGCCCGCCTTCGACCCGGCGAGCACGCCCAGCCAGGGCATGGGCTCCCTCGCGGAGGCCGTCCGGACCGCGCCGGGCGCCGCGCGCAGCTCCCATCCGCAGACCTCCTTCGCCGCGCTCGGCGCGGACGCGGAGCGGCTCTGCGCGGGCCACCGCCTGGAAAGTCACCTGGGTGAGGAGACACCCCTGGGAAAGCTGTGCTGGGAGGGCGGACAGGTACTCATGATCAATGTGGGGTTTTCCGTTTGCACCGCTTTCCATCTCGCGGAGTATCGAATTCCGAAGCCCCCCTTGCGCATGTACGAGTGTGTGGTGAAGGTGAACCTTCCGGAGGGTCATCAGGGGTCCCGCCAGGAAGGGGAGTGGACCGCATACGAGGACGTCGCACTGGACGACGGTGATTTCGCGGAGATCGGCAGGGCGTTCCCGGATTCGCGGGTGCGCAGGGGGCGGGTCGGAGGTGCGTCGAGCATGCTCTTCTCCGTCCCGGAAGCCGTCGATCACGCCCTTGAGTGGATGACCGAAAACAGATGCTGATTGACTGAACGATGAGGGGATGTGGCGAAGCAGCTCCGGAATGATGTTTCTTCGCTCGCAGCTTCGGGACGGGGGGCGTGTGCCCGCATCAGTGCAGCCGTATTTTTTTCTCAGCTATGCGCATACACCGAGATTCGGGGCCGGGGGGCCCGACCCCGACATGTGGGTCGAGCGCCTGTTCCGTGATCTCTGCAGCCATGTCATGGCGTTGACGGATCTGCCCGCGGGGGCCGAGGCCGGTTTCATGGACCGGGAGATACGCAGCGGCGAGGGCTGGTCGGAGCGGCTCGGGGCGGCGCTCGCCACCTGCCGGGTCTTCGTCCCGTTGTTCTCGCCGCGGTACTTCGCCAGTGAGATGTGCGGCAAGGAGTGGTACGCCTTCGCGCAGCGGGCGATCCACCAGGGGGCCCTGAGCAACCAGCCCGCCGAGGCCATCGTGCCCGCGTTATGGGTGCCGGTGCCCCTGTCGCAACTCCCGGGTCCCGCCGAGCGGTTGCAGTTCAACCACAACACCTTCGGCGAGCGCTACGTCACCGACGGGCTGTACGGGCTGATCAAACTGCGCGGTTACGCCGAGCAGTACGAGCGGGCCGTGTACGAGCTCGCCAAGCGCATCGTCCGGGTCGCCGAGACCGTCCGTCTCGAACCGGTCCGGCCGCTGGACTACCGGGGGGTGCCGAGCGCCTTCGGCCCCGCGGGCGGCCCCACTCCCGCCCGCAGCCTGCACGTGACCGTCGCCGCCGCCTCCCGGCACGACCTGCCGGACGGTCGCAGCCCCGAGTACTACGGGGACAACGCGCTCGATTGGAACCCTTACCACCCGGTGGCGCAGCGGCCCATCGCCTACGTCGCCGAGGACCTGGTCAAGAACCTCAACTACCAGACCAGCATCGGCTCCTTCGACGACGAGGCCGGGCACTACGACAGCAAGCAGCCCCCGACCCGGCCGGAAATCCTGATCGTCGACCGCTGGGTGGTGGAGGACGAGCACCGCCGCCAGCGCCTCGCCGCCTTCGACCAGGAGTCCCGTCCCTGGGTCAACGTGGTCGTGCCGTGGAACCGCTACGACCACCAGAGCCGTGCGAAGGAGATCGAGCTGGCGCGGCGGCTGGAGGAGACGCTGCCCGTCAAGATGGGCCAGGGCCGGGCCGCCTGCCGGGCCGCCGCGAACGGCGTGGCCAACATGGAGACCCTGGGGCAGATCCTGCCGCAGGTGGTCGAGGCCGCGGCGCAGCAGTTCCTCCGGCACGCCCAGGTCTACCTGCCGGCCGGCAACACCCACACCGAACGCCCGAGACTGCTGGGGCCGATGGGGATGGGCGGGCCTCCGGCCCGGCCACCGGTGCCCTTCCCGCCCGACACGTCCGGCGGCCACAACGACGGCAACGACAGCAACGACACCGACCGGGGGGACGCGGATGACAGCGAGTCGTGACAGCGGCGAGGGCCGTGACGGACGGATCGTCACCTTCTACTCGTACAAGGGCGGCACGGGCCGCACCATGGCGCTCGCCAACACCGCCTGGATCCTGGCGGCCAACGGCAAGCGGGTCCTGGCGGTGGACTGGGACCTGGAGGCCCCGGGCCTGCACCGGTTCTTCCACCCCTTCCTGGACCCGTCCACGCTCGGGGCCACCACCGGGGTCATCGACCTGATCAGCGAGTACGCGTGGGCGGCCACCAGCCCGGTGGCGCGCGCGGACGACTGGCACAGGGACTACGCGCGGATCCAGCCGCACGCCGTCTCCCTCACTCCGGAGACGCTGGGCTGGGAGTTCCCGGACGGGGGCACCCTGGACTTCGTCTCGGCGGGCCGGCAGAACCGCGAGTACTCCGCGACGGTGTCCACCTTCGACTGGGACAACTTCTACGACCGGCTCGGCGGCGGCCTGTTCTTCGACGCCTTACGCGCGGACATGAAGAGCAACTACGACTACGTCCTGATCGACAGCCGCACGGGTCTGTCCGACATCGCGGACATCTGCACCGTGCACCTGCCGGACGTCCTCGTCGACTGCTTCACGCTGTCCGACCAGTCCATCGACGGCGCCGCGTCCGTCGCCCGTCAGATCGACGAGCGGTTCAACGACCGGGGCATCAAGATCTATCCCGTTCCGATGCGGATCGACGAGGGCGAGAAGGAGAAGGCCGACGCGGGCCGGGCGCTGGCCCGGATCAAGTTCGACCGGTTCCCGGGCGGCCTGGTCGGTGACGAGCTGACCTCCTACTGGGGCGCGGTGGAGATCCCCTACCGGCCGTACTACGCCTACGAGGAGACGCTGGCCACCTTCGGCGACGAGGCGGGGCTGACCAACTCCCTCCTCTCGGCCTTCGAGCGGCTCACCGCCGTGGTCACCGAGGGCGAGATCACCTCCATGCCCGCCATCGGCGAGGAGGTCCGCCTGCGCATCAGGGACGCCTTCACCCGACGGCGTCCGGCGCTGCCGGCCGACCTGTTCCTGTCGTACGTGGCCGAGAACCGGATGTGGGCCGACTGGATCGAGTCGGTGCTGACCCGGGCGGGCTTCCGGGTGGTACCGAAGGACGTCTCGGCCGAGCGGCCGGCGCCGGCCGCGGGCACCGGGTCCGGCGGGGACACCCTGGGCGGCGGCACGGGCATCGGCATCGACACCGCCGCCCGGACCGTGGTGCTGCTCTCCACGGCCTACCTGAAGTCCGCGCGGGCCGTGGACGTGTGGGAGCGGGCGGCCGCCGAGGACCCGACCGGCGGCCGGCGCCAGCTGGTGCCGCTGAGGGTGGGTGACGTACGGCTGTCCACGCCGTACATCGACCGCAACCCGGTGGACCTGTTCCGTCTCGACGAGGTGCACGCCACCGCCGCCCTGCTGCGTGCCGTGGAGCGGCCCATGGCGCTGCCCGACAGCGTGGCGAGCGCCTCGCAGCCCGGCCCCCGCTTCCCGGGGACCGTTCCGAAGATCTGGAACGCGCCGCCCCGCAATCCCGGGTTCACCGGTCGCAGCATCGTGCTGGAGCGGATGCGCGACCAGCTCGGCGGCGGCATGGCCGTGGTGCTCCCGCAGCCGCAGACGCTGTTCGGCCTCGGCGGCGTCGGCAAGACCCAGGTGGCGCTGGAGTATGTGCACCGGTTCATGGCCGACTACGACCTGGTGTGGTGGATCTCCTCGGAGCAGACCGACGACGTGGTCGCCGCGCTCGCGGAGCTGGCGGTACGGCTGGGGGCGCAGACCGGCGAGGACATGGCGGCCGCCTCCCAGGAGGCGATCGACCTGCTGCGGCGCGGGGTGCCGTCCTCCCGCTGGCTGCTGGTCTTCGACAACGCCGACGATCCCGAGACCCTCAAGCGGTTCTTCCCGCCGGGCGGTCCGGGCCATGTGCTGGTGACCTCCCGCAACCAGTCCTGGTCGCAGTACGGCGACGCACTGCCGGTGGACGTGTTCCTGCGCGAGGAGTCCATCGAGCACCTCCAGCGCCGGGCCCCCGGGCTCACCAAGGAGGACGCCGAGCAGGTGGCGATCGCGGTGGGCGACCTGCCGCTGGCCGTCGAGCAGGCGGGCGCCTGGATCGCGGAGACCGCGACGCCGGTGGCCGCGTACATCGAGCAGCTCGCCCAGCAGGCGGCGAGCGTGCTGGGCCTGAACCAGCCGCCCGGATATCCGGAGCCGGTGGCCGCGACGTGGAACATCTCCATAGAGCGGCTCCAGTCCCGTTCCCCGGCCGCGGTCCGGCTGCTGCAGCTGTGCGCCTTCCTGGCGCCGGAGCCGATCTCCGCGAACCTGCTCTACAGCAAGGAGATGATCGACGCTCTCAAGCCGTACGACGCCTCGCTCCAGGAGAAGCTGGTGCTGGGCCGGGTGATCCGGGAGATCGGCCGGTTCGCGCTGGCCAAGGTGGACCAGGTCAGCAACAGCATCCAGGTGCACCGGCTGGTGCAGGCGGTGATCCGGTCGCAGATGCCGGAGGAGGACCAGCGGGAGGCCCGGCACGCCGTCCACCGGATCCTGGCCGGTGCCCGGCCCGACGACGACGAGCCGATCGACAACCCGGACACCTGGCCGCGGTTCAACACCATCTGGTCGCACCTCACCCCGTCCGAGGCCCGCTACTGCAAGGAGCCGGAGACGCGCAGGCTGCTGATCGACCGGGTCCGCTACCTGTGGAAGCGCGGCGACTTCAAGGCCGCCTACCAGCTCGGCGAGGAACTGCGCGAGGCCTGGAAGGAGATGCTCGGCAACGACGACCTGCAGTACCTGTACCTGCGTTTCCACCTGTCGAACATCCTGCGCTCGCAGGGCCGGTTCGTGGAGGCGAAGGAGCTGGACGAGGTCACGCTGGAGCGGCAGCGCGCGGTGCTCGGTCCCTCGCACCCGCACACGTACATGACCACGAGCGGTCTGGCCAACACCCTCGGCGCGCTGGGCCAGTACGGGCAGGCGATGGAGCTGGCCACCGACGCGCACGAGGGCTTCAGCCAGATCTTCCACGAGGCGCACCCGCGGACCCTGGCCGCCGCGAACAACCTGGCGCTGAACCTGCGGCTGGTCGGCCAGTACACCCGGGCCCGCGAGATCGACACGGAGGTGTACGACCTGCGCACGGAGGTGCTCGGCCCGGAGCACCCGTACACCCTGTCGTCCGCGCAGAACCTCGCGCGCGACCTGCGCGAGGTGGGCCGGTACGAGGATTCGGTGCAGCTGCTGAGCCGGACGTACGAGATCTACAAGCGGACGCTGGGAAGGGCGTTCCCGGGCACCCTGTCGGCCGCGAAGAACCTGGCGGTGTCGCTGCGCCGGGCCGGGCAGCTGGAGGACGCGCTGCGGCTGACGACGGCCACCCGGGCCCGCTACCGGGCCAAGTACACCTCGGTCAACCCGGACCTGCTCTCCTGCGAGCTGAACCTGGCCTCGGACCTGTTCGCGACCGGGGACCCGGGCGGGGCGCGGGACCTGGCGCAGGAGGTGGTCGACGAGTACATGAAGGTCCCGGGCGAGCGGCACCCGTACACGCTGGCGGCCGTGAACAACCTGGCGGTCTTCCACTGGGGCTCGGGCGCGGCGGAGCCGGCGGAGGCGATGCTGCGGCAGACGATCCGGCTGATGCGGGACGTCCTGGGCGGCAACCACCCGCACACGGTCTTCGCCACACTCAACCTGGCGAACGCACGGGCCGACCTGGGTGACCCGGAGGGGGCCCTGGAGCTGGAACGGCTGGCCGTGCTGCGGCTGCGCGAGGTGCTCGGGGCGCATCATCCCGAGACCCTGGCGAGCAGCTCCAACATGGCGGTCAGCCTGGACTCGATGGGCCGCAAGGAGGAGGCGGCCCGGGTGCGGAACGAGGCGGTGGTCGAACTGACCCGGCTGCTCGGCGAGGAGCACAGCCTCACCCGGTACGCCCGTGACGAGCGGCGGGTCCACCGGGACCTGGAGCCGCTCGCCGTGTGATCCGACGGAGGGCGGCGGGGGCCTCGGTCCCCGCCGCCCGCCACCCGAGACGAGGGGGGCGTTGTGACCGACAGCACGACCTTTCGAAACGAGGACCTGCCGGCCCTCTTCCACCACACGGACCAGGCGGCCATCTCCCGGCAGCGGGAGTCCACCCATGCCACGCGGGCGCAGCTGCTGCTGCTCGTGGCGGCCGCGGGGGCCGCCGCGCTGCCGCCGGGGCCGGAGCTCGGGCCGCTGCACCTGTTCGGGCTGCTGAGCGCGCTCTCGTACGCGGCGGTGCTGGGCGTGGGGATACGGGCGACCAGGCGCCGGGCCCGGCCGCAGTGGCAGCTCAACCGCAGTGCGGCGGAGTTCATCAAGTCGCTGGCCTGGCGGTACGCGGTGCACGGGGCGCCATTCGGCAGTGACGTGGCCGATCCCGGGGAGACGTACCGGACGCGGCTGGAGGCCGGTCTTGCCGAGCTGCGAAAAATGGGCTGGGAGGATCCGCGGGCGGCCGGCGCGGTGCCGGAGGGTGCGGAGATCACCGGGGCGATGAGGCGGCTGCGCGGCAGGGACTACCACGTACGGCGGGAGACGTACGTACGGGACCGGCTGATCGAGCAGCGCAACTGGTACCGGCGGCGGACGGAGGTGTCCCGGCGGGCGACGCGCCTGTGGTCGTGGACGATCGTCCTGCTGACCTGTCTGGCGCTGCTGTTCGCGCTGCTGAGGGCGTTCGGCTCGGGCCCGGGGGCGGGCCTGCCGGGGCTGCTGAGCACGGCGGCGGCGGCCGGGATCGCCTGGAACGAGGTGCGCCGCCACCATCCGCTGATCGAGGCGCACACGCTGATCGAGCAGGACCTGGCGGCGATGATGGTCGTGATGCAGACGACCATCACCGAGGTCCAGTGGCCCTCGTCGGTGTACGAGACCGAGCGGTACGTCTCGCCGCAGCACACGGACTGGCTGGCGCGGCACAGCAGTTGAGGCGGTGGTGGTCGCGGGTGGGAGGGCGGGGCTCAGTCCCGGGTCACGCCTTCGCGCCACAGGACGGTGACCGGCTTGCCCAGGGCCCGGGCATAGGCCACGATCTCGGCGGTGCCGCCGTGTCCGCGGGCGGGCCGGCCGTCCCAGACGGCGACGAGCCGGTCGCAGGAGTCGGCGATGTAGGTACCCGCGGCGTAGTAGGCCTCGTTCGTGGAGCGTGCGAAGTCCATGCGGATCTCCTGGGTGGCGCGGAGCCTGAGGCGCCGGTAGCGCTCCAGTGCCCCGGCGTCCTCGAAGGTCTCTTCGTAGTCCTCGCTGGGGATCACCACGGTGAGGTCGGCGCCGCATTCGAGTGCGATGGCCGCGAACAGCTGGTCCGCTCCGTCGGCGAGGCTGGAGAGGGCTTCCAGCGGGCCTTCGTGGCCGTCCAGTACGGCCCGCAGGCCGTTCTCCACGTGGCCGAGCCCCGAGTCGGGGATGGACCGGTGCCCGGTCACGCCGATGCGTTTCATGCCGGAACCTGCTTCCCCCGTGGACACGGCCGCCCTGGACATCCTCCCAGAAGGCGGGAGGACGTCCAGGGTGCCGACAGGGGCGCGCGGGGCACGGTCAGTAGACGCTGACCCCGTAGGCGTTGAGCGCTTCGACCACGGGCTGGAAGAAGGTCGTGCCGCCGGAGGAGCAGTTGCCGCTGCCGCCGGAGGTGAGGCCGACGGCCCGGGTGCCCGAGTAGAGCGGGCCGCCGCTGTCGCCGGGCTCGGCGCACACGTTGGTGCGGATCATGCCGTAGACGATGTCGCCGCCGCCGTAGTTGACGGTGGCGTTGAGGCCGGTGACCCGGCCGCTGTGGGTGCCGGTGGTGGAGCCGCGCCGGGTCACGGACATGTTGACCGTGGCGTTGACGGCGCTGGTGATGTCCTGGCTGCCGACGGTCCCGGGGGGCGTGGGCGTGTTGCTGGCGTACTTGATGAGGCCGTAGTCGTTGTTGGGGAAGCTGGACCCGGTCGTGGTGCCGAGGACGTTCGTGCGGGCGGAGTTGGTCCACCAGGTGCCCGCGCCGTCGGTGCAGTGTCCGGCGGTCAGGGCGTAGTAGTTGCTTCCGCTGCGGACGTTGAAGCCGAGCGAGCAGCGCCAGCTGTTGGCGTAGATGGCGTCGCCGCCCGAGGCGAGCTTGGTGAGCCTGCCCGGGATGCGCTCGATGCGCAGCGCCCCGGCGTCGGCTCCGGCCTCGCGCTTGATTCTCACGAGGGCGGCGGCGGGGACGGTGGAGTCGGCGGAGACCACGAGGGTTCCGGTGGCGGGGTCGGCGTGCCAGGCGGTGCCCGCGACGTCGGCCCGCAGGACGGAGGCGCCGGCGGCGGCGAGCCGGTCGGCGCTGAACCTGCCGTCCTGGGGGTCCGCGCTCGCCGCGGTGGGGGCGGCGAGCGCTGCGGCGGCGGCCAGGCCGGTGGCCACCGCGAGCAGCCTGTTACGGGTGGTGCGCTTGATCCTCACTTCTCGTCCTCCTGGAGAGGGTCGGGGGCCGGCGGTCGTGGGGGTGCCAGGGCCCGTGAGGCGCAGCCGGGGGCACGGTGGGCGCATGAACTTTGGCCGTGTCCCTGACAAGCGCTGTCGGGAGTGTCCTGTCGTCGGTTACCGGTCGCAAGAGCGGCTTTCGGCCTCCGCCCGCCGCCTTTCACCGTGGCGGGCGGCGTGTTCCGGGGTGGCGGGAAAGGCCTTGGGAAGGGGTCCGCGAAGGCGCGGTCGGCGGCGCGGGCGGAGCCCGGTCGGGCTCGGTGGTGATCGCGCCCCGCGCGCCGGGTATGCCGGCCTGCGGGCGGCGGAGGGGGCGTGCGGCGAGCCGTGCGCCGGCGCGTCGGGGGGTGCGCACGGCGGCCACGGACCGCGGGGCCGGCGTCCGGTCGGGACCGGGCCGGTGCGGGCCCGCGCCGGAGGGGGTCACCGGGCCGGTCCGGTGGTGCGCGTGCGCGGGGAACGCCCCGGCGGTACGGGGACGGGAGCGCCCGAGGGGGTTTCGGTGCACGTGGGGACGCGGCCGAAGGTGCGGGGCGGCGTCGGGACTTCGGGCCGGATCACGACGGGCGGGGCGGCCGCGGCGGGCGGTACGGGCGGCGCGGGCGGGAGGGCCCCGGTCGCGGGTACGGCCCGGGTCGCGCGGCCCCGGCGTCCGCGGTCCCCGGCGGTGGTGCGAAGCGGACCGCCCCCGCGGGCGTGCCCGGAGTGTGTCCGCGCAGCGGCGCCGGCCACCCGGGGGGCCGGCCCTGCGGCGTCCGCCGCAGGGCCCGGCGGGGCGGAGCGGCACCCGTGCGCGGGACGTGCCGGGGCGTGTCCGGCTGTGCGGCGAGGCGCGGCGCCGCCCGCCCTGCGACGGGCGGGACCTCTCGGACACGACCCCGGACGCGGAACGGCCGGAATTCGACCTTCCGGGTCGGCGGCGGGCCGACGGCCGCCGACCGGCGCGGGGAGACCGTACGGAGCGGACCCGGGCGCGGCCGTGTGCGCGCGCCGTGTCCGCCGGACCGCGTGCGGATCGTCTGCGTGATCGCTCATCCCGCTCAGCTCTTCCACGCAGGTCCGGACGGGAATCCCCGCATACGCCGTCCGGGCGCGTGGAACTGACGCGGACTCAGTCGCAGCAGCAGCCGCAGTTGCCGTCACAGCAGCCGCCCCCGCCACCGCCGGAGCCGCCCCCGGAACCACCGGTCGACGAGCAGCCCGGCCGGCAGCAGTCGCAGCATTCGCAGGCGTCGCACCACGGGGCGCGCTTCTTGCGCGACCAGGGGCCCTCGTACTCGGTGCAGCAGATCCGACAGGTGCAGAAGAGCCCGATGGCCACGGCGCAGCCGGCCAGCAGTCCGCGGCGCGGCTTCTGCGGGTGCTGACCGCCGCCACCGAAGCCACCGCCGCCGAAGCCGCCGCCACCGCCGTATCCGCCACCGCCGGGGCCGCCTGGGCCGCTGCCGCCGCCCGGGGCCTGGGGGATGTTCGCGCCGAGCGGGGCACCGCCGTAGGGGTTGCCGCCGTTCGAGCCGTACCGGTTCGAGCCGTACGGGTTCGGGCCGTACGCGTTCGGGCCCTGCCCCGCCGAGGCGGTGGCCGTGTGGCCGCAGCTCATGGTCCCGAAGGCCCGGTCCACGGAGGTGCGCAGCTCGTGCACGAGCAGTCGGTGGGCGAGGCCCGCGTCCGCGAACTCGACCTCGCCCAGCGCCAGCCTGATGCCGCGCAGGGCGTCGTCGCAGAGCCTGCGGGCCTCGGTGAGCGGGGTCCCGGTGGCGGTGAGCGGGTTCCAGGCGCCCGCCTCCGCGTCGGCGCCCCGGTCCTCGACCGCGTCCAGCAGGTGCGCGAGGCGCCCGAAGTACCGGCCCGCCTCGGCGAGCGCGGCGGCGTTGCCCGGCCGTCCGGCCAGCTGTGCGGTATGGGCGAAGGCGGCGGCCGTCGCGGTCTCCGTCGGCTCGGTCACCACGAGCACGGACGTGCCGGGGCCGGCCAGCGTCTCGATGCCCGCCTGCCGGTCCACCGCGTCCACGAGCACCGCGGTGTCGAAGCCGAGCGAGGCGCCGGTACGCGCACCGGCGCGGTCCCAGCCGCGGGCCACCTTGCGCGCGGCGGCGGCGATCGGGGCACGGGCCAACAGCCCGTCCCGGTCCGCCACGTGGTCGCGCACCTTGGCCGAGGCCAGGACCAGCGAAACGGCGGCCGCGAGCCGGGCGCCCTCGCCCTTGGCGACGGCGGCGGTGCGCATCCCGCGCAGCGGGCAGGGGCCCGCGGTGCGCCGGGAGCCGGGCGCGGGACCCGACTGAGCCTCCGTCAGAACGGAGACAAGCAAACCGTCATAGTTCGTGACGATCCGGGCGAACTGCCCGTGGTCCCCCCGAAGTGCCAGGCACAGCCCGCACAGATGGGCCATCCACTCCGCCTTGAACCGCTCCCCGAGCCGGTGCGTGCACGGTCTGACTATGCCGAACAAGCTGCTCCCCCGTGTGCCGTACGCGTGCTTGCCGGGCATCGTATCGACCCGCTGCTTTCACCCGTACGTCCCCGTCGCCCACCCGTACGGCGGCGGTCGTCGTATTTTCACTCAGTCAGCAGCGGTAGCGACCAGGATCCTTGACCGTGCAACGGATGTTCTGCACCAGTACCGTCACGAAACCCCTGCGCGGCGACTATCCACTTGGCGCGTTGTCAGCATCATGGACGAGCATAGGGGCAGCGGAGAGAAAGACAGACTGACCGCGGTGAAAGGAGGCAGTCCATGGGTTCGGTGCGCAAGGCGAGTGCCTGGCTGGGTCTCGTGGAGGACAGCGACGACGAGCGCTACTACGACGATGACTACGCGGAGGGCTCCCACGGTTCCGTGGCGGGCCCCGGTGACCAGTGGGTGACCGACCCCCGGGTCAAGGTGGCCTCCGAGTCGGCCGTGGAGCACGGCCGCCGGATCGCGACGGTCACCCCGGACGGATTCCGTGATGCGCGCGGCATCGGCGAGCTGTTCCGTGACGGCGTCCCGGTCATCGTGAACCTGTCGTCGATGGATCCGACCGACGCCAAGCGCGTCGTCGACTTCGCGGCCGGTCTGACCTTCGGGCTGCGCGGTTCGATCGAGCGGGTGGCGACCAGGGTCTTCCTCCTGACCCCGGCCGACACCCAGATCGTCAGCGGCGAGGCGGGCGGCCGCTCGCGCGACTTCTTCAACCAGAGCTGAGCCCGGGGGCGCCTCCCAGCGGTAGCTGGGGGATCCTCACCGGAAGGCATCCAGCCCGGTGAGCGCCTTGCCCAGCACCAGCTGGTGCATCTCGACGGTCCCCTCGTAGGTGAGGACCGATTCGAGGTTGGTGGCGTGCCGCATGACGGGGTACTCCAGGGAGATCCCGTTGGCGCCGAGGATGGTCCGCGCGGTGCGGCAGATCTCGATGGCCTCGCGGACGTTGTTGAGCTTGCCGAAGCTGATCTGCTCCGGCCGCAGGGTGCCCGCGTCCATCCGCCGGCCCAGGTGGTGGGCGAGCAGGATGCCCTTGTGGAGTTCGAGGGCCATGTCCGCGAGCTTGGCCTGGGTGAGCTGGAAGCCGCCGATGGGCCTGCCGAACTGCTCGCGCGTCCTCGCGTAGTCGAGCGCGGCCTCGAAGCTGGCGCGCGCCGCGCCCATGGATCCCCAGACGATCCCGTACCGCGCGTGGCTGAGACAGCCGAGCGGCCCCTTGAGACCCGTGACGAGCGGCAGCACCGCGTCGGCGGGCAGCCGCACGTCGTCCATGACCAGCTCGCTGGTGACGCTGGCCCGCAGCGACCACTTGTGCTTGATCTCCGGAGCGGAGAACCCGGGCGTGCCGGTGGGCACGGCGAAGCCGCGGATGCCGTCGTCGGTCTGCGCCCACACCACGGCCACCGCCGCGACGGAGCCGTTGGTGATCCACATCTTGCGGCCGTTCAGCACCCAGTCCGTGCCGTCGCGCTTGGCGTAGGTGCGCATCGCGGCCGGGTCGGAGCCCACGTCGGGCTCGGTCAGCCCGAAGCAGCCGATCAGCTCGCCGGCCGCCATGCCGGGCAGCCAGCGCTGCTTCTGCTCCTCGGAGCCGTACTTCCAGATCGCGTACATGGCCAGCGACCCCTGTACGGAGACCAGCGAACGGATGCCGGAGTCGGCGGCCTCCAGCTCCAGGCAGGCGAGGCCGTACTGCACGGCGCTGGCACCGGCGCACCCGTAGCCCTCCAGGGACATCCCGAGCGCCCCGATGGCACCCAGTTCCCGGGCCAGCTCCCGGATCGCGGGCAGTTCTCCGCTCTCGTACCACTGGGCGATGTTCGGCAGCACCCGGTCGGCGGCCCAGCCGCGGACGGTGTCCCGGACGGCGAGGTCCTCGGGTCCGAGGAGCTCGTCGAGCCCGAGCGGATCGGTGGGAACGAAGGACACGGGGCCTCCCGGCGGCCTGAGCGGAACCTGGCGGCGCAAGTTTTTGCGCCCACCCGAAGCTATTGGCCTGCGGCGGGCAAATCCAGCCCTGATGTCCGACGTGGGCCGCCCCTCGCCGCTCCGGCCCCGTCGGCGCTCGGGGCCCGCGGTCAGCCGGACTGCTCCACCGGGGCCGGCCGCACCGCGTCGCCCTTCGCCTGCGCGGGCAACCGCACCGGCTCGGCGTCGCCGGACACCCCGCAGTCCATGACCCGCGGCAGCTTCAGCGCCATCACCGCGCCCGCGAACAGCAGGGCCGCGCTCACCAGCAGCGTGACGTGCAGCCCGTGCACGAAGGAGTCCCGGGCCGCGGCGTACAGCGAGGCTCCGGCCGGGCCGCCGAGGCTCGCCGCGATCTGGTAGGCCTCGCCCAGGGAGTTCGCCGCGCCCGCCGAGTCCGCCGCCGAGACCCCGGGGACGGACACGAGCCCCGGCCGGTACGCCGCGTTCATCACGCTGCCCAGCAGGGCGATGCCGATGCCCGCGCCCAGCTGGTAGGAGGTCTCGCCGATCGAGGCCGCCCCGCCCGCGGTCTCGGCCGGAGCCTCGCTCAGCATCGACTCGTACGCGGCGAACAGCGTGGTCTGCAGTCCGAAGCCGAGCAGGATGAAGCCGACGGTCAGCAGCACCGGCCGGTCCTGCTGGCCCATCAGCGTCAGCAGCAGCACGGCGAAGCCCGTCAGCAGGAAGCCCAGCGACACCATCGTGCGCGGCCCGACCCGGGCGAGTGTGTAGGAGCCGGTGGCGCCCGCGGCCATGGCGGCGAAGGTCAGCGGCAGCAGGCGCAGGCCGGTCTCCAGCGGGCTGAGGTGCAGTACCAGCTGGAGGTACTGGACGGCGATCAGCTCCAGCCCCACCAGAGCGAGCATGGCGAGGACGATGCAGGCGACCGAGGCGGAGAAGGCGGCCCGGGAGAACATCCGCATGTCGATCAGCGGGTGCTCGCGCTGCTTCTGGCGGCGCACGAACAGCACGAGCAGCACCGCGCCGAGCAGCAGCGGTACCAGCGCCTGCGCGTCGAGGAGGTGCCGTTCGGCGCCCAGGCGCTTGATCCCGAGCACCGCGCCGAGCACGCCGGCGGCGGCCATCAGCGCGCCGAGCACGTCCCACGGCCCGTCCGCGGAGCCGCGCGACTCCGGCAGCAGCCAGCGCCCGAGCGGCAGGATCAGCGCCATCAGGGGGATGTTGATGAGGAAGACGGAGCCCCACCAGAAGTGCTCGATGAGGAAGCCGCCGAGGACCGGGCCGCTGGCCGCGCCGATCGCGGCGACGGCGGTCCAGATGCCGATGGCCAGCGCCCGCTCACGCCGGTCGGGGAAGACCTGGCGCAGGATCGACAGGGTGGCCGGCATGATCATCGCGCCGCCGATGCCCAGCAGGGCGCGCGCGGCGATGAGTACCTGGGCGTTGTCGGCGAGGGCCGCTATGGCGGAGGCCACGCCGAAGAGTCCGTAGCCGAGGAGGAGGATGCGGCGGCGGCCGACCCGGTCGCCGAGGGTGCCGAAGAGAATCAGCAGCGAGGCGCAGACCAGCGGGTAGGCGTCGACGACCCAGAGCAGCTCGATCGGGCCGGGCCGCAGGTCCTCCGTGACGGACGGGACCGCGACGTGCAGGATCGTCGCGTCGAGCGCGACGAGGACCAGGCTGACGCAGAGAACCGCCAGGACGACCCAGCGGTTGGCACCGCCGGAGGCCGCTCCCAGCCGCTGCCAGGGCGAAGGGGTCCCGGCCGTGGCCGCGTTCGTCCCCGCCATGCATGTACCTCCCAGGTGATCCCTCGCGCTCGGTGGACCAGCGTCTTGTGGAGCCGCGGGGGGTGGTGCGCTGTGCGGCATCCAACGGGGTCCGGCATCGACACGCGAGTGAACGGTCAGCGTACGCGAGTTCGCGTGCCCGACACGTGGCCAAGCTCTCATCCCGGCGGCGCCCCCGGTGTGGCGTGTGCCACTCCCCCACCCCGAAGCCTCCCCCCGCGTACACGCCCGCTCACGGTCCGTGGTTCTCGGCGCCGGCCCAACTCGGACGCCACCGATAATCATGCCCGTGGAAGATCTTGGATTTCGACGGGCCGCGCCCGCGCTGGCCGCCTTCGCGGCGGTCCGGCTGCTGGGGCTGACCGTGCTCGCGGCGTGGGGGGCGGTGGCGGGCAGCAGCCCGCACACGCTGCTGTCGGCCCGATGGGACTCGCTCTGGTACGCCCGCATCGCCGCCGAGGGATACGGCTACGAGATCGCCCTCCCGAACGGGGACGTCCACTCGAACCTGGCGTTCTTCCCGCTGCTGCCCTGGCTGGAGCGGGTGGTGGCCGCGCCGACCGGGCTCTCGTACGGCTCGGCGGGCCTGGTGGTGTCGGTGTGCGCGGGGCTCGCGGCGGCGTGGGGGATCTTCGCGGTGGCCGACCTGCTCCACGGCCGGCGGACCGGGGTGCTCGCGGTCGCCGTCTGGGCGGCGCTGCCCGTCGGGATCGTGCAGTCGATGGCGTACAGCGAGTCGCTGTTCACCGCGCTCGCCGCGTGGTCGCTGTACGGGGTCCTGCGCGGCCGGTGGCCGACGGCGGGCCTGCTCGCCGCCGGGGCCGGCCTGACCCGCCCGGTGGGCGCGGCCGTCGTCCTGGCGGTGTGGGTGGCCGTCGCACTGGCCCTGCGGCGCGGGGAACGGTCGTGGCGGATGGCCGCCGGGGCGCTGCTGGCTCCGGCGGGTGCGGCGGCGTACGTGCTGTGGGTGGGCGCGCGCACCGGGGGCGGACTGCTCGGATACCTGGAGGTGCAGGCCGGCTGGGGCAACGGCTTCGACGGCGGATGGGCCTTCGCCCGCTTCGTCGGGGCGAAGCTGACCTCGTCCGCCTTCCCGGCCGGGCTGGGTCTGATCGCCGGGGTGGCCCTGGTGCTGTGGCTGTACGCGGCGTGCGTGCGGCAGCGGCAGCCGGCGCCGCTCCTCGTGTACTGCGGGGTCGTCGTGGCGCTGGCGTTGTGCGCGTCCGGGTACTTCGGGTCGAAGCCGCGGCTGTTGCTGCCGGCCTTCCCGCTGATGCTGGTGCCGGCGGTGGCGCTCGCCCGGTGGCGGACCCGGCGGGCGGTCCTGGTGGTGGGCGCGGCGGCCCTGCTTTCGGCGGTGTACGGGGCGTTCTGGCTGAACGGCTCGGGTCCTCCGTAGGAACCCGGCGTGTCCGGGCGGCTCTTCGCCGGTCGTCCACGGGTGAGGGAATCGACCTGCGGCAATAAAGTCCGAATAAGCGCCGGAAACAATTTCCGGACGCCGGATCGAGAAGGATCCAACCCCTGCCGAAATACCGGGAATTAGGGCCCGCGTGAGACCAACTCCACATCACATGGTCATCACAAACCCCGCGATTCGCCCGGGCCGAGCATCCCCGCGCGGTAACGTCGATTGAGTGCGTACCGATCAAATCCTGACCCGTCTGGAGCGGGTCTTCGCCCGGCTGGACCGGGAACCGGAGCGACCGGCTCATCTGCAGACCCCGCAGATGAGCCGGCACCGCGTCGTGCTCCTGGGGTCGACCCTCGCGTTCTACCTCGCCATCGTGGTGGCCGTCCTGACCACGTCGTGGCTGGTCCGCCTGGACTGGCAGATCATGTTCTTCCGGCCCTACGAGCAGTGGCCGCAGCTGCACGCGTTCCTCGACTACCTGGTCGTCCTCGGCCAGCGCGGACCCACCGCGGTCATGGTCGCCGCGTGGCTCGGCTGGCGCTCCTGGCGGCAGCACACCCTCCGCCCGCTGATCACCCTCGGCGTCGCGCTGCTGCTGCTCAACGTCACCGTCGGGTCCGTGAAGCTCGGCCTCGGCCGGCTCGGCCCGCACTACGCGACGGAGATCGGCTCGGCCGAACTCTTCGCCGGCGGCGATATATTCCCTTCCGGCCACACCGCCAACGCCGTCGTGACCTGGGGAATCCTGGCCTACCTGGCTTCCACCGTGGTCACCCGGCGGGTGCTGTCCGTGGTGTCCGCGGTCGTCTCGCTGAGCGTCGGCGCCACCACCGTGTACCTCGGCACGCACTGGGTCAGCGACGTCCTGCTGGGCTGGTCGGCGGGTCTGCTGATCATGCTGGCCCTCCCCTGGTTCGAGCCGCTCATCGCGCGGACCGAGGCCTACGTCTTCGACCTGCGCGAGCTGCTGCGCCGCCGGGCCGAGACCGGGCGGATGCCCGCCCCGGTCGTCTCCGCGCTCACCCCGCTGCTCTCCGCGGGCGGCAAGTGGCAGCTGAGGCCCGTGGCCGTGGCCGCCGAGGGGCCGTCCGCGGCGCCCTCCCCGGCCACACCGGCCGGTGCCGCCACGGGGCACGCCCCGGCGCACCGTCCGGTCGCGCACCCCGCCAACCGGCCGCACCTGATCCGCTCCGAGCGGACCCCGGTCACCCCGGTCGGCAGCCGCCGCCCCGCTCACACGGCGCACGCCGAGCGGGCCGGAACCCGTGGCACCGCGGCCCGTCCGGTGGCCGGGGGCTGACGTTCCACGGCGGGGGCGGTACGCACCATCCACCCCCGCGACACGAAGGCGGGCCGGGTCGTGGACCCGGCCCGCCTTCGGCGTTCGTCAGCGCCGCGCCCGGACGTTCGTCCGTCCCGGGTCACGCTTGTGTCACAGAATATCCACAGTCGCCAATTCCTTTCCGGAGTGCGACACGCCCGGGACGCAGACGCGTTCGAATTGCCGGCGAGAACCGCAGATTTTCCTCATCGGATTTCCACGGGCTCCCTGCGGCCGACGGGCTGAATACCCCTCAGATCCGCTACATTTCCTTCATTTTCCGGGCCCCCACGGCCTTGCCCAGGAGATCTCCGAGGTCCCTCATCCGATCCGTGAGCAGCGGTGGCTCGACCACTTCGAACTCACAGCCGAGCAGCAGGATGTGAATCACCAGAACGTCCAGGTTCACGGCGCCGGTGCGCAGCAGGCAGGTATGCGCGTCGACCGGTTCCAGGACTCCGTCGCTGGGCGTGACGATCTGCGCCGCCTCCTGTTCCGGGATCTTGAGCAGCACCACCGCGCGGGTGGCGTAGGCCCGCTGGGACACGCCTTCGGAGACGTACGCGGCGAGGTCCTCGGCGGGTGGCGGGCGCGGGGTGAACCGGGGCCCGTGGGGCGGTGCGGGCTCGATCCGGTCGGCGCGGAAGGTGCGCCAGGCCTCGCGGTCGAGGTCCCAGGCGACCAGGTACCAGCGGCGCTCCGTGCACACGAGCCGGTGCGGTTCGACGGTGCGGCGGCTGACGCCGCCCCCGTGGTCCCGGTAGGCGAAGCGGAGCCGCTCGGCGTCCCGGCAGACCGAAGCCAGTTCGGTCAGCACCGAGGGGTCCACGGTGGAGTGCCGGGCGTCGCGCAGCATCGGCACGGTGAACTCGTTGAGGGCGGACACCCTCCGGCGCAGGCGCGACGGCAGGACCTGCTCCAGTTTCGCGAGGGCCCGTACGGAGGCCTCCCCGATCCCCTCCACCCCGTGGCCGGCGGCGGTCCGCAACCCGACGGCGACGGCCACGGCCTCGTCGTCGTCCAGCAGCAGCGGCGGCAGTTCGGCCCCCGCCCCCAGCCGGTAGCCGCCTCCGGTCCCGGGAGAGGCGTTCACCGGATACCCGAGTTCCCTCAGCCGGTCCACGTCGCGCCGCACCGTCCGGGCGGTGACGCCGAGCCGGTCGGCGAGGTCGGCGCCGGTCCATTCGCGGTGCGCCTGAAGCAGGGAGAGCAGGCGCAACAGCCGTGCGGAGGTCTCGAGCATCCCCCGAGTCTGCCAGTGGCGCCGCCGCACACGGGCCGTGGACGTTCAGCGGAAGGACGACGCCCCCTGCTTCGCCACGCGCACGGGCTTCGACTCCGCCCCCGGCACGGGGACCGGCTCCGCCGCAGGCACGGGGACCGGCACGGGCTTCGACTCCGCCCCCGGCACAGGCTTCGGCTCCGCCGCAGGCGCAGGAACCGGCACAGGCTTCGACTCCGCCCCCGGCACGGGGACAGGCTCCGCCGCAGGCGCAGGAACCGGCACAGGCTTCGGCTCCGCCCCCGGCACGGGCGCCGGCACGGGCGCGGGCGCCGGAACCGGTTCCGGCAGGAGCAGCAGCATGCCCACGGCGATCGACTCCGGATGCGGCCCGACCGTCTCCCGGTTGGCCGCGTACAGCGCCTGCCAGCCGCCCTGCACCCGGCGCTCGCGGGCGATCGTGACCAGCGTGTCCCCGCTCCGTACGGTGTGCATCCGCCCGGCCAGCCCGTAGCGCTTGGAGCAGACCGGCCACGCGTTCCAGCCCTGCGCGGCGAGGACCTCCTGCGCCACCCGGATCTGCTGCACGCGCTGCGCGAGGTCGGCCCGCGGCGCGAACACCAGGCCGCCGTACTCCTCCCACGTCGGCTGCCAGAACTGCAGCCCGCCGTAGAAGCCGTTGCCGGTGTTCACGGCCCACCGGCCACCGCTCTCGCAGTCGGCCACGCAGTCCCAGGGCCATTCCCCGCCCGGTCCGCAGTCCCCGGGCCCGCTCCCGATCACGCCCGGCGAGCCCGGGTGCGCCGCCCCGGCCGGACCCGGCGCGGGCGGCGGTGGTGCCGCGGCGGCCGTCCCCCCGAGCGGCACGAGCGCCAGCACGGAGGCGACGACGACGGCGCGGGCGGCCCGGTGGGCCCGGGGGGTCCGGAGACGGGGCATCGGGTCACGCTACGCAGCACTCCACGGCGTTCCGGGGCGCGCCACGCGGCGGTCACGCCACCCCACCCGGTCGGCCGACCTCCCGACCCCGCACAAACGGCCACATCCGGCCACCAACTGCACAGAACCCGCAACCAGTTGGCACAGAATCGAAGTCAGGGTCGCACGGTTCACCCTTCCGGGCGCCCGGTTCGAATCCGTTCCCTCAAATGGCGTGACCCCGGCCGCCGCTCCTGCGTTGTGCCCGGCGAGCCGGGAGCCTCCCGGACCCGCACCTATGCCGAGGAGCCACCCCGTGCCGCGCATGCTCGACGTCAGTGATGAGGTACGTGCCGAGATCGGCGACGAAGAAGCCGACAGGCTGCTCGTCGGCGACGACGCGCCGCGCAGTTACGACTGCACCTCCTGCCGCACTCCGGGCGACCCCGAGAACGACCGCACCAGCACGGTGCTGTTCGTCGGCGAGGAGACCGCCGTCCTCGCCTTCGCCCACGCCACCTGCATCCCCTCGCAGGTCGTCTCCGTCTCCGAGGAGCAGCTCCAGGGCGCGGTCCGCAGCATCACCGGTGACAGCCCCGCCTCCGCACCGGACGCGGGCGCGCCCGCCCCGCAGAACGTGCCGGGCGGACAGGCCGTCCTCGGCATCACCAGCGGCCTCGTGCTGATCGGCGGCGAGCTGCACCCCGCCCTGGTCGTCGAGCCGACCGCGCCCATCGCCCGCCCGGGCAGCGACGGCCCCGGCGACGACTTCCTGCCGCTCCTGATCGAGCAGGGCTTCATCCCGGTGACCGACACGACGGAACTGCCCGCCCTCCTCGGCGGCTGGTCGGTCCTGCTCGCGGCCGGACAGCTGCACGCCGTGCTCCAGCCGGGCACCGACGGCGGCGGTCAGGTCGCCTGGTGGCAGGCCCACCAGGCGCTGTCGGTCACCGACGGCTGGCGGACGGCCGTCCAGAAGACCCAGCGCGTGCTCATCTACGCCGCGCCGGTCGGTTCCATCGGCCAGCAGCCGCGCGAGGACCTGCTGCGCGACGCGCTCGACAAGGCCGCCGCCGCGGGCAAGCTCGTGGCCGCCGCCATGCCCCTCGCGGGGACGCCCGGCGCCTGATCCCGAGCCGGTACCGAAACGGCCGCCCGGCCCCCCGCAGTGGGGGCCGGGCGGCGTGCGCCGGGGGTGTGCGGTCCGTCCCGCGCACCCCCGGCGATCTGCGTTTCCCGCCCCCTCACCCCGCATCCGCAGAGCGCCGGTTTCGTTGGCTGATACGTGCATCCATACGACTCCTCCCGCGCCCCGTCCTATCCGAGCGCCGTCCCCGCCATGCGTCCCGCACGGGACCGGGACAGCTCGCCGGCCGCCGTCTCGCACACCCCCATCTACGACACGCTGTACTCGGAGTACCTGCGCGCCTTCCGGGCCCTGCCGGGCGACCGTACGGGGGAGGAGGACCTCGGGTTCACGGCCTTCTCGTACGGGGGCGGCTACACCGGGAGCGTGTACGGCAGCGGCTGGAACGGTTCGGCATGGCAGCGGACCGACTGGCAGCCCTCGTACCTCCCGCAGACGCCGCCACCCGCGCCGTCCCCGTCGCAGCCACAGCACCAGCCCCAGCCCCAGCCCGCCTACTCGTACGCGGGCGGCTCCGGATACGCCGACGGGCGGCAGCACCAGACCGGGATGACGCACATCCCGGCGGCGCTGCCGCCCGCTCCGCGCCGGGGCTACTGACCCCGGACCGCCGCTACTTCTTCTTCTTGTACTGGGCGCCGCGCTTCTCGCGCACCCGCACCGAGATGTGGATCGGGGTGCCCTCGAACCCGAACTCCTCGCGCAGGCGGCGCTCGATGAAGCGCCGGTAGCCGTGCTCCAGGAAGCCGGAGGCGAAGAGGACGAACCGCGGCGGCTTGCTCCCCGCCTGGGTACCGAACAGGATGCGGGGCTGCTTGCCGCCGCGGATCGGGTGCGGGTGGGCGGCGACGACCTCGCCGAGGAAGGCGTTCAGCCGGCCGGTGGGGACGCGCGTCTCCCAGCCCGCGAGGGCGGTCTCGATCGCCGGGACCAGCTTCTCCATGTGACGGCCGGTGAGCGCCGAGACGTTCACCCGGGGCGCCCAGGAGACCTGCTGCATCTCGGTCTCGATCTCGCGCTCGAGGTAGTAGCGGCGCTCCTCGTCGAGCTCGTCCCACTTGTTGTAGGCGATCACGATCGCGCGGCCGGCCTCGACGGCCATGGTGATGATGCGCTGGTCCTGGACGCTGATGGTCTCGGTGGTGTCGATCAGGATGACCGCCACCTCCGCCTTCTCGACGGCCGCGGCCGTGCGCAACGAGGCGTAGTAGTCGGCGCCCTGCTGGAGGTGGACCTTCTTGCGGATACCGGCGGTGTCGACGAACTTCCAGGTGACGCCGCCGAGCTCGATCAGCTCGTCGACCGGGTCGCGGGTGGTGCCGGCCAGCTCGTTGACGACGACCCGGTTCTCCTTCGCGACCTTGTTCAGGAGCGAGGACTTGCCGACGTTCGGGCGGCCGATCAGGGCGATGCGGCGGGGGCCGCCGGGGGCGACGCCACCGAAGGTCTGCTCGGGGGCCTCCGGCAGGACGTCGAGGACGGCGTCCAGCATGTCGCCGGTGCCGCGGCCGTGCAGGGAGGAGACCGGGTGCGGCATGCCGAGGCCCAGCGACCACAGCGAGGCCGCGTCGGACTCGCCGCTCTGGCCGTCGACCTTGTTGGCGCACAGGACGACGGGCTTCTTGGCCTTGCGGAGCAGCTTGACGACGGCCTCGTCGCTGTCGGTGGCGCCGACCTTGGCGTCCACGACGAAGACGACCGCGTCGGCGGTCTCGATGGCGTACTCGGCCTGGGCGGCGACGGCGGCGTCGATGCCGAGGACGTCCTGCTCCCAGCCGCCGGTGTCGACGACCTTGAAGCGCCGGCCGGCCCACTCGGCCTCGTAGGTGACCCGGTCGCGCGTAACGCCGGGCTTGTCCTCGACGACCGCCTCGCGGCGGCCGATGATGCGGTTCACCAGGGTGGACTTGCCGACGTTGGGGCGGCCCACGACGGCGAGGACGGGCAGCGGGCCGTGGCCCGCCTCCTCGATGGCGCCTTCGACGTCTTCGAGGTCGAAGCCCTCTTCCGCGGCGAGCTCCATGAACTCCGCGTACTCGGCGTCGCCAAGTGCTCCGTGGTCGTGCTGGTCGTTCATGAAGTCCGTTCCTCGTCGTTCGTGGTGATCGGTGGTACCCGCGCAGCGCGGTTCCACTACTGGTTCAAGTCTCGCTCAGCGCCCGGTCAGGCGCTTGGCGTCGGCCAGGTGGGCGGTCAGCCGGTCCTGGATGCGTACGGTCGCCAGGTCCAGCGCGGTACGGGTGCGGCGGCCGCTGCCGTCCCCGGCGTCGAAGGCCGAGCCGAAGACGACGTCGACCCGGCTCTTGAAGGGCGGCAGCCCCGGGATCAGCCTGCCCCGGCTCTCGTCGCTGCCGAGGACGGCGACGGGCACGATGGGCGCGCCGCTGCGGACCGCGAAGTACGCCAGGCCCGCGCGCAACGAGGCGAAATCGCCCTCGCCGCGGGTGCCCTCGGGGAATATCCCCAGGGCCCCGCCCTGGTCGAGCACGGCGAG
This sequence comes from Streptomyces sp. NPDC090021, assembly GCF_044748225.1. Lineage (NCBI taxonomy): Bacteria > Bacillati > Actinomycetota > Actinomycetes > Kitasatosporales > Streptomycetaceae > Streptomyces > Streptomyces sp. NPDC090021. The sequence goes on along the minus strand of NZ_JBIVFO010000038.1, from coordinate 38,405 downwards.
GGCGCTGCCTATCGCCGCCCGGTCGGCGCCGGAGCGGTCGACCTTGACCTGTCCGATGCCGTCCAGGAAGGGACCGAGCGGGCCCACGTACGCTTCCTTCTTGATCAGGAAGTGCAGGGGGCGGGGCGCGGTGCCCATGACCATGGGGCCGTCTATGTTGTGGGTGTGGTTCACGGCCAGGATGACGGGGCCCGAGGCGGGCACCTTCCAGGCGCCCAGTACGCGCGGCTTCCACAGCCCGTACATGAGGCCGATGCCGATGCGCCTGCCGACCGCCGCACCCTTGAGGGAGGGCGCTGAGCTCACCTGCGGCCCGCCCGCTTCTCCTCGACGAGCGTCACGACGCACTCGATCACCTGGTCGAGCGTGAGTTCGGTGGTGTCCACCTCGACCGCGTCGCCCGCCTTGGCCAGCGGCGAGGTCTTGCGGCCGGAGTCCGCGGCGTCACGCTTGATCAGCGCCGCCTTGGTGGCCGCGAGGTCCGCGGCCTCCTTGCCAAGGAGTTCTCCGTTGCGCCGGGCGGCGCGCGCCTCGGCGGAGGCAGTCAGGAAGATCTTGAGGTCGGCGTCGGGGAGGACGGTGGTGCCGATGTCCCGGCCCTCGACGACGATCCCGTCCGCGTCCCGGGCGGCCTCGGCGGCGATGGAGCGCTGCAGCTCGGTGATGAGCGTGCGCACCTCGGGGACCGCACTGACGGCGCTGACCTTGGAGGTGACCTCCTGGGTCCGGATGGGACCGGCGGCGTCGAGGCCGTCCACGGTGATGGTGGGGGCGGCCGGGTCGGTACCGGACACGATGGACGGCTTGCCCGCGGCGACCGCCACGGCCTGCGCGTCGTCGGTGTCGACCCCGTTGGAGATCATCCACCAGGTGATGGCCCGGTACTGGGCACCGGTGTCCAGGTAGCGCAGCCCGAGCTTGGCGGCCACGGCCTTGGAGGTGCTGGACTTGCCCGTGCCGGAGGGACCGTCGATGGCGACGATCACGGCGGACGGAGCTGCGGTTTCCACGGTGCGGGCACCTTCCTGGTTGCGCGTGCGTGTCAGGGCGCGGCAAAGCGCCCCTCCCCAAGGTTACCGGGCCCCGGCCACCCCCCGGCCCCGCCCGTGGTTCCCGCGCCCCGCGGGCTCAGGAGGTGCGCAGGGCCCAGCCCCGTTCCCGCAGCTCGGCCGTGAGGACGGCGGCGGACCGCGGCTCGACCATGAGCTGGACGAGACCGGCCTGCTGACCCGTGGCGTGCTCGATCCGCACGTCCTCGATGTTGACGCCCGCACGGCCGGCGTCGGCGAAGATCCTCGCCAGCTCGCCCGGCTGGTCGCTGATGAGCACGGCCACGGTCTCGTAGACCGTGGGCGCCGCTCCGTGCTTGCCCGGAACCCGTACGCGACCCGCGTTCCCGCGGCGCAGCACGTCCTCGATGCCCGCGGCGCCGCCGCGGCGCTTGTCCACGTCGGCGGACTGGAGGCTGCGCAGCGCGTCGACGGTCTCCTCCAGGTCGGCGGCGATCCCGGCGAGCACGTCGGCGACCGGTCCCGGGTTGGCCGAGAGGATCTCCACCCACATCCGCGGGTCGGAGGCGGCGATCCGGGTCACGTCGCGGATGCCCTGCCCGCACAGCCGTACGGCCGTCTCGTCGGCCTCCTCCAGCCGGGCCGCGACCATGCTGGAGACGAGCTGCGGGGTGTGGGAGACGAGTGCGACGGCCCGGTCGTGGGCGTCCGCGTCCATCACCACCGGGACGGCCCGGGACAGGGCGACGAGCTCCAGGGCGAGGTTGAGCACCTCGTGGTCGGTCTCACGGGTCGGGGTGAGCACCCAGGGGCGGCCCTCGAAGAGGTCCGCCGTCGCGGCCAGCGGCCCCGACTGCTCCTTGCCCGCCATCGGGTGCGTGCCGATGTAGGCGGTGGCGTCCACGCCGAGCGCGGCCAGTTCCCGCCGCGGCCCGCCCTTGACGCTGGCCACGTCGACGTAGGCGCGCGCGGCGCCGCGCCCTATCAGGTCGGCCAGGGTCGCGGCGACGTGGGCCGGCGGCACGGCGACAATCGCGAGGTCGACCTGCTCCTGCGGGGGCTCGTCGGTGCCGGCCCCGAGGGCGGCGGCGGTACGGGCCCGGTCCGGGTCGTGGTCGGCGAGGTGGACGGTGACCCCGCGGGCTGTCAGGGCGAGCGCCGCGGAGGTGCCGATCAGTCCGGTTCCGATGACGACGGCGGTTCTCACGGGGCGCTCCACGGGTGCGTGACGACAGGTTCTGGCTCAGGGTAGCCAGACGGTACGCCGCGAGGGCCCGGCTGCCCGCCCTGTGGGACGGCGGCCGGGCCCTGGTGGGACGACGTCTTCAGAACTTCTGCTGCCGGATGATGTCCTCGATCGAACCGGAGGGGATCTCTCCGCCCGGGGTGAGCCTGTCGACGGCCTGCGGCAGGCTCTGCGCGATCTGGTCCGCGGCCTGTTCCGGGGAGACGCCGGCCTGGGCGGCGACCTTCTGGAGGGTCTCGTCCGGCAGGGCCTCGCTGATCTGCGCCCCGCTGACCGGCTGGTTCTCGCCCGTGCCGATCCAGGACTGCGCCTGGTCGGCCAGGCCGGACCTGGTCAGCATGTCCATGAGGCCGCCGAGCGGGTTGTCCGCGCCGCCGCCCGCCCGGGCACCGCCGGCGCCGCCCGCGCCGCCCATGAGTGCACCGAGCAGGGCGCCGAGGACGTTGCCCCCGCCCGCGCCACCGCCACCGCTCTGCCCGCCGCCACCGCCACCGCCGAGGAGACCGCCGAGCAGCGAGCCGAGGTCGTTACCTGCCATCGTCATGCCTTTCGCAGGAGGGCCGGGTCGCGCGGACAGCGCCGTATCCGGCATCGAGACACGGACAATCTCACCCGGACCGGACGAAGTCGCCACCTGACGCCCGCTTCCCCGGCCGCTGCGGTAGAACGATCGGCATGATCTTCCACATCGTCCCGCTCGCCGACTGGACCGCCGCACCCGAGCTGCCGTACGCCCCGCCCTCGCTCGACTCCGAGGGGTTCGTGCACTGTTCGGCGGACAGTACGACGGCGCTCGGAATCGCCGACACGCACTACCGGGAGCAGCCGGGGACCCTGCTCGCGGTCGAGCTCGACGAGGACGCGCTGACCGCGGAGGTCCGCCGGGAGGGTGATTCCGGCGACCGTTTCCCCCATGTTTTCGGTCCGCTGAACCGGGACGCCGTGGCCCACGTGTGGGAGGTCGTACGCACACCTGGCACACCCGCATCACTGGCACCGTGGCAGTGGAACTCGTGATGCGGGCGCGGCAGGCTTCACCTGGGGCCCGCCGCACGTCAGGATGCTGCACGCCGATCCGCCACACAGCGAGGAGAAACTGATGAGCGACCCCACGCAGACCGCCCGGCGCAAGGTACTGGTGATCGGAGCGGCCACCCTGGCCGGCGGTGCGCTCACCGCCTGCGGCGGTGGCGGCGACGGCGGGAGCGCCGCGACCGGCGAACCGAACGGCGCCGCCACCCCTCCGCCCGGCTCCGCCCCGGCCGACGCGCCCTCGGCGGGCGGCGCGGCCGCCGGTACGAAGTCCATCGCCCAGGCGGCGGACGTGCCCGTGGGCGGCGGCAAGGTCCTCAAGGAGGAGAAGCTCGTGGTCACCCAGCCCACGGCGGGCTCCTTCCGCTGCTTCACGGCGGTCTGCCCCCACCAGGGCTGCCTGGTGAGCAAGGTGGCGGACAACACCATCAACTGCGCCTGCCACAACAGTGAGTTCAAGGCCACGGACGGCTCGAAGATCTCGGGACCGGCCACCAAGGGGCTCGCCGAGAAGAAGATCACGGTCTCGGCGGACGGCAACATCGCACTCGCGTAGCGGGCGCTCACAGCCCTGCCGGCCTGCGAAAAAGGCCCGGCAGGGCGGGTGCGCCCGGGCGTAGGCTCCCGGGATGGACGATCTGACGCTGGTACGGGACCACACGGTCTACCGGTGCGTGATGGGCTCCCGGGCGTTCGGGCTGGCCACGGAGGCCAGCGATACCGACGTGCGCGGTGTCTACCTCGCCCCGACACCGCTGTTCTGGCGGTTCGAGAAGCCGCCCACGCATGTCGAGGGGCCCCGGGAGGAGGAGTTCTCCTGGGAGCTGGAACGTTTCTGCGAACTCGCCCTGCGGGCCAACCCGAACATCCTGGAGTGCCTGCACTCCCCCCTGGTGGAGCATGCCGACCCGGTCGGCCGGGAGCTGCTGTCCCTGCGCGGGGCCTTCCTCTCCCGCCGGGCGCACACCAGTTTCAGCCGGTACGCGGCCTCCCAGCACGGCAAACTCGTCGCGGACGTCCGCGTCCACGGGGCGCCGCGCTGGAAGCACGCCATGCACCTGCTGCGGTTGCTGCTGTCCTGCCGCGACCTGCTGCGCACCGGCCTCCTGAGCATCGACGCGGGCCCGCACCGCGACCGCCTCCTCGCCGTCCGCCGCGGGGAGCTCACCTGGGACGAGGTCGACACCTGGGTGACCCGGCTACAGGAGGAAACGGAGCGGGCCCTGGCCGGCACCCCCCTGCCGGAGGACCCGGACCGTGCCCGCGTGGAGGACTTCCTCGTCCGCGCCCGGCGGGCGTCAGCCTTCTAGGGTCCGGCGCCGCCGCACGACGAAGGCGTCCAGCGCGTCGTACGCCGACCCGTACGCGGGCAGCGCGGTGCCCGCCTGCACGGTGTCCAGCAGCGCGTGCAGCGCCTCGAAGTCCTCCCGTACGGCGGCGACGGGCGGGCCCTCGTAGCCCCCGTGCTCGGCGGCCGCCTTGGCCTCGATCAGGGCGGCGAGGTACGGCGGCGCCTCCGGCACCTCGGTCAGCAGGGTCGGCAGGTGCGCCTGCACCTCGGCCGTCCTCATCAGATGGATGCCGGTGAGCAGCGCCCGGAAGGCGTAGAGGAGCGGCTTGAGTTCGGCGGCCTTGTCGAAGAGCCGCCACTGGGTGTTCGCGAACCCCCGGTAGTGGTGGGCGTGGTGGGAGGTCAGGACGCCCGGAGCCAGCGCGACCAGCTCCTCGTGGGCCGCCGTCGTGTGGACCACGAGCGGGGACAGCAACTGCTCCAGCACGTATCCGTTGCGGTTGAGCATGAGACGGACGAACTTGCGCAGGTCGTGCGTGACGAGGTCCATCTCCACGTCGCCGCGGTCCCACATGCGGGTGCGGGTCTCCTCGGGCTCGCGCAGGCCCAGGAGGTCCTCGACGGGGAGCAGGTGCGCCCCGCGCAGGTCGATGTCGGAGTCCCGGGAGGGGAAGCCGTACAGGTGTGCGCCCGAGACGGTGGCGAAGAGCAGCGGGTCGGGCTGCTCCGCCACGACGGGGGTCAGGTCGATACTCAGGGCGTCCAGCATGGATCAAGCATCCCAGAGGGTGCCGAAGGCCAGGAGCTCGTCCCGGTACTCGATGCGGCCCTCCCACTCGCGCGGCCAGACGTCCGCCCCGAGGTGGGCTCCGGCGAAGGCGCCGGCGAGGCAGGCGAGGGAGTCGGAGTCGCCCCTGGTGCAGGCAGCGCGGCGCAGGGCGGTCAGGGGCTCGTCGGGGAAGAGGAGGAAGCACTGCAGGGCGGTGGCGAGGGCCTCCTCCGCGATCCAGCCGTCGCCGGTGGTCAGGCAGGGGTCGGTCTCCGGGGACGGGGTCCGCAGGGCGGCCGCGAGCCGGTCCAGCACCTCCAGGCACTCGTCCCAGCCGCGCGTGATGAAGGACTCCGGCGTGGCGTCACCGGCGGTCCGCATCCACAGGTCTCCGAGCCAGCGCTCGTGGTAGCGGGTGCGGTTCTCCAGCGCGTACGAGCGCAGCCGCCCGACGAGGCCGGTCACCTCGGTGCCGGAGGCCAGCAGGTGCACCGCCCGGGCGGTCAGGTCGGAGGCGGCGAGCGCGGTCGGGTGGCCGTGGGTGAGGGCGGACTGGAGCTGGGCCGCGCCGGCCCGTTCCTCGTCGGTCCAGCCGGGCACCAGCCCGACGGGGGCCACCCGCATGTTCGCACCGCAGCCCTTGGAGCCGGTCTGGCTGGCGTCGCGCCAGTCGCGCCGCGGGTCGTTCAGCAGGTGGCAGGCCCGCAGGCAGGTGTTGCCGGGCGCCCGGTTGTTCTCCGGCGAGTGGTACCAGTCGACGAACTCCTCCCGGACGGGCCGGGTGAGCCGCGAGGGTCCTATGCGTCCGCGGTCCGTCGCGGTCCGGATGCCACGCGCCAGAGCGAGGGTCATCTGGGTGTCGTCCGTGACGATCGCCGGGCGGGGCAGGCGCATCTCGCGCCACGGACCCGTCTTGGCGAGGATCGCGGGAACGTCGTTGAACTCGGTCGGGAAGCCCAGGGCGTCGCCCAGGGCCAGGCCGATCAGCGCGCCGGTCGCGGCTCGCTTCGTCATCGTGTGGGTCCTTCCGGTCGGAGCAGGGGTGGACGGAGGGCCGTCGCCGGACCGGCCCGGTAGAGGGCTGCCGGTTTGCCGCGGCCGCCGGTGAGCCGTGCGGCGCCCGGTACGGGCTCCACGAACCCGGGCGTCGTCAGGACCTTGCGGCGGAAGTTGGGGCGGTCGAGCACGGTGTCCCAGACGGTCTCGTAGACGGCCAGGAGCTCCCCGAGGGTGAACTCGGGCGGGCAGAAGGCGGTGGCCAGGCAGGTGTACTCCAGCTTCGAGCGGACCCGCTCACGCGCGTCCGCCAGGATCACCGCATGGTCGAAGGCAAGGTCCGGGGCCTCGCCCAGCGGCAGCCAGCGGGCCTGCGCCGCGTCCCCTCCGCCCTCGGCGGCCGGCTCCGGGAGGTCCGGGACGAGGGCCGTGAAGGCCACCGAGACGACCCGCATCCGGGGGTCCCGGTCGGGCTCGCTGTAGGTGCGCAGCTGCTCCAGGTGGAGGGCCGCCACGATGTGCCCGGGCAGGCCGGTCTCCTCGGCCAGCTCACGCCGGGCGGCCGTCTCCGCGGACTCCCGGGGCAGGACGAACCCGCCGGGCAGTGCCCAGGAGCCCGCGTACGGCTCCTGGCCGCGCCGGATCAGCAGCACGTGCAGGGCGCCGCCGCGGACGGTGAAGACGGCCAGGTCGACGGTCACCGCGAACGGCTCGAAGGCGTACGGGTCATAGCCCGGCCCCGCCGCGGCGTTCACCGGTTCCCCGGGAGGGGGCCGGCGAACCGCCGGCCTTCGGCGCGCAGTTCGTCCACGGCTGCCGCGGCCGTGGCCAGCCGCTCCCGGCGGTCGCCGCGCACGGACAGGTGGCGCCTGCCGGTCGCCTCCAGCTCCGCGCGGAAGCGGCGGGTCATCCAGGGTCCGCGCTCGGGCCCGTCGCGCAGGGCGCCCGTGGCGAACCCGAGTGCCTCGGTCCAGCTCAAGTTCCGGTCCATGCCGGGCCCCACCCCCTTTAATAGTCACTGTGACTATAAACAGGGGTGCGGGGTCCGGGCAAGGGAGAAGCCCGCGGTGCCGTGGGCACTGCGGGCTTCTCGTGGAGCGGGGCCGAGCGGGTCCTACAGACCGACCTCGCGCATCAGCATGCCGACCTCGGTGTTGGTCAGGCGGCGCAGCCAGCCGGACTTCTGGTCCCCCAGCTCGATGGGACCGAAGGAGGTCCGGACGAGCTTGTCGACGGGGAAGCCCGCCTCGGACAGCATGCGGCGCACGATGTGCTTGCGGCCCTCGTGGAGGGTCACCTCGACCATGTAGTTCTTGCCGACCTGGTCGACGACGCGGAAGTTGTCGGCGCGCGCCCAGCCGTCCTCCAGCTCGATGCCGTCCTTGAGGCGCTTGCCGATGTCGCGCGGCAGGTTGCCGGTGATCGCGGCGACGTAGGTCTTCTGCACGCCGTACTTCGGGTGCGTGAGGCGGTGGGCCAGCTCTCCGTGGTTGGTGAGCAGGATGATGCCCTCGGTCTCGGTGTCGAGCCGGCCGACGTGGAACAGCCGCGTCTCGCGGTTGGTGACGTAGTCGCCCAGGCACTGGCGGCCGTCCGGGTCCTCCATGGTGGAGACGACACCGGCCGGCTTGTTCAGCGCGAAGAACAGGTACGACTGGGTGGCGACGGTCAGGCCGTCCACCTTGATCTCGTCCTTCGGCTGGACGCGCTTGCCCTGTTCGGTGACGATCTCGCCGTTGACCTCGACGCGGGCCTGCTCGATGAGTTCCTCGCAGGCACGGCGCGAGCCCATGCCGGCGCGGGCGAGGACCTTCTGCAGGCGCTCACCCTCCTGCTCGGCGCCCGGGAACGTCTTCGGGGTCCTGATCACGGGCTTGTCGGCGTACCGGTCGCGCACGCGCTCCTCGATGCGCGCGTCCAGCTCGCGCGGGCGGGACTGGCCGCTGCGGCTGCCCGGGCCGCGGCGCGGGCCGCCGGCGCCGCCGATGCCGGGGGTCTTGGAGGCGCGAGGACCGCCCTTGGCGCCGCCGCGCGCCGCGTCGCCGCGGGCGCCGCGGGTGCGCTCGCCCTCGGGGCCCACGTCGTAGCGGCGCTCCTCGGGGCGGGGGTTGCGGGGACGCTGGGGCGCCTGGTCGCGGTCACGGTCGCGCGAGCCGCCCTGACCGCCGCGGTAGCCGCCGCTGCCGGAACCGCCGCCCGAGCCGCTGCCGCCCCGGTAGCCACCGCCGCCGGAACCGCTGCCGCCGCGGTGGCCCCCGCCGCCGCCGGAGCCGCCGCCACGGTAGCCACCGCCGCCGCCGGAGCCGCCGCCACGGGCGCTACCGCGCCCGCCGCCGGAGCCGCCGCTGTTCCTGTTGCCACCGTTGCCGTTGCCGCTGCTTCGCATCAAAGTTCCGTCGTCTTGTCGTCTTCATCGGTGTCCGGTGCGTCCGGATCGAACGACGGCACACCTTCTTGCGTCTCGGCTTCGATCGCGTCCGCCTCGGGGAGGAAGGGCGCGAGCTCCGGGAGCTCGTCCAGGCCGCGCAGGCCCATCCGCTCCAGAAAGTAGTTCGTCGTCCTGTATAGGATCGCACCTGTTTCGGGTTCCGTCCCCGCCTCCTCCACCAGACCGCGCTGGAGCAGGGTCCGCATGACCCCGTCGCAGTTGACTCCGCGCACGGCGGAGACCCGCGACCGGCTCACCGGCTGGCGGTACGCGACGACCGCCAGGGTCTCCAGTGCCGCCTGGGTGAGCCGGGCCTGCTGGCCGTCCAGTACGAAGCCCTCCACGGCCGGCGCGTACTCCGCCCGGGTGTAGAAACGCCATCCGCCCGCGACGAGCCGCAGCTCGAAGCCCCGGCGCGCGGCCGTGTACTCGTCGGCGAGCTCCCGCAGCGCGTCCGCGACCTCGCGCGGGGTGCGCTCCAGCACCTTGGCGAGGTGCGCCTCGGTCGCGGGCTCGTCCACGACCATGAGGACCGCCTCCAGGGCCGGCTTCAGTTCCAGCGCGGCGACCGCGCCCCCGTCGCTGCTCAATCCTTCGCCTCCACGATCCGGTCGAACTCGTCGGTGACGGTCGGCATGCCGTCGCCGTCCCCGCCGCTCCAGCGCACGGTGAGCGTCCGCAGGGCCTCCTCCTGGTCGAGGGCGACCGCCTTCTCCCGGTAGAGCTCCAGGAGGGCCAGGAAGCGCGCCACGACGGTGAGCGTGTCCTCGGCGTCCTCGGTGAGCTCCTGGAAGGTCGCCTCGCCGCGCGCCTTCAGCATCCGCACCATGACGCCGGCCTGCTCGCGCACGCTGACGAGGGGTGCGTGGATGTGGTCCACGTAGACCTGGGGCTTGGCCTTGGGCTGCATGGCCTTGACCGCGAGCCGGGCGAACCCTTCCGCGCCGATGCTGATGACGACGTCGGGCAGCAGGTCGGCGTGGTGCGGCTCCAGCCCGACCGTCCGGGGGTAACGGCGGCCCTCGCTCTCGGCGCGGCGCTCGAAGATGTCGGCGATCTGCTTGTACGCGCGGTACTGCAGCAGGCGGGCGAAGAGCAGGTCCCGGGCCTCCAGGAGGGCGAGGTCGGCCTCGTCCTCGACCTCGGCCACCGGCAGCAGCCGGGCGGCCTTGAGGTCGAGCAGGGTCGCGGCGACGACGAGGAACTCGGTGGTCTGGTCGAGGTCCCAGTCGGGCCCCATGGCCCGGATGTACGTCATGAACTCGTCGGTGACCTTGGACAGCGCGACCTCGGTGACGTCGAGCTTGTGCCGGGAGATCAGCTGGAGCAGCAGGTCGAAGGGCCCCTCGAAGTTGTCGAGCCGCAACGTGAACCGCCCCTCGCCCCCGGCGGGGACCGCCGGGACGCCTCCTGCGGATTCCGTGGCGGGCTCGGCCGCGCCCGGGGTCCCGGCGGTGTCGGCCGGCCCCCCGGTCCCGTCGGCCACCTCGGCGGGCTCCGCCGCGTCCGGAGCGGGCGCCGGATCCCCGGCGGCCGCTCCCGGCCCGCGCCCCAGGGTCCGGCGGGCCGGACGGGCGGCGTCGTGGTGGGCAGGCATGGCGGTCCAGGTGGGTACGGAAGGAACTGGGTACGGAAGGAACGGCAGGTCGAACACGGGAAGCCTAAGGGCTGTCCCGCAATCCCCGGTGGATCAGCGCACGGCGTCAGATGCGGTGCATCGCAAGGCGGAGGAGCGTCCCCATACTGGGCGTATTCGGGCGTTCCGCCAACGCAGCGAGGTGCCGTAGCTGGCGTCGTGCGCCCGCCGGGGATTGCGGGACAGCCCTTGGGCCCTGCCCGGACGATTCGCCGCCCGGCGGGCCGGGACGGTGCGGCGGCCCGCGCGCCGGTGCGGCGCAGGCCCGCGGGCGGTGTGCGGGGGCCGAAGCACACCGCAGGTGGTGCGGGCGGGGGCCGCCACCGGTACCGCCGGTGTCCCGGCAGGCCGCTCCGTACGCACAGCGCCCGCACGGGCACTCCGGTTGCGCGAGCGGCAGGGCGGGGAGTCCCCGGCACCGGACGCGGCGAGAGGCCGCCGACGGCGGGTCGGCGGCCTCTGGGCAGGACGTCGGGTGCGGCAGGGTCCCGGCCGAGCGGCGCCGCAGGCGGCCCGCAGGCGGCCTAGCGGCCGCGGAGGCGGCGGACCAGGATGCTGGCGTCCCCGCGGGACTCCAGGTCGGCGAGGACGACCGCCACCGCCTCGCGGACGATGCGGCCGCGGTCGACGGCCAGGCCGTGCTCCCCGCGCAGCACCAGCCGCGCGTGCTCCAGGTCCATCAGTTCCTCGGCGGAGACGTAGACCGTGATCTTCTCGTCGTGTCGTTCGCGGCCGCTGGGCCGCCGGTTCGCGCCGCGGCCCTGGCCCTTGCCCCGCCGGGTCGCCCCGGTCGGGGCGGCGGGCGCCCCGGCAGCCGGGGCGGCAGAACCTTCCTGCGCTCGCCGCGGCTGCCCCACGACGGGTCCGCCCGCCTCCGTACCGGCCTCAGCCTCCCGGCTGCGGCCCTCTCCCGCCGTACCCCCGGCCGGAGCGGCCGAGTGTTCCGCGGCGGGTGCCTCCTCGGCCCCGCGGCGCGGCGAGGACGACTGCAGCGCCATCCCCCCGGTCGTGCGGAACAGTTCGTCGGCGCCGGGCAGACTCACTCGGCGTGACAACGGGCGAGCACCTCCCTGGCCAGCTGGCGATAGGCGGCGGCGCCGACGGAGTTCGACGCGTACGTGGTGATCGGCTCACCGGCGACCGTGGTCTCCGGAAAACGCACCGTCCGGCCGATGACCGTGTGGTAGACGTGGTCGTCGAACGCCTCGACGACGCGCGCCAGCACCTCGCGGCTGTGCACCGTACGGGAGTCGTACATCGTGGCGAGGATGCCGTCGAGCTCCAGCTCGGGGTTGAGCCGCTCCTGCACCTTCTCGATGGTCTCGGTCAGCAGCGCCACGCCGCGCAGTGCGAAGAACTCGCACTCCAGCGGGACGATGACCTTGTGAGCCGCCGTCAGGGCGTTCACGGTCAGCAGGCCGAGCGAGGGCTGACAGTCGATCACGATGTAGTCGTAGTCGGCCATCAGGGGCTTCAGGGCCCGCTGCAGGGTGGACTCGCGCGCGACCTCACTGACCAACTGCACTTCCGCAGCGGACAGGTCGATGTTGCTCGGCAGCAGGTCCATGTTGGGGACCGCCGTCTTGAGGAGCACCTCGTCGGCCGACATGCCCCGCTCCATGAGCAGGTTGTAGACCGTCAGGTCGAGTTCCATCGGGTTCACGCCGAGGCCCACGGACAGCGCGCCCTGCGGGTCGAAGTCGACGAGCAGCACGCGGCGCCCGTACTCGGCGAGCGCGGCACCCAGGTTGATGGTCGACGTGGTCTTGCCCACGCCGCCCTTCTGGTTGCACATCGCGATGATCTTCGCCGGACCGTGGTCGGTCAGCGGACCCGGGATCGGGAAGTACGGGAGCGGGCGTCCGGTCGGGCCGATCCGCTCACGGCGCTGGCGGGCAGCGTCGGGGGCGAGGGTGGCCGCGTACTCGGGGTCCGGTTCGTACTCCGCGTCGGGGTCGTAGAAGTGCCCCTCGGGCACATTGTCGTAGTCGGCGAATCCCGTGGGCGTATCGCCGCTCAGGTCGCCGGCCCTGGAGTTCACGTCTAGGCCGTCCATGCTCTTTTGGGGCGTCGTCATGTGCTGGTGGTTTGCGAAGGTGCGTACTGCGACGGAGCCGACAGCTTCGAGCCCGGCAGGACTCTGGCCCCGCGCAGGGACGCCTGCGCCACCACCCCCAGGAGTAAATGTCGACTCATTCACAAGTCGTCTTACCTCCTCGGACGTGACCAGGACACTTATCGATAGGTCAGCGTGGCACCATGCCGACGGTTGGCGACTCTATGGCGTGTCACCACCCAGCGGCAACACAATCCGCCGGACCCGGCACGATGTGTCGGCAACCGAACACCGCTCTGTCAAGGGCGTCCACGCCGTCGCCACGAAGTTTCGCGGGTGCGCGAAAGGGTTAAAGGGTTACGTTCGAGGCGAGTTGAGCGAGGTCCCGGAACACTCCGCGAACACGTCCGGCCGGACCTTGCGGGCAAGGTCCGGCCGGATACGTGAGATTGACGTCAGTCGTTGACGGGTCAGCCGAGCAGCGTGTTGAGCTCAAGGGTCTCGAGACCGTGGGCCTCGGCGACCGGACCGTAAACGACCTGACCGTCATGGGTGTTGAGACCCAGCGCGAGCGCGGGGTCACGGCGCAGCGCCTCGACCCAGCCGAGGTTCGCGAGCTGCACGATGTAGGGCAGCGTGGCGTTGGTCAGCGCGTAGGTGGAGGTGTTCGGCACCGCGCCCGGCATGTTGGCGACGCAGTAGAAGACCGAGTTGTGGACCTGGAAGGTCGGCTCGGCGTGGGTGGTCGGACGGGAGTCCTCGAAGCAGCCGCCCTGGTCGATCGCAATGTCGACAAGTACACTTCCGGGCTTCATCTTGGCGACGAGCTCGTTGGTGACCAGCTTCGGGGCCTTCGCACCCGGGATCAGGACGGCGCCGATGACGAGGTCGGCCTCGACGACGGCCTTCTCCAGCTCGTAGGCGTTGGAGACGATCGTCTTGATCTTCGTGCCGAAGATCTTGTCGGCCTCGCGGAGCTTGTTGATGTCGCGGTCGAGCAGGGTCACGTGGAAGCCCATGCCGATGGCGATCTGCGCGGCGTTCCAGCCGGAGACGCCGCCGCCGATGACGACGCACTCGCCGGCGTGGGTGCCGGGGACACCGCCCGGGAGGACGCCGCGGCCGCCGGCCGAGCGCATCAGGTGGTAGGCGCCGACCTGCGGGGCCAGGCGGCCCGCGACCTCGGACATCGGGGCGAGCAGCGGGAGCGCGCGGTTGGCGAGCTCGACCGTCTCGTACGCGATGGCGGTGGTGCCGGACTCCAGCAGGGCGTCCGTGCACTCGCGGGAGGCCGCCAGGTGCAGGTAGGTGAAGAGCGTCTGGTCCTTGCGGAGGCGGTGGTACTCCTCCGCGATCGGCTCCTTGACCTTCAGCAGCAGGTCGGCGGTGGCCCAGACCTCGTCGGCGGTGCCGAGGATCTCGGCACCGGCCGCGACGTACTCGGCGTCCGTGATCGAGGAGCCGACGCCGGCGTTCTGCTCGATGAAGACCTGGTGGCCGTTACGGACCAGCTCATGCACGCCGGCGGGCGTGATGGCGACCCGGAACTCGTTGTTCTTGACCTCGCGAGGGATGCCGACCTTCATCGTCGATCACGGTCCTTGACTCAGGGGGAAATAACGGGGCACTTCCATACATACCCGCCCACAAGAGTGCGCAACGGGATGCACCACGAGATGACGTGGTGAAGCCAGTTTAATGAAGGATGAGTCGCTGTCTAGCCTTGCAAACCAATAATCTCAGTCGGATCCACTGCGGATTTCGCAGGCAGCGGGGTCGTCTCCCAGCAATCTGTCTGCGGCGGAGCGGTGCAGTCTGGCCGCCGCGGGGTCCCCCAGCCGGTCCAGCGTGTCGGCCAGCCGGACCTGCAGCGCGGCCTGAAGCCGCTGGTCGCCGGCCCGGCGCGCCAGCTCCACCGCCTCGCGGCAGGTGTGCAGGGATTCCTCGGGCCGGCCCGCGTACTCCTGCACCCGCGCCATCTCGCTCAACGCCTTGGCCTGCCCCGGGACATCGGCGAGTTTGCGGTAGCCCGCGGCGGCGGCCCGCCAGCTGCGCAGCGCGTCCCCGTACCGGCCCGCGTACGTGTGGACGTTGCCGAGGCGCCCGTACAGCCGGGCCTCGTCCGCCCGCTCCCCGCGCGAGAGGGCCTGGGCCAGGGCCCGGCCGAACCAGTCGGACGCCCGGTGCCAGTCCGCCAGCTCCTGGTAGGCACCCCCTACGGATTCCATCGCGCGGCCCGTCGCGTACGGGTCGTTCGCCGCCCTTCCGGCGTCCAGCGCGGCCCGGTAGCGCTCCAGGGCCTCCTGCGTACGGCCGGTCTCGGCGTCCAGGTCGGCCAGGTTCAGCAGCGCCGCGGCCTGCTCGCGGTGCAGGCCGCGGCGCTCGGCGACGTCCAGCACCAGCCGGTGCAGCCCGTAGAGCTCGGGGGCGGCCTCCGTGGTCCCCCGGTGGTCCGCGAGGGCCCGTACGAGGGCGGCGACCAGCCGGCGGGCCAGGGTGTCCAGCTCACCGTCGGCGACGGCCAGGGCGGCGGCCGCGGAGAGCGCCGGGAGCCGGGTGTCCAGCCAGACGGCGGCGGCGCGCCGGTCGGGGAAGCGCAGGGCGCGCGGGAGGCCGTCCAGCAGCTCCTGGAGGTCGGCGTCGAGGTCGTCGCCCCCGGCGGCCGCCATGGCCCGGCAGGAGTGGAGCAGCCGGACGGTGCGCTCCAGCATCCGGGCGCGGGCCAGTTGGACCTCCGCGGGCCGTTCCTTGGTCTCCAGCAGGGCCTGGAGCATCGGCGCGAGGCAGCCGGGGAGCAGGAACAGGCCGTCGGGGGCGTGCCGGAGCAGCCCCAGCCCGGCGAAGTCGTCGAGCGTGGACTGCGCGGCGGCCACGGAGCAGCCCGCCAGCGCGGAGGCGGTGTGCGAGTCGACGAGACCGGCCGGGGCGAGCGGCAGCAGGCGCAGCGTGCGCTGGGCGGGCTGCGGCAGAGAGTCGTAGACGAGCCGGAAGGCACGGCCGAGCGGCCCGCCGGCGCCGGCGGGAGTGTCGTGGAGCTGCTTGGCCACGTCGGCGACGGCGGCCTTGGGGCGGGCCGCGAGCCAGCCGCCGACGAGTTCGAGGGCGGCGGGCTGGCCCCCGCAGGCCTCGGCGAGGGCCTCGGCCGCCCGGGGGTCGGCGGTGATGCGGGTGTCGCCGATGCGGCGGGCGAGCATCGCGACGGCGGAGACGGTGTCCAGGCCGCCGAGGGTGCAGGGACGCACGTCGGGGATGCCGGTGAGCGGGCCTTCGGCGGTGACGACGACAAGGCACTCGGGGGTGTCCGGGAGCAGGGCGTCGACCTGGTGCGGGTCGGCCGCGTCGTCGATCAGGATGATCGCCCGCCGCTCCTGGAGCGCGCTGCGCAGGACGGAGCTGAGCTCGTCCTCACCGGCTCCGGGCGGGGTGCGCCGGCCCAGCCCGGCCAGCAGGCCCCGCAGGGCGCGCTCGGTCGCGACGGTCTCCCCGCCGGGAGCGACGAGCCTGGTCCGCAGCACCCCGTCGGGGTACTGGTCGGCGACCTCGCGCACGAAGGCCTCCGCGAGGGCCGTCCGGCCGGATCCGGGGCGGCCGGCGACGAGCAGCACCCGCGCCCGCGGGGCCTTGGCCTTGCGGCCGGAGAGGGTGTCGAGCCCGGTCCGCGCGATGTCCTCGCGCAGCTCCTTGAGCTCACGCCGCCGCCCGACGAAATCCGTCACGGATCCGCTCCTCTCCCTGCCTTCGGATAGCGAGCGTAGTTCACGCAGAGCGACGATCCGTGGGGAGCGCGGCGGGTAAATCCCCCAATCGGATCAGCGGATGGTCGGCTTTTTTCCCGTGCCGATGGCGCGGCTCCTCCTGCCGTGCCGCGGGCGGGGCGGTCGTCGCCCATGCGATGGGGACGGGATCGCCCGCCGTCCGCGGTGCGAGCGGGGGGTGGCCGCTGCCCGGACCCCTCCCCCAGCGGCCCTTCCACCGTTCCCCGGGGGCCTGCGCCCCGGACCTCGCGCCTCGCTCTCCCCCGGCTGCCCCGGGAGATGCCCCCCGGGCGACGGACCTCGGGCCCGTCGGCGTACGAGGCCGGGGCGGCGCCCCGGGGAACGGCGGCGCGGGCGCGGCGGCTACGCCTCGTACGGGCGGGCCGGCCAGGGGGCGGTGGCGGGGCGCAGGGCGTCGACGCCGCCCTCGGAGGCCAGCGCGGCGGACAGCGCGAGCACCCCCGTCACCAGGCCCGGGTTGCCGAGCTCGCCCGCCAGGACGCCCCGTACCAGCTCGGCCAGCGGCACCCGGGTCACCTCCATGTCCGCCTCCTCCGAACCGGACTCGGAGTAGCGCTCGCCGTCGGCCTCCGACACGCCCCGGGCGAGGAAGACCCGGATCGCCTCGTCCGAGCCGCCCGGCGAGGCGTAGAAGTCGACCAGCACCCGCCAGTCCTCCGCCTTGGCGTGCGCCTCCTCGTAGAGCTCGCGCTGCGCGCCGAGCAGCGGGTTCTCGCCGGGCACGTCGAGCAGCCCGGCCGGCAGCTCCCACAGCCGCCGCCGCACCGGGTGCCGGTACTGGCTGAGGACCAGTACCCGCCCGTCCTCGTCCAGCGCGAGGACGCACACCGAGCCGGGGTGGACCTGGTAGTCGCGGCGGGCGGTCGAGCCGTCCGGCATCCGGACCTCGTCGGAGTCCACCGCCGTCTTCGCGCCCTGGAACGGCCGTCGGCTCGACAGCGTCTCCCAGGATTCCGACGTGTCCTTGATGTTCATGCCCCGAAGCCCTCCACAACGCGCGACAGCCGGGGTACGGATCTTCCGTACCCCGGCCGTCTACGTTATGCGGTCAGGCGCTCACTTCGCGGACTGCTGCCGCTCCACGGCCGCCTTGACCAGACCCGCGAACAGCGGGTGCGGGCGGGTCGGGCGCGAGCGCAGCTCCGGGTGGGCCTGGGTGGCCAACAGGTAGGGGTGGACCTCGCGCGGGTACTCGACGTACTCGACGAGCTTGTTGTCCGGGGAGGTGCCGGAGAAGACCAGGCCGGCCTTCTTCTCCAGCTCGCCGCGGTAGGCGTTGTTGACCTCGTAGCGGTGGCGGTGGCGCTCGTCCACGTACGCCTGGTCGCCGTAGACCTCGCGCACGATGGAGCCCTCGGCGAGCTTCGCCGGGTACATGCCCAGGCGCATGGTGCCGCCCAGGTCGCCCGCGCCCTCGACGAAGGCCAGCTGCTCCTCCATGGTCGAGATGACCGGGTGCGGGGTGGAGGCGTCGAACTCGGTGGAGTTGGCGTCCTCGATGCCCGCGAGGTTGCGCGCGGCCTCGATGACCACGCACTGCAGGCCCAGGCAGAGGCCGAGCAGCGGGATCCTGTTCTCGCGGGCGTAGGTGATCGCGCCGACCTTGCCGTTCACACCGCGGTCGCCGAAGCCGCCGGGCACGCAGATCGCGTCCACGTCGGACAGCTGGGCCGCCGCGCCCGCGGGGGTCTTGCAGTCGTCGGAGGTGACCCACTTGATCTGGACGCGGGCCTTGTTGGCGAAGCCGCCGGCGCGCAGCGCCTCGGTCACCGACAGGTAGGCGTCGGGCAGGTCGATGTACTTGCCGACGAGCGCGACCTTGACCTCGTGGTCGGGGTTGTGGACGCGGTCGAGGAGGTCCTCCCAGACGGTCCAGTCGACGTCGCGGAAGGGCAGGTCGAGCTTGCGCACGACGTACGCGTCCAGGCCCTCGGTGTGCAGGACCTTCGGGATGTCGTAGATCGACTTGGCGTCGATGGCCGCGACCACGGCCGCCTCGTCCACGTCGCACATCAGCGAGATCTTGCGCTTGATGCTGGTGGGGACGTCGCGGTCGGCGCGCAGCACGATGGCGTCGGGCTGGATGCCGATGTTGCGCAGGGCCGCGACCGAGTGCTGGGTCGGCTTGGTCTTCAGCTCGCCGGAGGGGCCGATGTAGGGCAGCAGCGAGATGTGCACGACGAAGACGTTGTCGCGGCCGACCTCGTGGCGGACCTGACGGACGGTCTCCAGGAACGGCAGCGACTCGATGTCGCCGACGGTGCCGCCGACCTCGGTGATGACGACGTCGACGTCCTCGGTCGCCATACGGCGGATGCGGTGCTTGATCTCGTTGGTGATGTGCGGGATGACCTGCACGGTGTCACCGAGGTACTCGCCGCGGCGCTCCTTGGCGATGACCGTGTTGTAGACCTGGCCGGTGGTGACGTTGGCCGAGCCGTCGAGGTCGACGTCGAGGAAGCGCTCGTAGTGGCCGATGTCCAGGTCGGTCTCGGCGCCGTCGTTGGTGACGAACACCTCGCCGTGCTGGAACGGGTTCATCGTGCCCGGGTCGACGTTCAGGTACGGGTCGAGCTTCTGCATCGTGACCCGCAGGCCGCGCGCCTTCAGGAGCGCACCCAGGCTGGAGGCCGTCAGGCCCTTGCCGAGGGAGGAGGCGACACCCCCGGTGACGAAGATGTGCTTGGTCGTCATGGCTGTGCTGTTTCGGAAAGCAGCGGGCGGCATCGCCAAGAGGGGGCTCCCGTGGTCGCGAAGTGAGGTGCGTCCGGCGCCGGCCACCATCGATCCGGAAGGGTTTCAGGGGGCGCCGAAGCTGCGGTTTCGGGGCCCCTGATTCGCACAGGCAGACCACCGGTCCACGGGGTACCAGCCTATCAGCGCCCGGACCGGTCCGCCTCCGGCCACGCGCCGTCGACGGCTCGTAGCAGAGCGCCGAAGTGCGCCGGGGCGGCAATCCCACGGCTCACCCGTTCGGCGCAACGGCATTCCCCGCGGCCTGGAGAAGATCACTAGGGTGCCGTCATATCCTGCTCGGATATTGCACACATCACCGCCGGGCAGTCCGTCGGACGGCCTAACCGGGCCGATATACGGAATCATGGGCTCACGCGGCGATACCCGCACACAGGAGACCGCGCAAACGCGCATTGCAAGCGCCCTTCGGGGCGGACGTGGCCGTTCGACTGGAGATGCACGTGTCCGGGCGCATCGAGGATTACGCACTGATCGGTGACATGCAGACCGCGGCGCTGGTCTGCCGGGACGGGGCGGTGGACTGGCTGTGCCTGCCCCGCTTCGACTCCCATGCCGTGTTCGCGAGCATTCTCGGCACCGAGGATCACGGGTTCTGGCGGATCGGCCCGGCGTCCCCGGCGGGCTCCGAGGCCCCGTATGCCACCCGCCGCCGCTACCGCGGCGACTCCCTGGTGCTGGAGTCCGAATGGGACACCCCCCGGGGCAGCGTCCGCGTGATCGACTTCATGCCTCCCCGCGAGCACCACGCACCGCAGCTGATCCGCATCGTGGAGGGCGTCAGCGGGCGCGTCCCCATGCGCTCGACCCTGCGGATGCGCTTCAGCTACGGCCGGGTGGTGCCGTGGGTGCACAAGGTCGACGGGCGTACCGTCGCCGTCGCCGGCCCCGACTCGGTCTGGCTGGACACCGATGCGGAGACCTACGGCAAGGACCTGACGACGTACTCCGACTTCACCGTCGGGCCGGGCGACCGAATCGCCTTCAGCATCAGCTGGCAGCCCTCGCACCGCGGCGCGCCCGAGGCACCCGACGCCGAGGCGGCCCTGGAGTCGACCGCCGAGTTCTGGCGCGAGTGGGTCGAACAGTGCACCTACCACGGGCCCTACCGGGAGGCCGTGATCCGCTCCCTGATCACGCTCAAGGCCCTCACGTACGGCCCCACGGGCGGGATCGTCGCCGCACCGACCACCTCCCTCCCGGAGGAGATCGGCGGGGTCCGCAACTGGGACTACCGCTACACCTGGCTGCGGGACGCCGCCATCACCCTCTCCTCGCTGCTGCGCACCGGCTACCGCGAGGAGGCCCGCGCCTGGCGCGAGTGGCTGCTGCGCGCGGTGGCCGGCGACCCGGAGAACCTGCAGATCATGTACGGGATCGCGGGCGAACGTGAGCTCGGCGAGACCGAACTGGACTGGCTGCCCGGCTACGAGGGCTCCCGCCCGGTGCGCGTCGGCAACGGCGCAGCCGGCCAGCTCCAGCTCGACGTGTACGGCGAGGTCACCGAGGCCCTGCACCTGGGTCACATGACCGGCCTGGCCCGCAGCGACTACGCCTCCGTGCTCCAGCTCAAGCTGATCCGCTACCTGGAGACGCACTGGTCCGAGCCGGACGAGGGCATCTGGGAGGTGCGCGGCCCGCGCCGGCACTTCGTGCACTCCAAGGTGATGGCGTGGGTGGCCGTGGACCGCACGATCAAGCTGATCGAGAGCGGGGACGCGGACGGCCCGCTGGAGCGGTGGCGGGAACTGCGCGACGAGATCCACCAGGACGTGTGCGAGAAGGGCTACGACAAGGAACGCAACACCTTCACCCAGTCGTACGGGTCGAAGGAGCTGGACGCCTCGCTGCTGCTGATCCCGCAGATGGGCTTCCTGCCGCCGGACGACAAGCGGGTCATCGGCACCATCGAGGCGATCCAGCGCGAGCTGTCCACGCCCGACGGCTTCATCCTGCGCTACCCGACGGCGGGCGAGGAGGCCGGTGTGGACGGCCTGGAGGGCGACGAGGGGGCCTTCCTCGCCTGCTCGTTCTGGATGGCCGACGACCTGGCGATGATCGGCCGGGTGGACGAGGCACGACGGCTGTTCGAGCGGCTGCTGGCGCTCCGCAACGACCTGGGCCTGCTCGCGGAGGAATGGGACCCGCGGCTCCAGCGGCAGGTCGGGAACTTCCCGCAGGCCTTCAGCCACGTTCCGCTGATCGACACGGCGCTGCGGCTGACCGCGAGCGGGGCCTACGGCGGCTGAGCCGGCCACGACCCGCCCGGGGTGCGGTGCACAGCACCGTGCGGTTCGCCGCGCCCCGGTGATCCGCCGGGCCTAGGCTGGAGAGGTCTTATGCCCTCCGTCCGTTGGAAGGGGGCAGCCATGGCTCCCCTCTCGAAGGCGGGCGCGGCCCTGACCGCGCTCCGCGAGGATCTGTCCGGCGAGGTGTTCGCTCCGCAGGATCCGGGCTACGACGAGGCCCGGACCGTCTTCAACGCGATGATCGACCGCAGGCCCGCCGTGATCGCCCAGTGCGAGAGCGCGGAGGACGTGGCCACCGCCGTGCGCTTCGCGAGGGACCTCGACCTGAAGATCGCCGTGCGGGGCGGCGGGCACAGCGTCTCCGGTTCCGCCCTCGGCGACGGCGCGCTCGTGATCGACCTGCGCCGGATGCACGAGGTCACCGTCCACCCCGGTGCCCGCGCCGTACGGGTCGAGGGCGGGGCGACGATGAGCCACCTGGACCGGGCCTGCGCCCCGTACGGGCTGGCCACCACCGGCGGCCGGGCCTCCACCACCGGCGTCGGCGGCTTCGTCCTGGGCGGCGGCAGCGGCTGGCTGGACCGCAAGTGCGGGCTGGCCGTGGACAACCTGCTGGGCGTGGAGCTGGTGACGGCCGACGGCTCGGTCCTGGAGACCACCTCCGAGGAGCGCCCGGAGCTGTTCTGGGCGCTGCACGGCGGCGGCGGCAACTTCGGCGTGGCCACCGCGATCACCCTGCGGCTGCACGAACTGCCCGCCATGGCCATCGCGTTCGTCCTGTACCTGCCGGAGTACGGTCCCGAGGTGGTGCGGACCTACCGGGACCTCCTGGAGGGCGGGCCGGCGGAGGCGAGCGGGGGCGTGATCTTCCTGACCGGTCCCCCGGACGACGATTTCGTGCCCCCGCACCTGGCCGGGCGGCTGGTGTGCGCGGCGCTGCTCACGTACGCCGGCCCGGAGGAGCGGATGCGGCGGCTCGCCGAGCCGCTGCTGGCGCTGCCGCACGAGGCGGCGATGGTCACCGCCATCCCGTACGCGGATCTCCAGTGCATGATCGACGACCCGCCGGGGCTGCGGAACTACTGGTCGGCGGAGTACCTGACCGGTGCCCCGGACGCGTTCGTCGACGTGTTCTGCTCCCGGGCCGCGTCGATGCCGGTGCCGACCGGGACCCAGCACATCCTGTTCCCGCAGGGCGGTGCGATCGCTTCCGGCCCGGCCGACTACCCGGTTCCGTACCGGGACTCTCCCTGGGTGGTGCACCCGTTCGGGATCTGGGAGGACCCCGCGGACGACGAGCGCTGCAGGCAGTGGGTCAAGGACGTCCGCGCGGACGTCGCGCCGTGGAGCACCGGCGCGGTGTACCTGAACTTCACCGGGGACGAGGGCTCGGACCGGGTGGTCTCCGGGCTCGGCGCGGACAACATGCGCCGTCTGGAACGGGTGAAGCGCGAGTACGACCCGGACAACGTCTTCCGCTTCAACCACAACATCCGGCCGGCCTGACCCCCTGATAGCGTCCCGCGACATGGACAACCAGGGCGGGATCACGGTTCAGCGGGCACTGGAGCTGCCGGGGCTGCGCAGCGGCCTGCCGGAGGTGGTGGCCTGCGCCGACCGCCTGGGCCGCACCGTCCGCTGGGTGCACGCCGGCGAGGTGCCGAACATCGCCTCCCTGCTCAAGGGCGGCGAGCTGCTGCTGACCACGGGGCTGGGCCTGGGCACCCGCCCAGCCGAACAGCGGGCCTTCGTACGGCGCCTCGCGGACCGCGGCATCGCCGCGCTGGTGGTCGAACTGGGCCCGCGCTTCACGCGGCTGCCCGCCACGATCGTGGAGACGGCGCGCACGGCGGGACTGCCGCTGGTCCAGCTCCACCGGGAGGTCCCCTTCGTCGCGGTCACCGAGGAGGTCCACACCGAGATCGTCAACGGCCACTACGCACTGCTCCAGCGGGCCGAGGAGGTCCACCGGCGCTGCACCGAGGCCCTCCTGGGCGGCGGGGGCATCCCGCAGGTGCTGCGCATCGTGGCCGACTTCACGGGCAACCCGGTCTTCCTGGAGACCCCGGACGGGCAGTTGCTGTACGCGGCCGCCAGCTCGGCCGGGGACCCCGGCGCGGACCCGCTCCAGGTGTGGGAGGGGCTGCGCGGCCAGCGCGAGGCCGAACCGTCCGCGAACACGGTGGTGATCGACGTACCGGGCGGCGGCCACGGCACCGGCTCGGTGCGGGCCCGGGTGGTCCTGGTCGGGGTCTCGGCCCCGCTGCTCCCGGTGCACCGGATGGCGGCGGAGCGCACGGCGGGTGTCCTGGCCGTGGTGCTGATGCAGGCGCGGCAGGAGGAGGAGTTGGCGGCCCGCGGCCGCGGCGACTTCCTCACGGACCTGGCGGAGGGCCGGATCTCGGCGGAGGACGCCCCGGCACAGGCCCGGGTGCTGGGTTTCAGGCCGGGTGCCGGACCGCTGCTGCCGGTGGTCATGCGGCTCTCGGACCTCGGCCCGTCCGGCAACTGGGCCGTGCTGGCCCGCGCGGTGCTGGAGGAGCTGTCGTCCGTCGGGGTGCCGGTCCTGCTGGGTGTCCGCCCGGTCGAGGGCCGGGTACCGCTGCTGGTGTCGCTGCGGGCGGAGTCGGAACGCTCGGCGGTCGCCGACCGGGTCGCGGCGGCGCTGCGGGCGGGGGTGGAACGCGCGGGCCTGGAGCGGGCCGCCGCCCCGCCGGCGGTGGTCGTCGGCGTCGCGGGCGGCTGGGCGGCCGCCTCCTCGGGTCTGCGGCACGCGGCGGAGACTGCCACGGCGGCCCACGGCCTGCCGGCCAGGCCCTGGTACGACGCCCGCCGCCTCGACATCGACCTGCTGCTGTGGCGCCTGCGCGAACACCCGGACCTGGCGGCCTTCGTGGACCGCGCGATCGGCCCGCTGCGGGCGCACGACGCGACGTCGCGGCCGCCGCTGCTGCCCACGCTGGAGACGTACCTGGCCCATGCGGGTCGCAAGGCGGAGACGGCCCGTGAGCTCCACCTGAACCGGCAGACCCTCTACAACCGGCTGGCGCGCATCTCGGAGCTGCTGGGCACGGACCTGGACGACCCGGAGACGGTGCTCTCCCTCAGCCTGGCCCTCCGGGCCCGTCGCCACACCACCCCTTCCTGACCCGTCCCTCGCACCCCTCGGCGCCTGGGCGCCTCGCGGGCTTCGGGCCGCCGCGCCGGACTCCGTCCGCCGGACCCGCACTCCCCTTCGCTCGGGGCGCCCCCCTGCCACCTCAGCCCTCCGGCGCTCGGGCCGGGCCGATTCGGCCTCGCCGGCGTTTGAGGCGCGGGGGCCCGGGGGCGGATCCCCCGCAGCGGCGGCGCGGCCGGACGCGGCGGGGTGGCCCTGCGGGGCTTGTCCCCTACCCGCCCTTCCACCGTTCCCCGGGCGCTGCCCGGACCCGCGCCTCAAACGCCGGCGGGGCTGGGTACGCGGAGCCCCACGGCGGCGGGGAGCCCCGTCTGCCACCGCCCGGGGCTATCGGCGGCGTTCCGTCAGTTCGTCGTAGACGGACAGGACCTGGGCCACGGTGTCGTCCTCCGAGGGCCATGTGGCGGCCTGTACGCGCCCTGCGGCGACCAGGTCGGACCGGCGGGCCGGATCTGCCAGGAGGCCGGCCACGGCCGACGCCAGAGCCCCCGCCTCCCCCGGCGGGACGAGGACCGCGCCCTCCCCCACCAGCTCCGGCACACCGCCCACCGCCGTCGCCACCAGCGGTACGCCGGCCCGCAGCGCCTCCTGCGCCAGCGGGGCCCGCGCCTCCCACCGGCTCGGCAGTACCGCCAGGTCCGCCGCGGCCAGCAGGTGCGCCGCGTCCCGGCGGCGGCCGAGGAGCCGGACCGGCAGCCTCTCCGCCGCGATCCGGCGGGCCAGTTCGGCCCGCAGCGGCCCCTCTCCCGCGATCACCAGCAGCGGCGCGGGCTCCAGGGCCCGCCACTCCCGCGCCGCGTCGAGCAGGACGGAGTAGCCGCGGTGCGCCACGAGACTGCCGACCGCGATGAGCAACGGCCGCTCAACGACGCCCAGTTCCGCACGCACCTTGCCGGGGTCGGACGGCGTTCCCGGCCCGGCCGGGAAGGCCACCGGCGCCAGCCGCGCGTCCCTGGCGCCCCGCTGGCGGGCCAGGTCCACGAGGTCCGAGGAGGCTCCGAGCACCACTGCGGCGGCGCGTGCCACGCGCCGTTCCAGCATCCGGCTCAGCCGTCCGAGCGTGCCGTGCGCCGTCGGGCCCTCGCCGTGCCAGCTCACCACCAGCGGCACCCGGCGCCCGCGCATGGCCAGTGCGGCCCGCAGGCCGGCCCGCACTCCGTGCGCGTGGACGACGTCCGCGCCGGCGCACGCGGCCCGCAGCACGCTCACCGCGTCGGGCGCGAACTCCGCCCCGGCGCCGGTGAAGTCGTACTCCCCCTCCGCCTGGACGGGGGCGCACACCGTGACCCGTACCCCGCGCGCGGCGAGCCCGGTGGCGAGGGATCGGACGTGTGCGCAGCTGCCGGCGCCCGCACCGTCGCCGAGCACTTGGACGGTGCGCAGCGGCGGGCGACCGTAGGGCTGTGCCGCGACGGAGGTGGAGACCGGGGAGCTGCTCACTGGCCGAAGCTCCAGGGTGAGGGAGTCAGAGACGTCGCCAAGAATGCCAGTCCGCACGAGCGTTCCGGGAGCATACGGGTGCGGATCCTGTGCGAGATACGGCAGGACACCTTCCGGCCTCACTCACACGACGTAAGTGGAATCCGGAGAGTGACGCCCCGATCGATCTCTTTCAGGTCCGAAACGGTCTTTCGTGGACAAGCGGAGGGCCCGGAACGTTATGCGTCCCGGGCCCTGGGGTGGTGTTCGGACTCACACGTCGGCGCGCGCCGCCGCCAGCAGTTCCTCGGCGTGCGCCCGCGCGGAGACGGAGTCCTCGTGCCCCGCGAGCATGCGCGACAGCTCGCGGACCCGGTCCTCGCCCTCCAGGACGGTGACCCCGCTGCGGGTGACCGAGCCGTCGTTGGTCTTCTCCACCAGCAGTTGCCGGTCGGCGAAGGCGGCCACCTGCGGCAGGTGGGTGACGACGACGACCTGTGCCGACCTGGCCAGCTTCGCCAGCCGCCGGCCGATCTCGACGGCCGCCTTGCCGCCGACGCCGGCGTCGACCTCGTCGAAGAGGTAGGTGGGCACGGGGTCGGTGCCCGCGAAGACGACCTCCACGGCGAGCATCACGCGGGACAGCTCACCGCCCGAGGCGCCCTTGGCGATCGGCCGCGGCTGGGCGCCGGGGTGCGGGGCCAGCAGCAGTTCGACCTCGTCGGCGCCGGAGGGTCCGTAGGCGACCGGGCGGCCGTCCACGTCCACTCCTTCGGGGTCCTCGGTCTGCCGGATGTCGATCGTCACCCGGGCGTGCGGCATCGCGAGCGACGCCAGCTCCGCCGTCACCGCCGAGGCGAAGCGGGTCGCCGCCTCCACCCGGGCGTCGGTCAGGGCCTGGGCCAGCAGCGACAGTTCGGAGCGCAGCCCGTCGCGTTCCGCGGTCAGCTCGGTGATCCGCTCGTCGTCGCCGTCCAGTTCCAGCAGGCGCGCCGCGCCCTGTTCGGCCCATGCCAGTACGGCCTCCACGGTGCCCCCGGTGCCGTACTTGCGCGTCAGCTGGGTCAGGGCCGCCCGGCGCTCCTCCACCGCGGCCAGCCGCAGCGGATCGGCGTCGAGGTCGTCGGCGTAGCCCGCCAGTTCCCCGGCCACGTCGGACAGCAGGATGCCGAGTTCACCGATCCGCTCGGCGAGCGCGGCGAGCGCCGGGTCGTGCGACCGTACGGCCTCCAGCGCCCGGTGGGCCCCGGCGACGAGCATGTTCGCGTCGATGGCCTCGGGGTCCTCGGGGTTGCCCGCGACCGCCGCGTGCGCCGCCTGGGCCGCCTGGGCGAGCGCTTCGGCGTGCCCGAGTCGTTCCGCCTCGGCCGCCAGCTCGGCGTCCTCGCCGGCCACCGGCTCCACGGCGGCGATCTCGTCGAGTCCGAAGCGGAGCAGGTCCGCCTCCTGGGCCCGTTCCCGGGCCCGGGTGGTGATCTCGTCGAGTTCCACGGCGACCGCGCGCAGCCTGCGGTAGGCCGAACCGTACTTCTCCAGCGGGACGGCGACGGCGTCCCCGGCGTACCGGTCGAGCGCCTGCCGCTGCCGGGCCGGCCGGAGCAGGCCCTGCTGGTCGGTCTGCCCGTGTACGGCGACCAGGTCGTCGGCGAGTTCGCCGAGCAGGCCGACGGGCACGGAGCGACCGCCGACGTGGGCGCGCGAACGGCCCTCGGCGGACACGGTCCGGCTGATCAGCAGGGCGCCGTCGTCGAGCTCGGCGCCCGCCTCCTCGGCGCGTACCGCGGCCGGGTCGTCCGGGCGCATGACGATGCGGCCCTCGACCATCGCGGCCTTGGCCCCGATCCGTACCAGGGCCGGGTCGGCGCGGCCGCCGAGCAGCAGCCCGAGGCTGGTGACGACCATCGTCTTGCCGGCGCCGGTCTCGCCGGTCACCGCGGTGAAACCGGGCGACAGCTCGACCACCGCGTCGTCGATGACCCCGAGCGACCGTATCCGCATCTCCTCAAGCACGGGACGACGATACCGAGGTTTCCCGGGTGCCATGTGACGTCACCCGCCCCGAGTTTCTCGAACGCGTGTGCTATTAATGCTCTCGCGGCGGGCGCCGCACGGCAACACCCGCAATCCCGGCCGGGCTTGCCGTCAGTGGGGTGCGCCCCGCCAGCCCGACACCGGCAGCGCGAACTTCGCGACGAGCCGGTCGGTGAACGACGCGTGGTGCAGCCGGGCGAGCCGTACGGGCACGGCCCCCCGCCGGACCTCCACCCGGGCCCCGGCCGGCAGCTCCAGCGTGCGCCGGCCGTCGCACCACAGGACCCCGTGCGGGGTGCCGTTCTGCACCTCCACCGCGAGCACCGAGTTCGGCGAGGTCACCAGCGGCTTCGCGAACAGCGCGTGCGCGCTGATCGGCACCATCAGCAGCGCCTCCACCTCCGGCCAGACCACCGGCCCGCCCGCGGAGAAGGCGTACGCCGTCGAACCCGTCGGAGTCGCGCAGACGATCCCGTCGCAGCCGAAGCCGGTCACCGGGCGCCCGTCGATCTCCAGGACGACCTCCAGCATCCGCTCCGGGGACACCTTCTGGACCGCGGCCTCGTTCAGCGCCCAGTCCCGGTGGACGACATCGCCGTTCGTACGCACGATCACGTCGAGGGTCATCCGCTCCTCGACCTCGTACGAACGCGTCACCACCCGGTCCACGACCTTGTCGAGGTCGTCGCGCTCGGCCTCCGCGAGGAAGCCGACCCGGCCCAGGTTGACGCCCAGCATCGGCACGCCCGAGGCGCGCGCGAACTCCGCACCCCGCAGCAGGGTCCCGTCGCCGCCCAGCACCACCAGCAGCTCGCACCCGTCGAGCACCCCCGGCGTGGACTCGGTGACGAGCTCCACCTCCGGCGGCAGCGGCAGGTCCACCGCCTCGTGCTCGAAGACCCGTACGCCCAGCCCGCAGCGCAGCAGTCCCTTGACGACCAGCTCGGCGCTGCGGATGGCCGCCGGCCGCCCGGTGTGCGCGAGCAGGAATACGGTCCGTTCCCCCGGAAATTCTGTCACTGAGGCCCCTCCGCAACTGCACGGTCAACGTCCGCCGGGTCGAGTGCCGGTGCCCCCGCCCTCAGCCACAGAAAGTACTCCACGTTCCCCGACGGCCCCGGCAGCGGACTGGCGGTCACCCCGAGGACGCCCAGACCCAGCTCCGCGGCCCGGACGGCGACCTCGCGCACGGCCTCCGCCCGCAGCTCCGGGCTGCGCACGACGCCGCCGCTGCCCAGCCGCTCCTTGCCGACCTCGAACTGCGGCTTGACCATCAGCACCAGGTCGGCGTCGGGCGCCGTGCACCTCACCAGCGCGGGCAGCACCAGGCCGATCGAGATGAAGGACAGGTCGCCGACGACGAGGTCCACCGGGACGCCGTCGAGCTGTTCGACCGTCAGCTCGCGCACGTTCGTACGGTCCTTCACGGTGACCCGGTCGTCGCTCTGCAGCGACCAGGCGAGCTGCCCGTAGCCGACGTCGACCGCCATCACGTGGGACACGCCCGCGCGCAGCAGCACGTCGGTGAAGCCTCCGGTGGACGCGCCCGCGTCCAGCGCCCGACGGCCCTCGACCCGCAGGCCCTGCGGCCGGAAGGCCGCGAGGGCGCCCGCGAGCTTGTGTCCGCCGCGCGAGACGTAGTCGGGGTCGGCGTCGTCCTTGAGGACGACGAGGGCGGCGCTGGTCTCGACCTGGGTGGCGGCCTTGGTCGCGGTGGTGCCGCCCACGGTCACCCGGCCCGCAGCGATCAGCTGCGCGGCGTGCTCGCGCGAGCGGGCCATGCTGCGGCGTACCAGTTCGGCGTCCAGGCGGCGGCGTGCCACTCCTGCCACGTTCGGTTCAGCTCCTGTTGTCGTACGGTCCGGGGACGGGCGGTGCGTCCAGCGCGGTCAGCGCCTCACGCAGCCCCCGGTGAACATCCTCGTACACCTCGACGTGTCCGTCGGCCGTGAGGTGGTCCGCGTCCGCCAGCCGCGCCAGGTGCGCGTCCACCCCGGCGTGGCCGGTGGGGGTGCGTACGACGCCCAGCGGCGCGGGCCCGGCGGGACCGGCGGGACCCGCGGGCTCGGCAGGCTCGGCGGGACCCGCGGGCTCCACGGGGGCTTCCGCCCCGGCTCCGGCGTCGGCCGCGCTCGGGGCCCCGGCCCGGGTCTCGGCTGCTTGGTCGGTCATGCCACGACGCTACCCCGAAGCGCCCCCACGGCCACGCGCGGCTCTGCGGTACGGTCGTGATCACGATGGCTACGATCCAGGAGTGCCGTGACGCACTCGACCGACTCTCCGACAACCTTCAGCGGGCCGAGGCCGGCGTGCGCGGCGCGGCCGCGTCCGACCGGTCCCTCAGCTGCCACATCACGGACCTGGACCAGACGTTCACGGGCCACCTCGACGGAGGCCGGATCCGCGTGGACGCGGTCGCCCCGGGCCCGCCCGCGCACAAGGCCGAGATCCGCCTCGCGATGACCGGCGACGACCTGGTCTCCCTGGTCGCGGGCGAACTGAAGTTCGCGAAGGCCTGGGCCTCCGGCCGGGTCAGGCTGGAGGCCGGCTTCCGCGACCTGCTGCGACTGAAGAGCCTGCTCTAGCCAGGTCCTGTCGTCACAGCGGCGCCGCGGGCCGGGCGGGACTTCGACGACAGAGCCCTACGAGAGCCCGGCCGCCGGCTCCCGGACCTCGGCGGCCACCTGTGCGCGGGGGCGCCGGGCCGCCGGGATCACCAGCGGGGTTCCCGTCTCCGGGTCGTCGATGACCTGGCAGCGCAACCCGAACACCTGCTCCACGAGCTCCGCGGTGACGACCTCCTGCGGCGGCCCCTCGGCGATGACCTTCCCGCCCCGCATCGCGATCAGGTGGGTGGCGTAGCGGGCGGCGTGGTTGAGGTCGTGCAGCACCGCGACGAGCGTGCGCCCCTGGGTCTCGTGCAGTTCGGCGCACAGGTCGAGCACGTCGATCTGGTGCTGGATGTCCAGGTACGTCGTCGGCTCGTCGAGCAGCAGCAGCGGGGTCTGCTGCGCCAGCGCCATGGCGATCCACACGCGCTGCCGCTGCCCGCCCGACAGCTCGTCCACCGCACGGTCGGCAAGCTCGGCGACCCCGGTCGAGGCCATCGACTCGTTCACGATCCGCTCGTCCTCGGGCGACCACTGCCGCAGCAGCCCCTGGTGCGGGTACCGGCCGCGCGAGACCAGGTCGGCCACCGTGATGCCGTCGGGCGCGATCGAGGACTGCGGCAGCAGACCGAGGGTCTTGGCGACCTTCTTCGCGGGCATCGACCCGATGGCCTGCCCGTCCAGCAGCACCCGCCCCTCGGACGGCTTCAGCATCCGCGACAGGGCCCGCAGCAGCGTGGACTTGCCGCAGGCGTTCGGGCCGACGATCACCGTGAAGGAGTTGTCGGGGATCTCCACCGACAGGTTCTCGGCGATGACCCGCTGGTCGTAGCCGAGGGTCACGTTCTCCGCGGTCAACCGCTGCACTTGCGCACTCCTGAGGTTCATATACGTCCTGCCTTGCGCTCGGTGACGAGCAGCCAGAGCAGATAGACACCGCCGACCAGCCCGGTCACCACGCCCACCGGCAGCTGGTCCGCGCCGAAGGCCCGCTGCGAGGCCCAGTCCGAGAGCAGCAGCACCACCGAGCCCATGAGGGCGGCGGTCAGCAGGTTGGCACCGGGCGAGCGGGTCAGCCGCCGGGCCAGCTGCGGCGCCGCCAGTGCCACGAAGCTGATCGGCCCGGCCGCCGCGCTCGCCGCCGTGGTCAGCAGGATGGCCGCCAGCATCAGCAGCATCCGGGTGCGCTCCACCCGCACCCCCACCGCGTACGCCGCGTCGTCACCCATCTCGATCATCCGCAGGGCCCTGCTCTGCCCCAGCACCAGCGGGAACAGCACCGCACAGGTCAGCAGCAGCGGCCACACCTGCGCCCAGTCCCGGCCGGCCAGCGAACCGGTCAGCCACACCATCGCCCGCGAGGCCTCCACCAGCTGGGCCTTCGTGATCAGGTACTGGATGACGGCCACCAGCATCGCGGACGCGCCGATGCCCACCAGAACCAGCCGGTAGCCGTGGATGCCCCGCCTGTACGCCAGCAGGTAGACGGCGGCGCCGGCCAGCAGTCCGCCGAGCAGCGCGCCGACGGCGACCGCGGTCGCCGAGCCGTTCAGCAGGATGATGACGACGAGGGCGCCGACCGCGGACCCGTACGAGAAGCCGAGCAGGTCGGGCGAACCGAGCGGGTTGCGGGTCACCGACTGGAAGACGGCTCCGGCCATCCCGAGGGCCGCGCCGACCAGCAGGGCGACCAGCACCCGGGGCAGCCGCAGGTCGTTGACGATGAAGTCGTTGGCGGGGGTGCCGTTGCCGAGCAGGGTCTGTACGACATCCCACGGCGCGATGTCGAAGTCGCCGGTGCCGATGAGCAGCACGGCCATGACGAAGGCGCCGAGGACGAGCAGGGCACCGACGGCCAGGGCGCGCCGCTCGATCCGCAGCGACATCCCGCCCGGGAGCCGCACGGGACGTGCTTTGGCGGTCACGGTCACAGCTGGGCCATCCTCTTGCGCCGGACGAGGTAGATGAAGACGGGCCCGCCGATGAGCGCGGTGACGATGCCGACCTGGAGCTCGGCGGGCCGGGTGACGACCCTGCCGACGACGTCCGCGCCGAGCAGCAGGACGGGCGACAGGACGGCCGAGTAGGCGAGCACCCAGCGCATGTCCGGTCCGGTGAACACGCGCACGAGGTGCGGGATCATCAGGCCGATGAAGACGATGGGACCGCAGGCTGCGGTCGCCGCACCGCAGAGCAGGGTGATGGCGAGCATCGCGCCGACCCGGGTCCGCGTCAGGTTCGCACCGAGGGCTCTGGCCGTGTCGTCGCCCATCGCCATGGCATTGAGCGGTCGGCCGAGCGCCAGCGCGAGCACCGCGCCGACCAGCAGGAACGGGGCGACCTGCCGGACGGTGTCCATATTGGCCGAGGCCAGCGAGCCCACCGTCCAGAAGCGCAGCTTGTCCAGCGCCTTGCTGTCCATCAGCTGCACGGCGTTGATGTAGCCGACGAGGGCCGCACTGGCGGCCGTACCGGCGAGTGCGAGGCGTACCGGTGTGGCGCTGCGGCTGCCGCCGAGCACGTACACGACGACGGAGACGACGGCGGCGCCGAGGAAGGCCCACCACACGAACTCCGACAGCGAACTCGCGCCGAGGAAGCTGATCGCGGACACCACGGCGGCCGCGGCGCCGGCGTTGACGCCGAGGATGCCGGGCTCGGCCAGCGGGTTGCGGGTCAGCGCCTGCATGACCGCACCGGACAGGCCCAGCCCGAGCCCGACCATCAGCCCGAGGAGGGTACGCGGGACCCGGAGGTCCCGCACGACCACGTCCGAGGTGGTTCCCGAGTAGTGGAAGAGGCCGTGCCAGACCTCTTCCAGGGGCATCTGCCTGGCACCCACGGAGATGCTCACCACCGCGACGAGGGCGAGCACCACGAGGGCGACGGCCAGACCCGCCGCGCGCGCGGCATGGCGTGGGCGGGCGACGGCGTCCGGCGGGGGCGCCGCACTCGGCCCGGATTCGGGAGGACTCTCAACCAACACGGAGGTTAGGTTAGCCTAGCCTCCACCCCGAACGGACCTCCGGAGGGCCCTCAAAGACCAAGCCTGGCCAGCGCCTTCGCCGCGTCCAGCGTGCACACGCCCTCCGCGGCGGCCGTCCAGGCCGCCGCGCACAGCGCCCGCAGCCCGTCCATCGGGTCCCGGCCCGCTTCGCCGTCCGCACCGGTCTCGTCGTCCTCGCACAGTTCGAGCACACCGCTGTTGAGCGCGACCGCCGTCCACCCGCCGCAGCGGAACCCCTCCGCGGCCGGCACCACCTCCGGCTGCCCGGCCAACAGCCCGCGCAGGTCCCGGTCCACATAGGTCGGCCGGTGCCGGGGCTCGGCACGCAGCAACTGCTCCGCGTCGGTCACCCCGGTCATCACCAGCAGCGAGTCCACCTCCCCGTTGAAGGCGCCCTCGATGTCGGTGTCCAGCCGGTCCCCGACGACCAGCGGCCGCTTCGCCCCGGTCCGCAGCACCGTCTCCCGGTGCATCGGAGGCAGCGGCTTGCCCGCCACCTGCGGCTTGGCACCCGTGGCGATCCGCACGACCTCGACGGCCGCCCCGTTGCCCGGCGCGATGCCCCGCGCGCCGGGGATCGTCAGGTCGGTGTTCGACACGTACCACGGCACACCGCGGTTGATCGCGTACGAGGCCTCCGCGAACCGGCCCCACGCCAGGTCCGGCCCCCCGTAGCCCTGCACGACCGCCGCGAGCCCCTCCTCGTCGGCGGACTCGACCGGCACCAGCCCACGTTCGCGCAGCGCGACCCGCAGCCCCTCCCCGCCGATCACCAGCACCTTGGCCCCCGGCTCCACCTGCTCCGCGATCAGCCGGGCCACCGCCTGCGCCGAGGTGATCACCTCGGCCGCCTCCGTCGGGATGCCCAGCTCTCCCAGGTGCTCCGCGACGGCTTCCGGGGTCCGCAGGGCGTTGTTCGTGACGTACGCCAGGTGCATGCCGTCCGCGCGGGCCGCCACGAGGGACTCCACGGCGTGGCCGATGGCCCGCCCGCCCGCGTACACCACACCGTCCAGGTCCAGGAGAGCGGTGTCGTACGCCTGGTGCAGACTCTGGTCACACGCCGCGGGACTGGTCCTGATCTGCCGGGTCATTCTGGCCGCTCCCTCTGTGATCGATCTTGTCCGATTCCCTACTGCCCCGATCATCCCGCATGACGAGACGCGACTTACCATGCACTAATGACCACTCCTGGCACCGCGGACCACGGACTGCGCCTCATCCCGTTCCATGGCCTGCGCTACGTCCCCGAGCGTGTCGGCAGCCTCGCCGCCGTCACCTCGCCGCCGTACGACGTGGTCGTGCGCCCCGACGGAGTCGACCACCTCGAATCCGCCGACCCGCACAACATCGTCCGCCTGATCCTCCCGCAGGCCGGCACCCCGGCCGCGCGCAACGAACAGGCCGCGCGCACCCTGCGGGACTGGCTCGCCGAAGGCGTCCTCTGCGCCGACCCCGAGCCCGCGCTGTACGTGTACGAGCAGCGCCGGGCCGGGCTGCTGCAGCGCGGCGTCATCGGCGCCCTCGCCCTGTCCACCGCCGACGCCGGCATCGTCCTCCCGCACGAGGACGTCATGCCGGACGTGGTGACCGACAGGGCCGGCCTGATGCGCGCCACCTCCGCCAACCTCGAACCCCTCCTCCTCACCTACCGGGGAGACGATCCCGGCACAGGTGCGGCGGCGGTCGTCGAGCGGACCGCCCAGCGCGCACCGCTGCTGTCGACCACCACCGAGGACGGCTTCCAGCACCGCCTGTGGGCCATCACGGACCCGGCCGAACTGGCCTGCGTCACTGCTGATCTCAGCCACCGCCAGGCCCTCATCGCCGACGGCCACCACCGCTGGGCGACGTACCTGCGCCTCCAGGAGGAGCACGACTCCCCCACCGCGTGGGACTTCGGCCTGGTGCTGCTCGTGGACACCGCCCGCTACCCGCTCCAGGTCCGCGCCATCCACCGGATGCTGCGCCGCCTGCCGGTCGCCGACGCGCTGGCCGCCGTCGCCGGTCACTTCCGGGTCCGCCCCGTCGACGGGCCGCTCCCGCTGGCCCTGGACGCCCTCGCGGACGCCGCGGAACGCGGCAACGCCTTCCTCCTCACCGGCGACGGCACCTTCCACCTGGTCACCGATCCCGATCTGGCCCTCCTCGACCGCACGGTCCGTCACGACCGCCCCGAGGCCTGGCGCCGGCTGGACGCCACCGTGCTGCACGCGACGCTGCTCGAAGCGCTCTGGCAGGTGCCGGACACCCCCGACCAGATCACCTATATCCACGACGCCGCCTCCACGGTGGCCATGGCCGAACGCCACGGCGGCACCGCCGTCCTGCTGCATCCCGTACGCGAGGAGGTCGTGCGCGACCTCGCCCGCCAGGGTGTCACCATGCCCCGTAAGTCCACGTCCTTCGGGCCGAAGCCGGCCACCGGCCTGGTGCTGCGCGGACTGGGCTGAGGTCTCCCGGACACGGAGAAGGGCGGTACCCCGGTCGGGGTACCGCCCTTCTCGCCGTCACTGCGACGTGGCTCAGGCCTTGTCGCCGCCGCGGACGTCGGTGTCGGCCGCGGACTGCTCCAGCGGCTCGTACTCCTCGTCGTCCTCGTCGTAGTACTCGGTGACGTCGGTGGCGCGCTCGGCCGCGGCGACCTCCGCCGGGTCCTCGTCGTCGTCCTCGTCGTCGACCAGGTTCTCGACCCCGTCCCGGTCCTCGTCGTCGGACAGGTCCGCGGCGTCGACGAACTCGACGCCGTCGAGCTCGGCGAGACGGTCGGAGGCGTCGGTGGCCCCGTCCTTGTCCGCTTCGAGGGCCTTACCGAACCACTCGCGGGCCTCGTCCTCGCGACCGGCCGCCAGCAGGGCGTCGGCGTAGGCGTACCGCAGGCGCGCGGTCCACGGCTGGACGGCGTTGGACGCCAGCTCGGGGCTCTGCAGGGTCACGATGGCCGCTTCGAGCTGCCCCTGGTCCCGCCGCGCGCCGGCCGCGACCAGACGCATCTCGACCTGGCCGGCCTTGTCGAGCTTCTGGACCTCGGGCTCACCGGCCATGGCCAGCGCCCGCTCGGGACGGCCGAGGCCGCGCTCGCAGTCGGCCATGACGGGCCACAGCTCGACGGAGCCGGTCATCCGCTTGGCGGCGCGGAACTCCGCGAGGGCCTCGCTGTACTTCTGCGTGGCGTAGGCGGCGAAGCCGGCGGCCTCGCGGACGGCTGCGACACGGGAGGCCAGGCGCAGGGCGATGCGCGAGTACGCGTACGCCTGCTCGGGGTCCTCGTCGATCAGCCGGGCGACCATGACCAGGTTCTTGGAGACCTCTTCGGCCAGGCCCTTGGGCAGGCTCAGCAGCTCCTGACGCACATCGGCGTCGATCTCGAGACCGGTGACGTCCTCGTCGATGGGAAGACGCTTGACCGGGTCGCGGTCGCGGTCCGAGCGGTACCCGCGGTCGCCGCCGCGGTCGTCGCGACCCCGGTAGCCACCGCGGTCGTCACGGCCGCCGCGGTAACCACCACGGTCGCCGCCCCGGTCGTCGCGGCGCGGGTAGGACGGACGGTCCCCGCCGCGGTCGTCACGGCCGCCGCGGTACCCACCACGGTCGTCGTCGCGACGCGGGTACGAGGGACGCTCGCCGCGGTCGCCCCGGTCGTCACGACGGGGGTAGGACGGACGGTCGCCGCCGCGGTACCCACCACGGTCGTCGTCGCGACGCGGGT
The DNA here is from genome assembly GCF_044748225.1 of Streptomyces sp. NPDC090021. Taxonomy (NCBI): domain Bacteria; kingdom Bacillati; phylum Actinomycetota; class Actinomycetes; order Kitasatosporales; family Streptomycetaceae; genus Streptomyces; species Streptomyces sp. NPDC090021. The sequence goes on along the minus strand of NZ_JBIVFO010000038.1, from coordinate 1,209 downwards.
ACGACGGACGGTCGCCCCGGTCATCCCGACGCGGGTACGACGAGCGCTCGCCGCGGTCGTCACGGCGGGGGTACGAGGGACGCTCGCCCCGGTCGTCACGGCGCGGGTAGGACGGACGGTCGCCGCCGCGGTCGTCACGGCCGCCGCGGTACCCACCACGGTCGTCGTCGCGACGCGGGTACGACGGACGCTCACCCCGGTCATCCCGACGCGGGTACGAGGGACGGTCACCGCCGCGGTCGTCGCGACGCGGGTAGGACGGACGGTCGCCCCGGTCGTCACGGCGCGGGTAGGACGGACGGTCGCCACCGCGGTCGTCACGCCCACCGCGGTACCCACCACGGTCGTCATCGCGACGCGGGTACGACGGACGCTCACCCCGGTCGTCACGGCGGGGGTACGAGGGACGCTCACCTCGGTCATCCCGACGCGGGTACGAGGGACGGTCACCGCCCCGGTCGTCGCGACGCGGGTAGGACGGACGGTCGCCCCGGTCGTCACGGCGCGGGTAGGACGGACGGTCGCCACCGCGGTCGTCACGCCCACCGCGGTACCCACCACGGTCGTCATCGCGACGCGGGTACGACGGACGCTCACCCCGGTCATCCCGACGCGGGAAGCTGGGACGGTCGCCGCCACGGTCGTCGCGACGGGGGTACGAGGGACGGTCACCGCGGTCGTCGCGGCGGAAGGAGGGACGCTCGCCCCGGTCGTCACGACGCGGGTAGGACGGACGGTCCCCGCCACGGTCGTCACGGCGGAAGCCGCCACCACCACCGCCGCCGGAGGGACGCCCGCCACGGTCGTCGCGACGGTAGCCACCGCCGCCACCGGCCGGCCTGCCGCCGCGGTCGTCGCGACGGAACGGGGGACGGTCGCCCCCACGGTCGTCACGGCCCCCGCGGTAGCCGCCCCTGTCACCGCCGTCGTTGCGACGAGGCTCGCGCTCCGGACGATCGTCGGGAGAGTTGGACATGGGTGTGACTCCTGTCTTCGGGGTACCGCTAGTCATTCTCGCGCAACCAACCCATGGCCGCGCTTCGGCGTAAAGAAGTGAAAAAACAAAAAGGACCCTTGGTCCAGCGTTGAACGCTGGACCAAGGGTCCTTTGAAAGATTGTTCGGCGGCGTCCTACTCTCCCACAGGGTCCCCCCTGCAGTACCATCGGCGCTGAAAGGCTTAGCTTCCGGGTTCGGAATGTAACCGGGC